>DAIRWG010000041.1:0-3830 GCA_036802405.1 Alloprevotella sp.
CTCATTCGGATGCTCGTTGAATCAATAATGCGAACAACAAACTGTACACTCTAATTGTTTGACAAAAACAAGAATCACCTTCATCCTGCGTCATAGCTCCACACCCAAAGACAGGTGCAATTGAATCATACAACGCAAGATCAAGGTGATTCATGCTTAAGGACACCGCGCGGTGTCCTGCAGAAGCTGCTTTCCGCGGCTTTTACTTCTCGGGAAAGGCGAACTGCTCGAGCTTGAGGGTGCCGAGCTTCTCGAGCTGGCCCACATAGAGGGCGAAATGCTCGGCAGCCATGTGCTTCTTGAGCGAAGCCTCGTCCTGCCACGTTTCGCAAATCATGAACACGTCGGGACGGGTGGCGCTCTCAAACGTGTCGTAAGCCACATTGCCCTCGTCCTTGAGCGAAGCGGCGGTCAGGGCGATGGCGGCCTGCAGGGCTTCGTCGTACTTGCCCTCGTTGGCCTGGAAGAAACAGTTTAATCTAAGCATATCTTTTAGCGATTTGCGGTGCAGCGCAAGCCATGCTCTTCCCCTCACTTGCGGGAGAGGGCAGACCTTGCGCTGCGCCTGAGTTTACGTTTTGAAGAAGTGTGGAAGGGATTTTGTCAGAAGAAGTAAGCCACCTGCACCTGGAAGGTGTTGGTCTTGTACTTGAGCAGGTAGTCATCGTCCGTGCCGACCACTTCGCCGACTTCCGTACTCTCCAGGAATGCCTTTCCAATACGTCCGAGGGCGAAATTGTAGCCCACACCCACTTCCAAGTGGTCGAGCACACGGATGCCGGCACCCACGTTCCAAGTGGTGTTCATGTTGTTGCGCTTGAAGTTGTGGCCCGAACCGACATTGCTCCACTTCATGTTGTTGAGCGCGAAGCCAAACTGCGGGCCGGTGCTCACATGCACGCTGGCCACCTTGCCCAGTCCGATGCTGTAGCGCACGTTGACGGGAATCTCGATCGTGCGGTACTTTTCGCTCTCACTCGTTTCCACGCCATAGCGGTCGGTGGTCGTGATGTTGAGGTCGCGCTGCGAAAACTCCAAGGCTGCATCCAAGCCGATGCCCAGCCCGGTGTTCACCTCCACCTTCGGGCCGATGAACCAGCCGTTGCGGTTGTTGGACTTGAAGTCAGTCCCAGCCTCCTTGGCGGAACCGTACATCTTGAGTTTCGTCATGTTCAAGCCTCCGGTGATGCCCGCTCTGAACGATTGGGCCTGCGAGGGAAGAGCCACCGCAAGTGCCACGAGGCAGGCGGCCAGAATGGAAAGAATCTTTTTCATTGTCGTAAGATGGTTGTTTGTTGTATGTCGTATGCGTTTGAACCATCCGCCTCAGAAGGGGAAGAAGAGCGGAATGGTGAGAATGGCCACGATGCCGATCACCACCTGCAAGGGCAGGCCCACCTTCACGTAGTCCATGAAGTTGTAGTGGCCGGCGTTCATCACCATGGCATTGGGCGGGGTGCAGATGGGCGTGGCGAAGCAGCTGCTGGCTGCCACGGCGGCCGTCATCATGAAGGGGGTGGGCGAAACGCCCAGCTGCTCGGCTGCAGCCCAGGCAATGGGGGCCACGAGAATGGCGGTGGCCGAATTGCTGATGAAGGTGCTGAGCACGGAGGTCACGATGTAGACGCCAGCCATGGCTGCTATCGGCCCGTAGGCACGGAGGCCCTCCACCAACGAAGTGGCAATCCAGGCCGAGATGCCCGTTTTCGACAGGGCCGTCGACATCGGCATCATGGCGGCTATGAGCACGATGCTCTCCCAGCCGATCATCTTGTAGGCTGCATCCACACTGCGCACGCAGCGGGTGAGCACCATGAGCAGGCCGGCTATGATGACGGCGGCCACGGGCTTCACGCCGATCTGGTCGGCAAAGACCATGACAAACACCATCACGGCCATGATGACGGCGGCCAGGGGGGCCTTGTGGTCGAGCGCCACGCTCTCGGCATCCTCCGAGGGCGAACCGATCACGATCCACTCGCGGTTCTTCTTGGCCATGCTCTCGATGCCCTTCCACGCACCGTGCACAAGCAGCATGTCGCCCGCCTTGATGGTGGAGTCGAGAATGCCTTCGAAGAGGTATTTGCCGCTGCGCTTGATGGCCAGCACGTTCACGTTGAAACGTTCGCGGAAGTTGGCGCTGCGCAGCGTGCGGTTGATCATGGCCGAGTCGGGCGAGATGAGCAGTTCGGCCAGCCCGATTTCGTAGAAGTCGAGCTTGCCCTTGCCTTCGCGCTCCTGGTCCTCGAACACGGTGAGGTGGTATTCCCGGGCAAATTCGTCCACCTTCTCACGGCGGCCGATCACGTAGAGCGTGTCGCCGGGCTGGAAGATGGTGTCCACGTCCACCATTTCCTGGATGTTGGGGCTGAACATGTTGCGGTTCGAACGGCGCACCTCGAGCAGCGTGATGCCGTAGCGGCGGCGCACGTCGAGCTCGCCCACCGTGCGGCCTTCCAAGTGGCTGCTGCCGTCGGCCGGCTGCAGGCGAAACACGAGCTCGTTTACATGATACTCGTGCAGCAGCTGGGCCAGGCTCTGGTCGTCGCCGGCCTCATCCTGCCCCTTGTCCTTCTTGCCAAGGAAAAAGCGGCAGAGCGGATAGAGCATCACAAGGCCCACCGCCAGCACGATCAGGCCGATGGGCAGGAAGTCGAAGAAGGCGAAGCCCTCACGCCCGTTGTCGCGCAGATAGCCGTCGACAATCAGGTTGGGAGGGGTGCCGATGAGGGTGAGCACACCGCCCATCGAGCTGGCAAAGGCCAGCGGCATCATCAGTTTGGCCGGACTCGTGCCGGCCGACTTGGCCATGGCCAGGATGATGGGGAGCAGCAGGGCCACTGTGCCCGTGTTGCTCACAAAGGCCGCCACCACCGACGTCACGAGCATCACGAGGAAGAAGAGCTTCACCTCGCTCGTGCCGGCCAGCTTGAGCAGGCGGCCACTGATAATCTTGGCCAAGCCCGTCTGGAACACGGCGCCGCCCACCACAAAGAGGCCGATCATCATCACCACGGCCGAATTGGAGAATCCGGCCAAGGCTTCGCCGGGGGTCAGCACATTGGTCACCAGCAACAGGGCCAGCGAGCAGAGTGCCACAATGTCGGAACGCACCTTGTCGGCAATGAATGCCACGATGGTGAGGGCAAAGACGAGGACCACTATGCCTACTTGCCCGGAGGGAGATGCCAAGAACTGGCTCAGCTGACTGAAGATTTCCATGATGTAGAGTTCGTTGGGAGATTTGGGTTAGCCATCGGATCACGGCTTCGATGCTCCGGCTGCCCAGCCGGAAGCTCTGGCCATGTGCGGGCGGCTCAATGAAATGCGCCCGCCGATGTGGGGTGAATAAAACAGGATGATTGGGGCACCGCCGCCACAGGCTTTCGCCCATCGTACCGCAGTGCGTGAGGCGAAAATAGGCATTACTTTCTGAATGGCCAAGTTTTAGGATTTATTTTTAACTTTGCACTTCCTAAAACACCCATTTGCGGGAGCAAACCTCCCCACCCCCTCCTCATGAAGCAAACGAAAGCATCGCACAACCCCTTTGCATGGAAAGCCCGTGCCGAGCACAAGGGCCGCAAGCCCAGCGGCAAGCGCGTGGGAAAGTCGAAACCAGCCAAGGCCAACAACCAGCTCAACCGCCGCGTGAAGTGACGCGGCCTCTCCCTTACACCCCATTTCTACATCTCATTCCCCAAATCCGAACATTATCCAGACATTTCTATGGCAAAAAAATACTACGTCGTGTGGGAAGGACGCGAACCGGGCATCTACGACAACTGGGCCGAATGCGAAGCCCAAGTGAAAGGCGTGGCCGGTGCCCT
>DAIRWG010000041.1:3930-17577 GCA_036802405.1 Alloprevotella sp.
CCGACCGCCACGACACGGTGCTGCCACTGCCTCCGCAGGTCACGGCCAACGCCCTGGCGGTGGATGCTGCCTGCTCGGGCAATCCGGGCCCGATGGAATACCGCGGTGTCTATCTGGCCACGGGGCAGACGGTGTTTCACTACGGACCCGTTCACGGCACCAACAACATCGGCGAATTTCTCGCCATCGTGCATGCCCTGGCGCTGCTCAAGCAGAAGGGCGTGCGGATGACCGTCTACTCCGACAGCCGCAACGCCCTGCTCTGGGTGAAGGCCCGGAAGTGCCGCACCAAGCTGGCTCGCACCCCACGCACCGAAGCCCTCTTCCAGCTCATCGAACGGGCCGAAGCCTGGCTGCAACAAAACGACTACAGCGACATTCCCCTCCTCAAATGGCAAACCAGCGAATGGGGCGAAGTGCCGGCCGACTTCGGACGGAAATGAACGAGTTTTGACCAATTCACCCCAAACAAAGCGGCAGGAAGCCTCATCACCAGAGTCTTCCTGCCGCTTCTGATTTTTCCAAACGACATTTTCTTACTGTCCGCTGTCCGTCGCGGCCGACCGGCCTTCAAGCCAAAGGCGATAGAGCGCTATGCCCATCACAAACTGCACCCCCTTGTCGCACAAAAGTCGAGTGGCCGATGGACGGCGAAGGAAACGCTGATACTGGCTCCCATCAAGCAGGACGGATTCGTGAAACAAGTCCTTCACATAAAGTGACAGATTGTCGCCATACTCACGCTGCACTTCGGCGAAAAACATCGGCATATGCTTCGCCTCCTTCTTGAAAGCCGTCAGGCTCGAAAGCATGCTTTTCTGCCATTTCCGTTTGTTGGGATAGTCGTGGCGCAATTGGGAAAAGCAGCTCTTGAATGCCTGACGCAAGGAGTCGGGGAAAGCCCGATCGTCATAGTGGCGGTCAGTAGCAGCAAAACCCTGTTCTTTCCCCACCATGCGGGTGGGCGTGTAAGTCATCTGCGGCCCATCTTCCGAATGGTCGGCAGCCACGCAGTTGCCTTCCGAATTTCCGAAATCGGACAGTACATATCTGCCTTTCACGCTGTCGTGCGCATAAGCATCCATCTGCCGATACATCCGCTGAAGCAATTGCACCGGATAGTATTCCGCAAACGTTTCCGACAAATGCCGTTCAAAAGCCACCCTGTCACTATCAGTCACTACCGTCTGACTACAAGCGCCTATACTGCTCACAAGTGATACGACTAATATCGCAAAAAATCTCATCATATACTTTGATTTTAGATTTTACTTGTGAATACAAAATTAGGAATTTATTCTGTAAGGGTCAATCTTCTGAGTGTTAAATCTCGCGTCTGCAGCAATCTGAATGCTGCAAAATGTATATTCTAACTGTTTACCGGGATTTGTTCACTATGCCAGTCAAGTACGGGAACGTATTCATCATTACCGCAATCCCCTTCCCACTTCAGAACGGGAAGATCCAAGGCAGGGCCACGAGCATCACTGCGCCCATCACGAGCTGGAGGGGAAGGCCCACCTTCACGTAGTCGAGGGGCTTGTAGCCGCCGGCCGACATGACGAGGGCATTGGGCGGGGTGCTGAATGGGGAGGCGAAACACATGCTGGCCGCCACACTCACGGCCATGAGGAGCGGCACGGCACTCACGCCCTGGGCCGATGCGGCCGCCAAGGCAATGGGGGCCATGAGGACGGCCGTCACCGTGTTGGAAATGAAGAAGGTGAGCAGTGAGGTGGCCACATAGATGGCGGCAAGGAGCATGTAGGGGCCATAGCCGCCCACGGCCTGCACCAGATGCGAGGAGAGCAGTTCGGAGGCGCCCGTCTTCTCGAGTGCGGTGGACATGGGGAGCATGGCTCCGAAGAGGATGATGCTCTCCCAGTTGATCGTTTTGTAGGCAGCCTCCACACTGCGCAGGCATCCGGTAAAGATCATGGCCACGGCGGCCAGCATGACAGCCGTGACGGGGGCCACGGGAATGAAGTCGAAGGCCATGGCCAGCACCATGAGCACCATGATAAGGGCGGCCACGGGAGCCTTGTAGTCGAGCGTGACCCGGGCCAGCTGTTCCTGTGGCTGCCCCACCACCACCCACTCCAGCCCGTCAAGGGCATTGAGGCGGCCGATGTTGTCCCACGGCCCCTGCACGAGCACAATGTCGGAGGCATGAAGGCGGCAGTCGCTCAAGTCGTCGAGGAGGTAGCGGTCGTGGCGGCGGATGCCGAGCACATTGAGTCCGTATTTCTGCCGGAAATCGGCCTGGCCGAGGGTGCGCCCCACGAGGGCGGAGGTGGAGAGAAGGAGGATTTCGGCCATGCCCACATCGTAGAAGTGGAGCCGGCGGCGGCCTTTGGTTTTCACCACATTGAGCTGATTTTCCGAAGCCAGCAGGGCCACGTGTTCGGGAGCACCGCTCACATAGAGCACGTCGTCGGCCTGCAGCGGCACATCAGCCAGGGCAAACTGCTCCACCTGCGAAAGGGCGCCTCCGGCCTGCCTGCCCCGGCGCTGCACCTCGATGACTGTGGTGCCGTAGCGGCTGCGCACATTGAGCTGCTTGAGCGTGCGGCCCACCATGGGCGACTGGGGAGTGAGCTGCAGCAGGGTGAGGGCACGGGCCAGCTTGTACTCTTCGGCCAGTTGCTCGAGCGTCTTGCCCTCGCGGCTGGTGTGCTGCCCCTTGCGCCCCTGCAGGAAACGTCGGCTGAGAGGAATGAGCGTGAGTGTGCCCACCGCGATGCAGATGATGCCCACGGGGGTGAAGGAGAAGAAGGAGAGCGGCTCGTAGCCCGCCCCGGCGAGCACATCGCGCACGATGAGGTTGGGCGGGGTGCCGATGAGGGTGAGCATGCCGCCCATGCTGCCTGCAAAGGCCAGCGGCATGAGGAAACGCGAAGGCGAGAGTCCGGCCCCGCGGGCCATGCTCACCACGATGGGGAGCATCAGGGCTACAGTGCCCGTGTTGCTCACGAAGGCTCCCACCACCGAGGTGGTGAGCATGAGGAGCACGAAGAGGCGGGTGTCGTTGGTGCCGGCCAGGCCAAGGATGCCGGCCCCGATGCGCTTGGCCAGCCCAGTGCTGAAGATGCCGCCGCCCACAATGAAGAGGCCCACCATCATCACCACGATGGGACTGGAAAACCCGGCCAGGGCCTCCTCGGGGGTGAGGATGCCACAAAGCACAAGGGCCAGCGCCGCACACACGGCTACGAGGTCGGAACGGATGCGTCCGCTCACAAAGAGCAGGGCAGAAAGGGCCAGAATCAGAAGGGTGGCTGTCATGTCGGTAATGGGGCTTCGGGGTGAATGAATAAGTTCTATCGGTTAGAGAACAGGGGGGGAGGATGAAACAAGGACTGCAATATATTCCCCTTTCTCTTGTACTTGCAAATATACGATTTTTTCCTTGATATCCACACACTTTCGATGCGGAAGCACAAAAAAATGGAGCGCACCGGACCATCACAGCCAACTGCACTCCCAAGAACTTTAACTAACAAATAGCATGAAAAACATTTATTCCTAAATCTATCTTTAACGATTCCGCACTCAGCGGAATGTCCTCGGCGGAAGGGGGCATCGCTGCCGCCATCGTCGGAGGGTTGGACGCTAGGCTGTGATGCTGCGTCAGTAGCCCTGCCTCACAAACTCTCAAAAAGGAGGCAGGAAACGGCAGCATGACTTGCTTTCCAACACTGCAAAAGTACGGCGCTTCCGGCAATGGATCGGAAAATAACTCGTCAAAGGCCTTGAAAAAAAGGTCAACCCCGCAGGGTTGACCTTTTTTTGATTCATTTCATCGGCAAAGGAGGCTCCGCCTGCTCATTTTTTGCTCCTTGGCAGGAGCTTGAACAGGAAAATCCTCGCCCAGAGTCACTTCACGCACACCACGGTGCGGCCTGCGGCACGCAGCAGATAGGTGCCGGCAGGAAGTCCGTGCTGCCAGGACGCAAAGGCAGCGCTGCGCAAGCGGCGGCCGGAGAGGGAGTAGACGTCGACCACCGTGGCGGCCGTCCATTGGTTTTCGGCCACCAAGGCAGGGCGGATGCCCTCCAGCGAGCCGAGCACCACTTGCTGCCAGGCGCTCCAGGCGGACACCACGCTGCCGGCCTCGGCACGCACGCGCCACTTGTAGGCGGCATTGGTGGGCAGGGAGGTGAATGTGTAGGCACACTCCGTCAGTCCCTTCACCAACCGGGTGGTGCTGGCTTCAGGTTCGTCGGCCGTGGCGGCAAGGGCGTGGGCGGAAGCCTCGGCGGGCTGTCCGTCGTAGACGGTGAGCGCCCCCGTGAGATAGGTGCGCTTGGTGGAGGTGGTGATGTTCACGCGGAACTCGTTGTCAACCTGCTCGAACACGGCCACCTGCTCCTTGCCCGTGGGATCGAACGACTGCGACTGCAGCACGGTGCCGTAGGCATTGCACAGCTCGACCTTGACTTTCACGTTGGCATCGCGTCCGTAGGGCGAAGCGGTGAAGGCCACGCTGGCCTGCCCCGATGTGGGGGCTTCGAACAAGGGCGAGAGCAGCGAACCGGTGGCGGAGGAAGAACCCATCTTGAGGCGGGCGGGACCGATGAACAGCTTCTTGCCGGTCCATCCGGGCGTTTGCATGTGGGAGTCAAGCTTCGAGCTGACATCGGCGTTGGAATCCTGCGTGAGCGTGGCTCCCCAGGTGCTGAAGTCCTCTTGGCAGAGTTCGGAGGCCGCCTGGCTGCCGCCTTGGTCAGGACGAAGCTCCACGGAGTAAGTCTCGGCATTCTCCACAGGGCTCCAGCTCACGCTGAAGCCGTTGGCCGTGGTTTCGGTCTTTCCGGCATCGGCCACAGGCACATCGAGGCTCAGTCCGCCCATGAACACGAAGGAAGCCAGGCCGTTGGCATCGTAGGCCATGGCGGTGAGGGGCTTGCTGAGCAGCTTGCTGCCGTCGGTGTTGGCATTGAAGAGGCTGGCAGCGGGGCTGGAGGTGTTGGTGAACTGGTTGTTGCCGCCATAGGGGTAGAGGTCGCCGTAGGTGGTGCCCTCTGTGTCGCGGTTGTCGGCAGGCACGATGGTGCAGCGCTGGTGGCCGGGCAGGTCGTTAACGGAGTTTTCGAGCCAGGCATCCTCGTCAAAGTCGACATGGGTGATGAGCAGGCCCTTGGCTGCGTCCTCGCCAAACCATCCGTCCTGCTGGCGGTTCTCGATGAGGAAATACTCGTTGCGGTTGGCATCGTTGTACATCACGTAGGCCACCGGCTCCTTGTCGAGCGAAGGCATCTGGCCCACGGTGCAGGCTTTCTTCAGCTCGACGGGCTGCAGCCAGCCGCTCGTCCAACGCTCGTAGGCGGTGTAGCCCGAGGGGGCATAGCCGTCGCCGTTGTAGGATCCGCTGTCCATGATGCTCCAGTCGCCCATGCCGAAGCCTCCGCTGTAGTCCACATCGTACATGTCGGGCAGGCCCATGCAGTGCGAAAACTCGTGGCAGGCGGTGCCGATGCCGTCCATGCGGGTGCTCGATTCGGCCAGCTCGGTGGAGCAGCCATAAGTGTCGATGCGCACACCGTCGAGCGTGAGGGTGTAGCCGCCGGAGTAGAGGTTCCACTCGTGGGGCCAGATGCAGTCGGCAGCGCCGCCTGCGGCCTCGCTCTGTCCGGCGCAGATCACGAACACCTGGTCGACTTCGCCATCGCCGTCCCAGTCGTAGTCCTTGAAGTTCACCTGACTGTCAGCCAGCTTGCAGGCTTCGTAGACCATGCCAGCGGGATCCTTGTCGTCGCCGCCCACGTTGGCTCCGTAGTCGGCCAGTTTCTTCGACACGGTGACGGGCCCCACCACGTCGAACTCGAGGTCGAACTTGCCGTAGCTCTGGGCCAGGAAGTAGTCGTGCACGCTGCCGGCATTGCCGTTGTCCTTGTAGCCCACCTTGTTCATCATGTCGTCAAAGGCCTGGCGGGTGTTGTCCTTGTACATTTTCTTGTCCTGGAAATTCACCAGGATCACCAGTCCCTTGCGGTGCTGCACTTCCTGCGTGGCATTGGCCTTGCGCACGGCGGGCAGGCGGCGCTTGCGCGAGGCATTGCGTGCGGCCATGCGCCGGCGCTGCAGGGTGGCCAGCTGCTCGTTCTGCTGCTGGAGGCTTTGCACGAAAGTGCGTTCTTCGCCGGAGCGGCTGGCAGCATCGTGTGCCAGCACGGAGGAGGCACGCAGCAGGGTGCCGCTGAGGGTGGCATAGCAGTAGCCGCCGTCGGCACGCTGCACGAGCGGCTGCCCGTCGAGGGTGCGGTAGCAGTGGAAGGATTCGTCGCCCGTGAGCATCACGGTGACTTGGGTGCCGTCGGGCTGGGTCACGGTGCGCGTGATGCGCTTGGCCGGAATGGCCGTGGCAGCGAGCGTGAACACCAGGCCTGCGGCCAGGGTGAGGATGTGTTTCAGCATTGTATTTGGGGGATTTGCGTTTGAGTTGGCCCGTATTCGAATGGACGGGTAAACAAGCAGACGAGTCAACAAGTAAGTCTGTTCTGTTTCTCATGCTTGCATCATGGCACAACTGGCCGTCAGACACGAGAGCAACTTACTTGTCAACTCGTCTTTCAAAAAAGATTTTTATTTCTCTTCATACACGTAGCGCAGCGTGTAGGTCATCTTCTCGCCGTTGACATCGGCTTCGCAGATGATGTCGGCCGTGCCGTAGTTCTTCTGAGAGATGGAGAAACCGTCGTAGTGAACCTGCGAGGTTTCGGTCTTGCCCGAACGGAGATTGAAATGGCAAGTGTACTCCATGGTGGTCATGTTGTAGCAAGCGCCCAATCCCAATCCGCAGATGGCCCAAGGCTTGTATTCATCGCCGGCCAGACGGACCCTGACGGTCACGGGGTAGCCCATGATGTTGCCGGCATCGGTGTCGGTGTTGACGAACTTCGGGTCGGAGCCGTGCGATTCGTCGGCATACTCCAGCATCATGAATCCGCCGCCGTAGTCAACGGCTTCCATGGGAATGAGGAGCACATCGCCGTCGTGCACGCGCTTTCCGTTGAAGATCACCTGCACGGGATTGTCGCTCTCCTTCTTCGACACGGTCACGGGGATGGAGGCCGTGATGGAAGGATTGGCCACAGAGGTGGCGGTGATGGTGGCCGTTCCGGCCTTCACTGCAGTCACAACGCCTTCGGCCGTGACGGTGGCCACCGATTCGTCGGAGGAAGTCCAAGTGATCTGCTTGTCGGTGGCATCAGAGGGAGTGAAGATGCACGAAAGCGTTTCTGTGCCACCCTCGAAGAGGTCAAGCTTCTCGCGGTCAATCTGGATGGACTGGAGTTCCTTGTCGTCGGGCTGCCCGTTCTTGTAGAGCGGAGCATCAATCACCTGCATCACGC
The DNA here is from genome assembly GCA_036802405.1 of Alloprevotella sp. Lineage (GTDB taxonomy): Bacteria > Bacteroidota > Bacteroidia > Bacteroidales > Bacteroidaceae > Alloprevotella. The sequence continues at coordinate 11,286 of DAIRWG010000041.1, forward strand.
CGTCCTGGTCGTTGGCGTAGAGGATGACCACCGCGCAGTTCTTCTCGTTCCAATAGTTGCGGGCGAACTGGTAGGTGTATTCTTTCTTTTCTTCCTTGCCTGCTGTGAGGGCAATCTCTTCGCCGTTGGTGCCGTTGACGGCTGCGCGGAACACATGGTTGTGCGTGTAGTTCGCATCGGTCACGCCCGAGGGAAGCGTTTGCGGAGCCGTGATGCCGCTCTCGGTGAGCCACACCTGCAGACGGCCCTTCACATCGGCCAAGCCCGTGAGGGTGGTGCTGACCTTGAGCGTTCGCGTAGTCTCGTCGAAGGTGAGCTTGTCGGCCTTGATGTCGACCAAGGGGGTGGAGGCCATGCGCTTCAGCACCGATCCGCTCCAAAGCTCATAGTCCTGCAGTCCGCCGGCACGGTCCACCAATCCCTTGGGCCAGCTCTTCACGTCCCACAGCTTGTTGTAGGCTTCGCCTTCATCGGTGGCCAGCCCGAGGCCGGAAGTCTCGGAGTCGTGGATGCTGAGCGAACCGCCGTGGATGGACACAGCAATGAGCCGTTCGCCATAGGTCTTCTGCAGGCTTTGTATCTCGTCGGCTGCCTTGGGGCAGTTCACGCAGTGCTGACCCGTGAAGTCCTCGATCAGCACATTCTTCTTGGATGTCACCTCGATGGGCTGGAAGCGGTCGGCCAGGTCGATGTCGTTGCAGGCCGTCAATCCGCCGAGCAGCACGCTGAGGAGCATCAAAAGTTTTGTCAGTTTCATAGGGTTGTCTGTCGAAATGGGGAATGGGGCTTTCCCCGTTTAGAAATTGAACGTATAGGATGCCTGCACGCCCTTCGATGCCGGCACGTAGCGGCACACGCCGCCCGAGCAGTTGTAGCCGGCACGCGTCTTGCCATAGCTCAGCTGGAGGCGATGGGCACGGTGGGTGTAGGTCACGGCACCGAGCAGATAGTGCTCCTTGTGGGTGCCGCGGCTGCCATCGACGGCGCCCGAAGCGGTGTAGTAAGGCACATGGGCGTTGAACTGGTCGCTCACGGTGAACATGAAGTTGGGGAGCACCGAAAGTTCAAGCAGACCGTACCACCAATCCTTCTGATCCTGCTTGGTGTGCAGATACTGTGCCTCGCCGCGCAGGGTGAGCTTGGGCGAGAACTGGTATTTGCCTTCGGCCACGAAGATGTGGCTCTTGATGGTGCCGCCTTCGCCTTCCACCACCGTCTTGTTGTAGCGCTGGTTGGAGTACATGAAGTTGAGCTTGAACTGCTTGGTAAACTTCTTCTCCAGCTGCACGTTGATGTCCTGGTAGTAGGTTTCGCTGCCCATCTTGAAGAACTTCGAGCTCACGCCGTCGGCTCCCTTGCCGAGGGCCTCCTGCTCGGCAGCCTTGTCGATGCTGCGCACGTGCGAGAAGTTGAGCTTGAGGTTGGTGCCATACTTGCCGCCGAGAGCGGTGCGGCGCTTGAAGTTGTAGCCCACTTCGCCCTGGAAGGCCCATTCGCCCGGAGTCATCTGGGTGGCATAGGGATAGAGGGCCGCCAGCGTGTAGGTGTGCTGCATGGCAAAGGCGGGCAGGTGGTTGATGTAGCAGGCCGTCGAAGCCTTGTCAATGCCGCGGCGCGAACGGTAGGCCATGTCCTCGCTGCGCTTGGCCTGGAGCAGCACGCTCATGCCGCGCTTCGAGTAGGAGCCCGAGAGCAGGAGCGTCTGTCCGTGCTGGTAGGTGTAGTTGTTGGCGCTGGAGGGATCCTGCCCCTTCCAGGCATATTCCACGAGGAGTCCGTAGCCACCCTTCTGCAGGTTGGCACGCACATCGTAGGCAGGCACGTTCTTGGGCATGTCGAGGCGGGCGAGCTGTCCGTTCGACGGGTCAGTGCCAAGCACCTCGGTGTCGGTCGACTTGTTGCCCACGGCCGAGAATCCGAGCGTGAGTCGGGTGTTCGACTCGTCCATCTTCTTCACCCACTGGTCAACATTGAGTTCGAGGTCGCCGCCGTAGGTCCAGGGCGAGCTGGAGTCGAGGTTGCGGTGGTGCCAGTAGTAGCGCTGCTGTCCGCCGAGCACCTTCAGGCTCACGCCCTTGCCGGGCTTGAGCACGAGGCGGCCGCCGCGCAGCGAATTGTCGATGCCGAGCGAGCGCTCCTCGTAGGTGCGGAAAATCAGTCCGCTGCCAAACTGGTCGTAGAAGTCGCCCAAGGTCATCTCGGCCCATTTGTAGTTGCCCTTGAGGTACATGTAGGGCACGCCCCACCCCTTGAAGTCGCTTTCGAAGCCGGGCATCGGATGGTCGAGATATTCAAGGCGGGCTCCGGCCTGCACATATTTGTTCATCAGGTGGAGCTCGGCATAGGTGTTGGTCAGCACGTCGTCCTTGTAAGTGCCGGTGCCGATGCGGTTGTCCTCTTGGGGAACGAGCACATCGCTCTGGATGCTACCATGGAGCGTCACCTTCTTGCCCTCGTCGGTCTGCGCCGAGGCAGAGAGCACGGAGGCAAAGGTCAGTGCCGCAAAAGTGGCAAAGTGTTTCATTATGATTGGATTGAATGTTTTTTGCATTTACAACAAAAGCGGAAGTGAATCTCTGCCTTTCGCATGGGGCAGGCAAAGCTTCACCTCCGTCATTATGGTCAAAATAAAAGCCTTCGGGCTCCAAGCAGGATCACTTCTCCTTGGCCAGGAGTTCCTTCACCTTCTCGATGAGGTGCTGCTCTCCGCCCTCGGTGTAACCGCTGCGGCTCTCGGCCACCTTGCCGTTGCCGTCGATCACAAACACGTGGGGAATCATGTTCACACCCATGGCACGGCGGAAGTCGCTGTTCGGGTCGAGCAGCACTTGATACTCCCACCCGTTGGCATCCACCATCGGCTTCACCTTCTGCGCATTCTGAGCCTCGTCAATCGAGATGGCCACCACGCGCACACCGGTTTCGTCCTGCCAGTCGGCATACACCTCGTTGATGGCCTTGAGCTCGCGGTTGCAAGGCTTGCACCAAGTGGCGAAAAAGCTGATGATGAAGGGCTTGCCGTCGTTCTGCAGCGTGGCCGTGTCGATCACCTTACCGTTGATGTCCTTCAGCTTCACCGAGGGAAGCTGGGCGAAAGAAGCGCCGATGAAGCTCCAGAAGAGGAGCATGGCCAGAAAGAGTCTTTTCGTTTTCATTGTTACGTTCAATTTTTGGGTTAATAAGGAATGCACCTTGCACGCCTGCCGACGTTCCCTTACAATCCGTGGCGGCCACAAAGCGAATTCCTTCATGTTGTTTCTTCAGTTGATCTGCGGACTTTCCTTCAAATAATGGCGCAACGGCCAATAACTTGCATCGCAAGCAAGAAAAAAACGTGTTTCCTTGGCACCTTGCTGCCCAGCCACAAGCCTTTCGTGTCATTTTGAGTAAAAGCCCGGCTGCAAATTTATCCAATTTACGTGAACCAGCCAATTTTTCGCACAAAATTAACGCGCCCCGCTTCTTTTTCAAATGGCTGCCGGCATTTTCACCCCGCCTCCGCCCCCATGCACGCCCCGCTGCAGGCTCTCGCCAATGAATCACAGCAGGGGGCTTCTGACCCAGTCAAAATGGCCTTGTGCCACGCTTGTTGCTTGTCATCTGCAATGGCATATTCATTGCCGAAAGGCCACATTTCCCTGACTATCGGAATGCATGCCCAGCTGCATACCATTTTTCATGACGTTCGGTTTACCCTACCTATACTTTTGTTTTTATGCAACTCTAAACAACTTCCAAGCAAACTATCCGTTTTTCTAACAACTAACACTATCTTTGCACCCTGATGGCTTCGGTTCAGCATAACGTACAAGCCCGCTTGGCGTCATGCATGCCCCAACACATTCTTTCCAAACATACAATCAACATTTATGTCTCAACCTACTCCTAATTTATGAAACATGCTTTCAGCCTTCCGCCTTTGCTCCTTATCATGCTGATGTCACTGGCTTTCTTGACGAATTGCCAAAACCGTGAAATGACGGCGCATCTCAACCAGGCAGACAGCCTGTTGAACCACGACAATGCGCAGGCTGCCTACGATTTACTGCAGCCAGACAGTGCATTCTACGCAAGCACGTCATCTGGTTTCCGCAACCGGTTTATGCTTACCTTTTTCAATGCCAAAGACCAGCTTTTCATCCCGCTCAATGACGACAGCATGATGCTTGAGGTAGAAAAATTCTATACCGCCCGAATGCTAAACAATGAAGCGACCCTCGCACGCTACCTTGTGGCAGCATGCTACCGCGACATGGGCCTGCCCACCATGGCGCAACAATGGGCTTCAAAAGCCATTGAGCAAGCAGACACAACCAAGGCAGATTTCAATTTCATACTGCTTTACAAAGCTGAAATGTTGTTAGGTTACACTTATGAGACTCATCTATCCGCCCATAATCCAATGGAACAATACAACCAAGCTGCTTTTCACGCACTTAAAGCTAAGGATTCAATCAGACGGAATGATGCCAGATTAGCTGTTGCCAGCAACTATATTAGCAACGGCAAGCTTGACAAAGGCATCGCATTAAGCAAGGAATGCCTACATTACATGCAAGGAAACTGCAAATTACGCCAGTCAAGCAGCCTATTCATAGCCTACCAAAACTTATGCCGTGCACACTATAAAAAAGGGTTGGTTGACGAATCAGAAAAATATCTTAACTTCATGCAATCCGTCAATCCTCATATCAATGCCGGTATTGTTGACGGAGACCTTTACAAATCCTATTATGCCAATAAAATCAATATACTCAAATACAGACAAGAATATGATTCAGCCATCTCTTTAGCCAAAATGGAACAGGCCTCACAATACCCTATATATAAATATGAGGCTGCATACAGACTTTCGGAACTTTATCATGAAAAAGGATGCGAAGACTCCGCATACAAGTATTTGGCCATCTACAATGATTACATGGATTCTGCTTTAGTACGCAAGCAGGAAGCCATTTTACAAAAATACCAGCACCAAACAGACATAATGAATGTTAGGGCACAAATTAAATCATATAATGAAGAAAACAGGCAACGAAGGGTATTATTCGCTATTGTCGTTATATGCTCTTTTGTAATATGTATGGTCATCAAGCGGCAGAAACACAAAAAATACGAAATTGCCACTCAAGAATTAAAAGACAGAAGTACAAAACTTGAAAAATTAGAAAACTACTGTAAGAACTTAGAAAAGGAATCTCAAGAATACAAAGCAAATATTGCGCAATTAAAGAAAGACCTATTGTTCGCAAGAGGTGAAATAAAAGGCATCACTCCCCCATCAGCTTCAGAGATGCTTTTCAAAGAAAGACTAGCAGCAATCATGCAAACGGAAACTATGAAACAGTGGCAAAAAATAATACAACAAGGCAGCGAACCAACAAAAGCCATCTACGATCAGATGCTGGAGGAAGTTCGAGTTATTGCACCCGACACATACGATTTGTTATGCAACAAAGCATACATCAAAGACAACAACACCCTGCGACTCTGTCTTCTCATTATTTTCCAAACAAAGAACAAGCTGATTTCTTCATTCTTTAAATGGACTCCTCAACTCGTCAGTAACTCTAAATCCAGATTAAATGAATGCATCTTCAACCAAAAAAGCGCTCTTTGTTTTGTAGAAAACCTCTTAACATATAAGAAATAAGAATCACACACTCCCCTGATATTCTTTACGTTAACAACAGATAAATACAATTACACAAAAAATTCACAAATGGCAAATTAGCATTTGTGAATTTTTTGTGTATAAAATCTGCCACAAGAATTGTGTACATCCCTAACTTTGCCGCACAAACTAATATCACAAACATAAAGCCTATGAAAACCGCTTACAATTTCATACTAACCATTTCATTATGGTTTACATTCAGCATCGCTCAAGCAAGCATAGCTGATAGTGTCTTCATTCCACTTAAAGGTTACCATAATTATCAACCACCAACGAACGGAAGCGATTACAGAAAAGACGAGTCGGGCCCTCAATATAAGAGAGAATGCAAGCATTGTCTGCCCTATGCCTACATTGTAGAAAGAATGCTATACGTAAAAACCCCTTGCAATGCCGAGATTCTTGATATTGCCTTACAGAATGAACATAATGAGTCAGTTTGGCATCAATCCATAACGAGCAATCAACATGGTGTACAAATACCTCCATATCTTAATGGGCCTTACACTATATGGATACAGTGTCATAACGAGACATTCTACGGAAATATCTATTTAGACTAGGGCGTTTCAGTTAATTCGCACAATTGCCCCAAAACAATCGGTGTCCCAATTT
>DAIRWG010000042.1:0-4533 GCA_036802405.1 Alloprevotella sp.
GCCGCCGCCACGCAGGAGATGGAGATCAAGAAGCACATGGACATCGTGTACGACAACAAGATGTACACCCCCGGGGCCAACACGCCGCTCACGCCGACCTACTTGGGCATGATCGGACGACTCAACTCGAAGGACCGTGCAGAGTATGACTACTTCTACGATTCGCTGACGCTCGACTTCAACCAGCGCCACCTCACGGGACGCGCATTGGCCGAGTTCAAGTATCAGCGCTACATGCGCGACTATGCCAAGGTGCTCAAGACGCTCGACGACAACGTGGGCCGCACGCTCGACTATCTGAAGCAGGCCGGACTCCTGGAGAACACGTTGGTGGTGTACACCTCCGACCAGGGTTTCTACATGGGCGAGCACGGGTGGTTTGACAAGCGGTTCATGTATGAGGAATCGCTCAACACGCCGCTCGTGATGCGCATGCCCGACAGCATGAAGCAGAAGGCTCACGGCGACATCAAGGAGATGGTGCAGAACATCGACTATGCGCCCACCTTCCTCGAACTGGCCGGTGCACCCGTTCCTGCCGACATCCAGGGTGTGTCGCTCCTGCCGCTGCTCAAGGGACAGCATCCCAAGAACTGGCGCCAGAGCGTTTACTACCACTACTACGAATACCCCGCCGAACATGCCGTGAAGCGTCACTACGGCGTGCGTTCGTCCGACGGCTGGAAGCTCATCCACTTCTACAACGACATCAACGAATGGGAGCTCTTCAACCTCAACGACGACCCCAACGAGCTGCACAACATCTATGGCAAACCCGGCACAGAGAAGCAGACGAAGCGCCTGATGAAGGAGCTGATCCGCCTGCAGAAGCAGTATGACGACCAGGATGCCCTGAAGTTCAACAACATGAAATGACCCCATCCCGTCCTTCACTCGGAGGACATGAATGAAAGACGAGTGGCAGAGAATGCGCCTTGCATTCTCTGCCACTCGTCTTTTTTGTTTGCTGTCGTCGCCAGGCATCAGTCGATGAAGCGGCGCGTGAGCGGGCCGAACTCTTCGATGCGGCGGTCGCGGAGGAAGGGCCACCAGCGGCGCACGTTCTCGCTGCGCTGGAGGTCGATGTCGACCACGGTGCACACTTCCTCGTTCTTGGGTGCGCGGTAGAGGAATTCGCCCTGCGGGCCGGCCACGAAGCTCGAGCCCCAGAAGTCGATGCCGTGCGTCTGGCCCGAGGGATCATCCTCGTGGCCCGTGCGGTTGACGGCAATCACGGGCAGGCCGTTGGCCACGGCATGGCCGCGCTGCACGGTGGTCCAGGCTTCGCGCTGGCGCTCCTGCTCCTCGGGCGTGTCGCTGCTCTCGTAGCCGATGGCGGTGGGGTAGATGAGCAGTTCGGCTCCCTGCAGGGCCATGAGGCGTGCTCCCTCGGGATACCACTGGTCCCAGCACACCTGCACGCCCAAGCGGCCCACCGAGGTGTCGATGGGGTGGAACCCGAGGTCGCCGGGCGTGAAGTAGAACTTCTCGTAGTAGGCGGGGTCGTCGGGGATGTGCATCTTGCGGTAGATGCCGGCCACGCTGCCGTCCGTTTCCAGCACCACGGCCGTGTTGTGGTAGAGCCCTGCCGCACGGCGCTCGAAGAGCGAGGTGACAAGCACGATGCCGTGGCGGCGTGCCAGTTCGCCGTAGAACTGGGTGGAAGGGCCTGGAATGGGTTCGGCCAGATCGAAGTGGTCGGTGTTTTCCACCTGACAGAAGTAGAGGGAGTTGTGCAGCTCCTGCAGCACCACGAGCTGGGCGCCCTGCGCTGCAAGTTGGGCTATGTGGGCAGCCAGCTTCTGCTTGTTGGCTTCCACGTCGGCCGTGCAGCACTGCTGCACGATGCCTACTTTGAGTGTTCTTGACATGATGTGTAAAGGCTTTTTGGGTGTGGGTGAGGGGGAAGAAATGGTCAGTGTGATGCCATCACGCCTTTGGGAAACTGCATGGTGGCGCAGTGGAGCGACCCGTGCTGGCGGATGAGGGCGCGGCAGTCCACGCCCACCACGTCGCGGTCGGGGAATGCCTCGCGGATGGTGCGAGCCGCGCGTTCGTCAAGCTCCGGCTGGGCGTAGGTGGGATAGAGCACGGCCTGGTTCATCACCAGATAGTTGGCATAGGTGGCAGGCAGGCGTTCGCCGTCCTCGTCGTGAATGGCAGCGGGCAGGGGGAGGGGTAGCAGGCGGTAGGGCTTGCCGTCGGCCGTGCGGAACGTGCGGAGCTGGGCCTCCATGGCCTGCAGGGCAGCGTGGTGCTCGTCGGCGGGGTCGGTGCACTGCACGTAGAGGATGGTGTCGTTGGGACAGAGGCGTGCCAGCGTGTCGATGTGCGAATCGGTGTCGTCGCCGGCCAGGTAGCCGTGGTCGAGCCAGAGGAATCGCGTCACGCCGAGGCGCTCCGTCAGCAGGGCTTCGATGTGGGCCTGGTCGAGCGAGGCGTTGCGGTTGTCGTTGAGCAGGCATTCCGAGGTGGTGAGCAGCGTGCCGAATCCGTCGGTTTCGATGCTGCCGCCTTCCAGCTCGAAGTCGAGGCAGTTCACGTAGCGTCCCTGCAGAGGGGCGGGGTCGGTTTGCGCGAGACGGCCGTTGATGGCATTGTCGAGCGAAGCCTCAAACTTTCCGCCCCAACCGTTGAAGCGGAAGTCAAGCAGTTCGGCACCATCGGCCGACACGACGGTGAGGAAGGCGTGGTCGCGTGCCCAAGTGTCGTTGGTGGGGCATTGGAAATAGCTGATGTTGGTGGTGGCGCGTTGCGGCAGCCGTTCCTCGAGCAGCTTGCGCACGGCTTCCGTGTCGGGGGCCACGATGAGGAGGGGTTCGCGCGTGGCAATTTCGAAGGCCAGGCGCACATAGCATTCGGTCACTTCGGGCAGCATGTAGGCCCAGTCGGTGCCCTCGTGCGGCCAGGTGAGCTGCACGCCGCTTTGCGGAAACCATTCGGGGGCAAGGGTGCGGCGGAGGTAGTGGCCGTCGGTGGCTTCGCCGGAATTTTTCAGAAACATCGTGAGGCTCAAGTCGCACTGGGGCGACTTCGGGGGAAGGCTGAAGAGGGACATGGATTTTTCGTGAGGGGGAAAAATGAATAATGGGTGGAAATGAAGGGCAATTCGTCCGCAGCTCAAATTTCCTTCTGCTCGCGCAGATAGTTGATGAAGGCATCGGTGGTGGTGTGCATGCCGTCGGCCTTCACGCCCTGGTCGGCTGGGAAGAAGTCGGAGGAATAGCCGTCGCCGCCGTGTGTCATGAAGTCGTCGGCCACGAGGTAGTATTTCTTCTTAGGCTGCAGACGGATGCGCTTGCCCTGCGGGCTCACGTAGGTGAGGCCCGTCACGTGGGTGTCGGCATCCTGCTCCACTTCCATGTTGCCCAGCTGAATCCAGCCGAAGCGCTGGTTGTGCAGGCCGAATTCCACCAGTTCCTGCAGCTGCTCTCCCGTCAGGCGGAACACCTTCAGCACGTTGGCAAACGGCAGGGCTTCGCCCACATCAAGCACGCTGACTGGGCCTTTCACAAATCCCGCACGGATGCTTCCGAAATGGCTGCAGCCCATCACGGGCACCTTGTCGGCCAGGTGCTTCGTGCGGCGGAACTCCTCGGCATAGGCGCGGCACACGAGGGTGCCCACCTGGCTCTGCCGCCACTTGCTGTCGCGGTCGTGGGGCATGTCGGCACGGGCCTGGGTGAGCAGGGTGCCCAGCGGGGTGCCGCCTTCGGTGGTGGTGTGCTGCAGGAGCGAATCGATCTGCTGCTGCAGGCGGGCCGGCCCGGCTTCCAAGTGTGTCTTGGGCGTGACGCGGAAGGTGCGTGGCTCCACACCCACGAGCTTCATCGTGGAGGTGTCGATGCGGCAGATGAGGGCACTGATGTAGTCGCCGTGCCAGCGGCCCTGCACCACAGGGATGCGGGTGTCGTTGATGCGGCCGCACACCAGCTTGTGCGAGTGCGAGGAGAGAATGCCGTCCCACTGCGCGGAGGTGAAACGGGCCATCTGGGCCGAGTCGAGGTCGTCCCATTCGGGCTGGTGGGTGGTGGCGTTCATGCGGGTGCCCACATGGGTGAGCAGCAGGCGCACGTGGGCTTGGCGGAGCAGTTCGCCGTCGGGGGTGGCGGCCACGGAGTCGGTCACGGCGGGGTAGCGTCCGTCGAACGACAGGCCGCTGATGCGGCGCACGCTCACCTGCTGTGGGGTGGAGGAGGCAATGAGTCCCTCAAAGCCCACCTTCACGCTGCGCCCGCCCGGCAGCGGCACTTCCACAAGGGCTGTGGGCTGGGCAAATTCGGGCACGCGGCCTGTGGCATTGCTGCGCACGTTGGCACAGACGTAACTGAGGTCCCACCCCGTGGGGCGGAGCGGCGAGGTGCGCCATTTCTCGGCCAGTGAGCGCTGGCCGTCGTCGAACTCGTGGTTGCCCACGGCGGAGAGGCGGATGCCGAGGTCGTTGAACAGCACGGGCAGCAGCTGTCCGTGGGTGGCGTTGTAGAAATAGCTGCCGCCGAAGTTGTCGCCGGCCGACACGGTGAGGTGGTAGGG
>DAIRWG010000042.1:4633-17427 GCA_036802405.1 Alloprevotella sp.
GGCCGGATGTTCAGCTGCGGCTGATCTGCAATCCGCTTTTCGACAGGTTCATTTCCACAAATCGGGAATTGGCCGTGAGCGGGTCGTCGGTGAGCATGCGGCGGATGCGCTGGGCAGCCTCGGCATCCTTGGCCACCATGTAGAGGAATCCGCCGCCGCCCGCGCCAGGCAGTTTATAGCCCGTGCAGAGGTCGTGCACACGCTGGCAGAGCGTTTCGATGACGGGCGGATTGGTGCCGGCATCAAGGGCCTTGTTTTGCTCCCAAGTGGTCATCACCAGCCGTCCGAACTGTTCGAGGTCGTTGCGCTGGAGCGTTTCGAACAGGTGGAGCGCGTGTTGCTTCATGCTGTCGAGCAGGTTGAGGTGGCGCGTGCTGTTGAGAAACATGCCGCGCACGATTTCGGCCAGAATATTCTTGGCCGTGCGGGTCACGCCGGTGTAGTAGAGCAGGTGGCAGGAGCGCAGGTCGGGATCGGTGAAGAGCGTGTCGGGCAGCCAGCGCACCGAGGCATTCTGGTCGAATCCCGGGGTGGTCTGCAGCAGTTTGAGGCCCGGCATCACGCCGCCGTACTGGTCCTGCCATCCGCCTCCGGTGGTGAGCAGCTGTTCGAGCACGAGGGTGCGGTTGCACACTTCATTCTTGTCCCATCCGAGTCCGCAGAAGTCGCTCAGCGCGCCGAGCACCGTGGCTGCCAGCACCGAACTGGTGCCGAGGCCCGATCCGGCGGGGATGGCGGCCAGCAGCGTGATCTCGATGCCGCAGCCGAAAGCCTCCAGCTGCTGGCGGAGGGAGGCAAAGCGTTCCACGCCGAATCCGGGCATGAAGCCGGCCAGCGTGAGGGCAGCCTTGGGGATGGAGAAGGGCGAACCCACCTTGGTGTAGTGGCCCAGCTCCTCATAGGTTTCGATGCGTTCCATGGCACCGAGGTCGATCGAGCGGCAGATGACCACAGGCTCCTTGCACGGCTTCACATACACCTGCAGGGGCGGCTGGCCGTTCAGCTCGATGGCCAGGTTGACCACGTTGCCTCCGGCGGTGAGGCTGTAGGGCGGTGTGTCGGTCCATCCGCCGGCCAGGTCGATGCGCACACTCGAGCGGCCCCACACGATCTGGTCGGAGAAGGTGGTCATGCGTGGCTCCACCTGGTGGTGCAGCACATTCTCGGTGAGTCCTTCACGCAGCAGGGCGAAGGCTTGCCGGGCGAAGCGGGCCGAGCCTTCGGCATCCGAGGGGCGGAGCACTTCGGAGCGGAACATGGCATCGTGTATGCGCGTCATGAGCGGTGCCTCGGCCGGCAGCGGGGCGGGCAGGGGCAGGGCATTTTCCACAAACCGGCTGGCCATGTCGCCGAGGTTCGTCTGGTAGAACACGCTGCGCTGCCAGTTGCGCGCCACCACGGGCAGGGCCTGGGCTTGCAGTTTGCGGCGCTGGGCAAAGAGTCGGGGCAGGTGGGCATGGAGGCTGAGCTCGTCGGCCGAATAGCGCGGCAGGCTGCGCCACAGTGCAGTGGCCGCGGCATCGGGCTGCTCGTCGAGAAACCAGTGGAGCAGCTGTTCGAGCTGCGCGAGCGAGGTGCTGACGGGAAACAGACGGGCGGCCTGTAGGTCGTCGGTGCGAACGAGTTCGTCGGCACCGATGCCACGGCGGTCGAGCCATTCCTTCACGGGGTGGCCGAGGAAGTGGGTGGCTTCGGCCGTCACGTCGCCGCGGAAGGCATCGTCGAAGCCGTAGGGGCGCAGGGCATAGCCCGTTTCGCCCACGGGCACCATGTCGAGGCAGATGCCCGGTGCGAGCGTCACTTGCCAGTCGTTCTCGGGAATGCCTGTCAGGATGTGGTGGTCGGTGAGGTGCCAGCCCTGGGTGAGGTAGGCATTTTCCACCCACACGCTGGTGGTGCGCTCGGTGGGGCGGTTGGCCAGCACGCAGTTTTGGGTGAACACCGAGGTTTGGGGCTTCACGCCGCGCTGCAGGATGAAGCGCTGGTCCTTCACCAGATTCTGTATGGCCACGCTCGAGCGGATCATGTCCTCTCCCGTGCCGTAGTGGTAGAATTCGCCGCCCGGCAGGGGCAGGATGGCCACTTTGAGGTCAGATAGCAGCGGGTCGGGCTGCGAGGGATGCGTGCCGAGGGCGCAGCCGAACTGGGAGTAGAGGTCGTAGGTGGCGGGCAGGGGCAACGGGCCTCCGGCCTCGGCGGGGGCATCGGGCTGCAGTCCGCACTTCTGCATGAGGCGCGCCACGGCGCGGTCGCTCAGCAGCCACACACCGATGTCCATCAGCATGAGGTGTGTGGACAGCAGTTCGGCCTGCCGCCGGGTGGAGGGCTTCTGCAGCATAAAGTCGAGTTCGGAGGGGCGCTCGCGGTTCATGAGAAACATGCCGTGGTGCGAGGCCTGCACGGGGTCGGCCCAGAGGCCGTAGCACACCACGTCGGCTTCGGGAATGGGCTGCAGTGGATCGGTGGCACGCAGCAGCACGTCGCCGCTGGCCACGAGGGTGCGCAGCCCCTTGGGGGCACGGCGCAGGATGTCGCGGTAGAGGGGCAACTGGAGGTCGAGCAGTGTCTGTCCGATGCGCTGGCCGCGTGCCCAGCGAAACACGGGGATGGGGGTGAGCACCTTGCCGCTCGGGGCGTAGGCCGGCAGGCGGCGGCTCTGGCCGCCGGCATGGAGCAGCACGCGCTTTTCGCGGCGGAGCCAGGCCGAAAAGTCCTCCTCGGGGGCTTCATCGGCATGGGCGGCTTCGAGCAGCCAAGCCGTGCCGCCGCCCGAGCCGAGCTTGCGGTCGGCGGGGTCGGAAGTGCAGAAATATTCATCGCGGCCGAGGCCGGTGATGCGGTGGAAGTCCTCCACCACGTGGGGAGGAAGGGAGAGCAACTTTTTCATCGGGGAGAAAACGGATCCTTGAATGCATGGCCGGGCCGGATGAAGGCACTGCCACGGGGATGACTGTTGGGGAATGATGCCACAAATTTACGCCTTTTGCCCGATTGGGGCAAAGGTTTCAGGGGTGAAGAAAGCGTGACAAACGGATGCCGAGCGTTTGCGGCATCTTTTTCCAGTTTCGGCTTTCCACCCAGCTGAACATCAGGCGGCGCACGCTGTCGAGTGCGGCACTGCCCACATACACGGCCACCACCCAGCCGAGCAGGGCCAGCGAGCAGAGCACGGGCGAGGGGATGGCGGCGGCCACGTCCTTCACCAGCTGGAAAAATGCGGGGCGGATGTAGAGCTGCTGGTGGGTGAGATAGACCGTGAAGCTGCCCGCCGCCAGAAAGTTGACGCACCGGCTGCTGAAGTGCAGACGCGAGGCGAGCAGCAGCAGCAGGCTGGAGCAGAGGATGACGAGGGGCTGGCTGTAGGCGGTGAGGAGGTGGATGAGCTGGTGCGTGAGGGTCTGGTTGCCCCATCGGGCCATGCCCCACACGGCGGTGGTCATGAGCAGCACGAGGGCCGTCCACGTCAGGGCCAGCCAGCGCGAACGCACACGGCGCAGGTGGGCTGCCCCGTAGAGGCGCAGATAGCGCCCGAGCAGGTAGAGGCCGATGAAGCTGAAGGCGGAATAGCCTCGGGCTATGTCGGAATTGATGTACGAGAGGGGGAGGCAGCACACGTAGTAGGCCACGAGCAGCCGGCTGAGGCGCCGCTCGTCGCTTTGCTCCACGAAGGCGTTGAGCAGCGGCGAGATCACGTAGAGCAGCAGATAGCTCTGCACGAACCAGTAGGTCCACAGGGCTTTGGCACCTTCGGCAAAGGAGTGGGGCAGCGGGCTGCCGCTGAGCCACACCACCGGATACATGGCCAAGGCCACGAAGGCGGTTTGGGCCACCAGCCGGAAGGCTCCGCTCCACTTGAAGCGGGTGCCAAACCATCCGGTGATGAGCACGAAGATGTCGACGCATCCGATGCTGCCCATGAGGGTGAGCGTGGTGCCGTACCAGGCGAAGGGGGCTTGCTGCACGTTGTGCGTGTTGATGTAGCCGAATCCGCCGGTGCTGACGTGCAGGGCCACCACCATGAGCATGGCCACGATGCGCAGCAGTTCCATGTTTGATTGTCGGGGCATGGGCTTGGGGTTGGTTGGGGTTGACGGGTTTGCAGGTTGACGGGTAGAGTGTCTAGTTTAGTGTACTCATTTTGCATTCGTCAAGGGCGGGCTGAAAGCCCAACTGTTGCTTCCAGCCCAGGGCATCGCCCTGGGTTAGGCCATTCTACGATGATGCTTCGCCCTGTAAGGGCAAAAGCACGGCCGAACAGATGAGGCTTTTTCAAATACTACGGAGTCAGTAGGGCTTTTGCCCTTACAGGGCGAAAGGGCAAATAACTTGCTTAAACCCAGGGCGTTGCCCTGGGCTGAAAGCAGCAACTGGGCTTTCAGCCCGCCCATTCCATACCCACTCATTCGGATGATCGTAGAATCATAAATGCGAACAACAACTGTACACCCTAGTTAACAGGTGAACGTTGACTGTTCCCGTGTTTTACCGCTGTTCAAAAGAAAAAGCCACGGAAGGGGGAAGCCTTCCGTGGCCGGAAAAATCATCGGCGGGAAACTTTTCCCTCGTGTTGCTCGAGATATTCCAGCAGTGCATCGTTCACCGCCTCCTTGAGCGACTTGTTGAGGTCGAGGGCCAGATACTTCATGCGGGTGTGGATGCTGCGGTCAATCACAAAGTTGCAGTGTACGGCCTTCTCCTTGCTGCGGGCCGGAGCTTCGGGTGCTTCGGCCGGTTCGGCCTTGGCTGAGGAGGTGGAGGAGAAAAGGCTGTCGAGGCCTCCGCGGAGGCCTTCCTTGAGTTCGTTGTTCTTACTCATAGCGGGGTTATGAATGGAGTTGACGAGTTTACAATGTTTTTTTCGGGGGAGGAAGGAGGAAAATGCCTGCCGTCGCTTAGCCCAGGGCCAGGATTTCCTTGGCAAATTCCATGTAGTCGGCGGCACCGTTGCACTTCTTGTTGTAGTTGAAGATGTCCTTGCCCTGCACCGGGGCTTCGGCCAGGGTGACGTTGTCGCGGATGAAGGTGTGGAACACCTTGTCGCAGAAGGAGTCCTTGATCAGCTCCGACACCGACTTGTTGAGCGTCTTGCGGCGGTCGAACTGCGTGATGAGCACGCCGCCGATTTCGAGTTTCGGGTTGAGGCGCTTCTTCACCACCTCCACGATGTTGAGGATTTTGGCCATTCCCCTCATGGCCAGAAACTGTGCCTGCACGGGAATGACGAGCAGGTCGGAAGCCGTGAGGGCATTGAGCGTGAGCAGGCCGAGCGAGGGCGGGCAGTCGATGATGATGTAGTCGATCTGCAGCTCTTCGGGCAGTTGGGCAATGAGGTCCTTGAGGATCATTTCGCGTCCCGGCTCGTTGATCAGCTCCGATTCGGCGGCCGAGAGGTCGAGGCACGAGGGGCAGAGGGCCACACCGCTGGCCGTGGGCAGCAGCGGCAGGGGATATTCGCCCTTCATGGCGCCGTACACGGTCTGCGGCTCTTCGATCGTGAGGCCGAAACTTTCGGTGAGGTTGGCCTGTCCGTCGAGGTCGATGGCCACCACACGCTTGCCCATGAGTTTGAGGGCTGCGGCCAGGTTGATGGTCGTGGTGGTCTTGCCCACGCCGCCCTTATGGTTGAGGATGGAGATTACTTTTGGCATCGCTTTTCTTTGAACGATTCTGTATGGCTTGTAATATATATGGAGTGTGAAGCCTTGGGTAGGCTTAAGTCGAATGCAAAGATAGTAAAAACTTCCGTAAATGCGAGTGTTAGTACGTACTGATTTCTGCCGGTAGCGCAAACGAGGGCCACGGATCCCGGCTGGATCCGTGGCCCTCGTGATCGGGTTGATGCCTCAACGGGGCGGAATCACTCGTCCTTCGGAGCCTCGTCGATGAGGTCCATGAACTGGTCGAGCTTCGGCGTGATGATGATCTGCGTGCGGCGGTTGCGCTGCTTGCCCTTCTCGGTGGCGTTGGAGGCCACGGGGTTATACTCGCCGCGGCCGGCAGCCGTCAGACGCTTCGGGTCCACGCCATACTGGTTCTGCAGGGCCTGCACCACCGAGGAGGCACGCAGGGTCGAGAGGTCCCAGTTGTTGCGGATGTTCTTCTGGTTGATGGGCACATTGTCGGTGTTGCCCTCGATCAGCACGTCGTAGTCCTTGTAGTCGCTGATGATCTTGGCAATCTTCTCCAGCGTTTCGCCTGCACGTGCGCCGATTTCGTAGCTGCCGCTCTTGTAGAGCATGTTGTCGGCCAGCGAGATGTACACCACGCCCTTGAGCACCTGCACGTCCACGTCGTTCATCTCCTCGCGTGTGAGCGAGCGGGTGAGCTTGTTGGTCAGAGCCTGGTTGAGCGAGTCGCTCTTCGTCTTGGCATCCACCAGCTGCTTGATGAACTTGTTCGAGGCATTGATCTCGTCCACCAGTTTCGAGATGTTCACGTTGCCCTGCTTGATGTTGTCCTGAAACGATCCCTGCAGCTTGGCGTAGGCATCGCGCAGCTCCTTGTTGCGCTGCTGCTCCTCGGCCAGGCGTGCGGCCAGGCTCTTCGAGTCGGAGGTGTACTCGGCAATGCGCACCTTGGCGTCGTTGTAGTCCTGCTGCAGGCCGGCGTGTTCGGTCTTCAGCTTGTCGTAGTTGGTCTGCAGGTCGGCATACTGCTTCTTGCTGACGCAGCTGGTCATGAGCGCGGCCATGGCCAGAGGCATGAGGAATGCGAAACTTTTCATAGTCATAGTCTTATTCTTTTTTGATTCTGATTTGATTCTGATTCGGTTCGAATGGTTCGTTTGCGTGTGCAAGATAGGCATTTCTCTTCCAATCAGCCAAATGCTTTCCGCTTTATTAAGCATAGATTGGCAGCTTTTCGCCCTTGTTGACACATAGGTATGACAGTTCATCGGCTTAATGGTTTAAGCCGCTCTTCGTCTGAAGCCCATGCAGGGCTTATTTCCACCCGCTGGAGTGCCTTGCTCGGGCATGCAATCAAAAATATTCAGCAACGGCATACAGCGGTATGTTTTTCATCCACTCCTGGTCTCTGTATGGCGACATGGAGAAGCGTACGGCTTCCAGATCGGTGTGCGCCTCGGCAAATGTGCGGAGCGACTTTGACCGCAGGTTCTCCTCGGCTTTCACTTCAATGGCAGTGATGCGTCCCTGGTGTTGGGCCACGAAGTCTATCTCTAACCGGGCATCTTCACGGCTATAATAATACGTGAATATGTCTTGCTGGCAAAGTAGCTGGCAAAGCACATAGTTCTCGGTGAATGCCCCCTTGCTTTCTGTCATCACCTTGTTGGAGATAAGCATTTGCGAAGGCTCCATCTCGCTCAGTGCCCCAAGCAGTCCGACATCCAGCAGAAACAGCTTGAAGGTGGCAATGTCTTCGTAGAATTTCAGCGGCATCCCCACATCTCTCAACCGCGATATGCGATAAGCCAGTCCAGCATCGACAAGCCATTGTATGGCCATTTCAAAATCCTTCGCCCTGGCACCAGAGCGAAGCGCCCCATACACAAATTTCTTGTTCTCTTTGGCAAGTTGCGAGGGTATGGACTGCCATACCATGCTGATCCGTGCCGCTTCGTTGGGGCTGACGTGCTTCGACATGTCGCTCCGATATACGAACAAGATGTTGTTCTGCACCTTGCGTACCATGTTCGCATCGTTGGTTTGCAAATAGGTCTTTACGGCCTCGGGCATGCCGCCTACAAAATAGTATTCACGTAGTGTTTTGGTGAACCTTTCGTGCATCATGGATATGGTCTTCCAATCCTTGCTTTGCAAGATATGCTGCATCTGACTTTCGCCCTTGGCCTGCAGGAATTCCTCAAACGACATGGGGAAAAGGCGTATGATGTCGACCTTTCCCACTGGGGCTGATTCTCCTTGGTGCATGGCCACTCCCAGCAGCGAACCTGCCACCGCCACATGATATTCGGGAACATTCTCGCAAAAATACTTCAGCGACGAGAGTCCCTTGCGCAGCTCCTGTATCTCGTCAAGTATGATGAGTGTCTTGCCGGGGAGGATGGGTGTCTTGCATATGGCACCAATCACCATCAGCACGCGCTGCATGTCATAGTCGTCGGAGAATATGTCTGCCATTTCCGGGTTTCCGTCGCAATTGATGTAAGCCACGTGTTCATACTCCCGTCTGCCAAACTCTCTGAGGATGTATGTCTTGCCCACTTGGCGTGCGCCCGCCAATATAAGTGGCTTCCGATAGGGGCTGACTTTCCATGCCTTTAGCTGGTTCATGATGTTTCTTTCCATGCTGCAAACTTAAATTGTTGTTCCCAAGTGATTTGGAATACTCTGAATGGGTGCAAAGTTACGCTTTTCTACACGAATATTTGCCTTGATGCTACACTTTTCTACACGAATATTTGCCTTGATGCTACACTTTTCTACACGAACATTTGCTCTGATGCTACACTTTTCTACACGAACTTTTCTTCCCGAAGCCTTTCAGCGACATGTTCAATGAGGGGGCTTGGGGAGCCGCGGCTTCCCAGCCGCGGGCTCGGTGATGCTTTACGTATTTTCCGCAAAGGGCCGCTAAGGGCCGCGAAGCCCCTGCGGCGAATTTTGCCGTGAAGGGACAAAGGACCACGAAGAATATGCGCAAAGCCTTGCGGTGGAATCCTTGCCTCGAATGCGCACTTTACGGATGATGGTGGTATGCTTGTTTCCATGCATTGTCTCCCACAAACAGGCAACAAGCGAAAAACGAGCGCCCTCATTTAACCACATTTTGCTCAATGCATGCTGCATATTCACCTTTTTACTATTCAAAATGGCCATTTTTTGCCATATGTCATGCTTTCTTCACCAGATTCCTGTGCACGGCCTTTCGCTTTTTTGTAATTTTGCGGTGTAGAAGTGATGGGGAGGTAAAATCGACACCCTTCCTCTTCACGCTATGATGGGCAAGCATGCTGCAAGTCCAATCAAATAGTCAATCAATAACCCTCAAAAACATAACTTATGGTAAAAAAACTACGTTTTTCCATTCTTAGCCTGCTCATGCTCATATGCGGAGCGGTTATGGCTCAGGAAGTGACGCCCTACAAGTCGCTCACTTTTCCTGATGACAACAAGCAAAGCAACGGTACCAATGTTTACACCAGTAATTGGACTGCCAAGATTGGTACCGACTCCTGGACCATCAGTAAATTCAGCAACAACAATTGGGCCTGGGGTAATATTAGATGTGGACGCAAGAGCTATACATCTGTTGCTACCATTGTGAACGATGCTGCATTTGAGAAAGCTGTGACCAAGGTCGTTGTAGATTTTAAAACAATGACAGCTACCAATAAGAGTAAAGTCAACTCCATCAAGTTAATTGTTGCCAGCGATGACAAGTTCAGCAAAGATGTACAGACTATCACGGGTGACCTCAATATTTTGACGACAGATGCTGCTGACATGGAGTTTGTGGTAAGCTCTCCTGCCGAGAACCTGTTTTACAAGCTTGAGGTAAATTGCAAAAAATCAAGCAATGGCTTCGTAGAAATCAACAGCCTCAAGTACTACGCCGCCGAAGGAGGTTCCGGCACCGTCTCCGCTCCGAAGTTCAGTGCAGCCTCCACCACCTTCACCGATCCTTTCCAAGTGACCATCACGGCTGCCGAGGGTGCTGCAGTCTACTACACGCTCGACGGCACCGACCCGAAAACTTCCGACACGAAGAAAACCTACAACGCTGGTGACGTCATCACCATTACCGCAACCACTACGCTCAGAGCCGTTGCCGAGAAGGACAACATCTATAGCGACGAGACGACGGCCACCTACACCTTTGTGGTAGAAGCCCCGACCTTCGATGTGGCTTCCAAGAAGTTCAGCGAACCTTTCGATGTGACCATCACGGCCCATGAAGGTGCAACCATCTACTACACCTTGAACGGCGAAAATCCTACCGAAGAAAGTACCCGGTATGAAGGTGCCATCACCATCCTCGCTGAAACCACCCTCAAGGCCATTGCCGTGATCAAAGGCGTGCTGAGTGATGTGACTACGGCCACTTACACCTACCGGGCTCCTTCGGACAACGATGGCTCATTTGCCAAGCCTTATACTGCTGAAGAGGTGTTGAATAATGCTTCTGATTGGATTGGTAAGATGGTTTGGGTGAAAGGTAAAATCTTGGGAGCCGTTACGAGCGATGGATATAAGACCCTGACAGAGAATGCTTCTTCGATTGTAATCGGAACTGAGGAATATAACATCGGAATTTCTGTACCAAATAGCACAACGCTAAGAGAGTACATTAATTCGAATTATCAAACCTTGTCTGGACAAGAGATTCTTGTATATGGAAAACTTTCTAATTACTATAAACGTCTCGGAATGGGAAGCGGCAGCATCGCCTTCGCCGGCACCGAAGAATCCCCCATTGCCACCCTCAGCGTAAGAACCGAAGAAGGCTATGCCACCTTCGTGTCAAAGCTTCCCTTCTTTGTTCCCGAAGGAGTGGAATGCGCCACGGTTACTGAAGCCGATGGCAACGGTGTGCTCAACTTCGACTACAAGTACAAGAAAGATTCCGAAACCTACGATGTCGTTCCCGCCAACTATCCAGTGCTCGTAAAGGCTGACGGCAAGAATACCTTCAATCTGGTCATTGCCAGCGCGCGCAAAGGCACTTCAAATGGCACCAACCTCCTGAAAGCCGGAACGGACAGTGAGATTGCTGCTGAGGTTGGCCACTACTACTACAAGTTGGCTTACGACAACTTCGACACCAAGGAAGGCCTCGGATTCTACTGGGGTGCAACGGATGGCGGTGCCTTCACCGTGCCCACAGGCAGTGCCTACCTCGACATCGAGAGCACCGGCACCACGGCCCTCAAGAGCTTCCGCTTCGACAATGCCACCACCGGCATCAGCACACCCGTGGTGAACGAACAAGGCGAGGCCGTGAAGGTGGCCTACACCCTCGACGGACGCCGCGTGGATGCTGCCCACCTCACCAAGGGACTCTACATCGTGAACGGCAAGAAGGTGATCGTGAAGTGATCTTCCCCCTCACCAGTCAACACACAACAACCCCAAGAATAACGAAACTCATGATGAAAAAGAATTATATAGCTCCCTCCCTCCAAGTGCTGAATCTGGACGAGGAGATGCCCGTGCTCTGCGGATCCATTGGTTCGGCCAGCAACAGCAAGCCGACCAATGACAACGATGCCAACCTTTTCTCGGTGGACGATGGCGGATGGAATGCCGACCACTGGGCTCCCGCAGAGGTAGAAGACAACAAATAAGTTCCTGACGTGAAGCCTCCCTGCTGATGGCAGGCTTCACCACCACACACACCAAGAGGCCGTGACGGCAAGCGCTTTCAGCTTGCTCTCACGGCCTCTTTTTGCGGTGTGACGGGTTCAGTTGGCATGAATCTGCTTTTCGGCAGCGTTGTTTTGCTGCAGTTCCAGACGAGTCGGCTTGCTTCATCACAGAGGCTTCGCTGCACACTCCCTTACCGTTCTCGATGCAGAAACCTCCTCAGCAGGAAGGTGAGGAAATAGGGGAAAGTGTAGAAATGCCCATTGAATCCGATGTTGTTTCGGCAAAGCTTGATGCCATACTGAATGTCGGGGAACTTTCCGTCGTGTGCGGTCAGTTTGGCCAACGACTTGGTGGCGTTGTCCGTGGCCTTCACTTCCACGGGGATGAGCGACGAGTAGTCGCGTAGGAAAAAGTCCATTTCCAGTGTCGACTTTTCGTTGCGGTAGAAGTACAGACTGTATCCCTGCTTGGCCAGCATGTCGCCCACCACGTTTTCGTAGAGGGCACCTTTGTAGGTGCCGTAGTTCTTGTTCACCCGCATGTCCTCCTGCGATTCCTCGTCAAGCGAAGCCACCAGAAGTCCCGTGTCCTTGTAGTAGATCTTGTAGCACTTCGGGTCGTAGTTGCCCTTCAGTGGCAGCGCCACCTGCGAGAGGCAGTAGCACACATTGACGATGCCCGCATCGCGCAGCCACTCCACTGTGCCCACGTATTCGCGGTTGCGTGCGCCGCGCGCTATCTTGCTGATCTGAAACTTTTTGTTGTCCTGCCCCAGAAATACGGAGATGTGGTCGTAAACGTTCTTGATCTTTCCCTTGTCAAGCCCTTGGGCATACTTCGTGATGTCCTCCTCATAGTCGAGCAGCAGCTGGCGCTGCAGTCTGAGCGTGCCGCTGAAATGCCCGTTCTCCACAAATTTGCTGACGATGGCGGGCATGCCGCCGATGGTCATATATTCTCTGAACAAACCGGTCAGCACCTCCATTTCCAAGGCAGTCAAAGGTTGGATGGCGCACATCTTGCCGTAGAGCCGCTCGATGAATGGCTCATCGTAGCCTTTGGCCCACAGAAATTCCTCGAAATCCATGGAATGCATTTCGTAGTCCTCCTTGTAGCCCACACTGTTCGATTCAATCTCCTGGTAGTTGATGCCCATGAGCGAACCCGAACAGATGACGTCGTAGCGTCCGTCGATGCAGAAAGCCTTGAGGCATGTGGCGCATGCCGCACAGTCCTGCATTTCGTCGAAGAACAGAAGGGTACTGCCCGCTTCGAATGCCACAGAAGGGTCGATAAACGTGATGTTTCTGACGATGTCGTTCACTTCATATCCGTCGTCAAAGATGGCCTTGTACTTCTGCTGAAGCACAAAGTTGATGGCCACCACGTGCTTGTAGTTGGCGGTGGCAAACTGCATGATGGAGGCCGTTTTCCCCACCTGCCGTGCTCCCTTCACGATGAGCGGCATTCTGTCGTCGCGTTCCTTCCATTCCTGCAGAA
>DAIRWG010000043.1:0-14630 GCA_036802405.1 Alloprevotella sp.
GGACTTGTGTTCGCCGTTGGGGTACTAATTGGGGGACCGAAAAGGTTGGCGGCTGACAGATGACAGCAAAAAGTGTGATTGCACTGTATAGTATATAGGGAACGAGGGGCGTTTTTTTCATGGTAACGCGCTTTTTGTGCTTTTTACTGTCACTTTTTTGGAAAACTTGCGAGGTTGTGCGGGAAAGGAGGAGTCGCTCGCCGCGCGAATATCTCCGTGCGGGAGAGAAGTACGGAAAAAGGCGTTTCCTGTCGCAATGGGTGACGGGAAACGCCTTGGGGGAAGAGTTGCTGATTTATCGGATTTCACCAAGCCTCCATGCATCTGAACAAATAGCCGGAGGCGGGTGAATCATGGTTTCAGAACGGCTTCACATCCTCGCCCAGAATGTCGCTCACGAGGAGGTTGGCCAAACGGCTGGTGCCGATGCGGAAGTGGCCGTCGCGGGCAAAGTCTTCGCCCAGGATTTCGGCCACGATGGTGTAGAAGTCAACGGCTTCGGCCACTGTCTTGATGCCACCGGCCGCTTTAAAGCCGATTAGCGTGCCTGTGAGCTCAAAATATTCCTTGATGGCGGTGCACATCGTGTAGGCTGCTTCGAGCGTTGCTGCGGGCTCGATTTTGCCCGTAGAGGTCTTGATGAAATCGGCTCCGGCATACATGGCCAGAATGGATGCCTTCTTGACGTTGGAGCATGACTTGAGTGCTCCCGTTTCGAGGATGACCTTGAGGGGGGCTTCGCCGGCAGCGGCCTTGATTTCCTCGATTTCGTCGGCGCAGGTTTCGTAGTCACCGCTGAGGAATTCGCCTACGCTGAGCACCATGTCCACTTCGTCGGCTCCATCGTGCACGGCAAGGGCTGTTTCCACCGTTTTCACTTCGAGGAAGGTTTGCGAGGAGGGGAAACCGCCCGTCACGCAGGCCACCTTCACTTGGTCGGCTTCCAGACTTTCGCTCACGATCTTGGCGTAGTTGGGGTAAACGCAGATGGTGGCGAGGGGCGGAAGGTCGGGGTGCTCATCGGCAAAGCGGTTGACGTTTTCGGTGAAGCGGAGCACGCTTTCCTGCGAGTCGGTCACCTTGAGCGTGGTGAGTTCGACGGTGCTGAGCAGGGTGCGCTTCACTTCGGGGGTGTCATACTTTTCGCGGTTTTCTTCGAGAATCTTGCGCACGGCTTCGGTCACATCCTGGTCGTTGAGTGCGAGATTGTATTTGGCGAAAGCCTGTTCGTAGGGGCTTTGCATGCCCTTGGCGGGCTCGTTTTCAGCCGCGAGGCCGAGGCCTTGGCTGATGTCGTGATAGTTGCTCATGATGATTGTTTGTGGGGTTTTTAGGGTGGGTTAGGGCGAGTTAGGGTTTTTAGGGTGGGTTAGGGTGAGTTAGGGTGGGTTAGGGTGAGTTAGGGTGGTTAGGGTTTTTAGGATTAACCTGGCTCTTCTGCCCCCTTCTTCCTGTCAATTTCCCTTCAGCTTCGGATTGTTGATATGGCGGGTGGCATCGCGTCGCGTTTTCTTTTCCAGACTTTGGCGGAAGGCTTCGGTGAGGTCAACTCCCGTTTGGTTGGCCAAGCAGAGCAACACCCACAGCACGTCGGCCATTTCTTCTGCAGGATCGGTGGATTCACCGCTTTTGAAGGATTGGTCGCCATACTTTCGTGCCATCACGCGGGCCAGTTCGCCCACCTCCTCGGTGAGGCAGGCCATGTTGGTTAGTTCGCTGAAGTAGCGCACGCCATAGGTGCGTATCCAGTCGTCCACCTGTTGCTGGGCTTCTTTGAGGGTCATTCTTGGAGTGGGTTATTCTTTGTTCTTGGTGTCCATGCAGATGGTCACGGGACCGTCGTTGAGGAGTTCCACCTGCATGTTTGCACCGAATTCACCGGTGCCGACGGGCTTGCCGAGGGCTGCGGTCATGCCCATGCAGAAGTAGTTGTAGAGGGGGATGGCCACGTCGTGGCCTGCGGCATGGATGTAGGAGGGGCGGTTGCCCTTCTTGTAGGAGGCCATGAGGGTGAATTGGCTCACCACGATGACATCGCCTCCCACTTCCTTGATGTCGAGGTTCATCACGCCTTCGGCATCGTCGAAGATGCGCAATCCGGCTATCTTGCGGCAGAGCCAGTCGGCATCGGAATAGTCGTCGTCGGGCTGTATGCCGAGCAGGATGAGGAAACCCTGCTGGATGGCCGATTTCACCTCGCCGTTGATGGTGACTGAAGCGTGCTTCACACGCTGGATGACTGCTTTCATGTGTGTTGGGGTTGAAATGGAGCGGATGCATGGAGTGTACATCCGATGGTGAATGGGGCGCTCGGAGCATCTGGGTACCCCTATGGTGCAAATTTACGATTTTTCTGTGTTCGGGTGCAGGCTCTGATAGATTTTTTCGCCCTTGACGGGGCCGAGCAGACGTTGCAGTTCGGTCAGTGCGGCTTCTTTCACGCGCTTCACGCTTTTCAGCTCCTTCAGAAGCAGCTGCTTCGTGGCCGGTCCGATGCCGGGAATGGCATCGAGTTCGGAGGCCGTTTGGCGTTTCGACCGCTTGTCGCGGTGGAAGGTGATGGCAAAGCGGTGCACCTCGTCCTGCATGGCCGTGAGCGTGCGGAAGAGCTGGCTGCCGGGTTTCACCCCGATGGTGGCGGGCGGGAATCCGTAGAGCATCTCGCGGGTGCGGTGGCGGTCGTCCTTGGCCAGACCCGCGATGGGGATGTTCAGGTGCAGCTCGTCCTCCACCACCTCGCGGATCACTTCCATCTGTCCGCGTCCGCCGTCGGCAATGATGAGGTCGGGCAGGGGAAGGCCTTCCTCGCTGAGCCGCGTGTAGCGGCGGCGCACCACTTCCTTCATCGAAGCGTAGTCATCGGGGCCGACGACGGTGCGTATGTTGTACTTCCGGTACTGCGACTTGCATGGCTTGAGTTTCTCGAACACCACGCAGGCGGCCACGGCATCCTCGCCACTGATGTTGGAGTTGTCGAAAAGTTCGATGTGAAGGGGCAGTTTGGGCAGTCCGAGGTCGTGCTGGATCTCCTTCATGAGGCGCACTTGCTTCTGTTCGGGATTGAGCTTTTCGGCCTGTTTGAGCCGGTCGAACTTGTACTGCTTAACGTTGAGCTTCGAGAGGTCGAGCAGTTTGCGCTTGTCGCCTTTCTGGGGTATGGTCTGCACGACCATGTCGTCGGGCAGGTCGACGTGGAAGGGCACGACGATTTCCTTCGACTGCGAGGCATAGCGTTCGCGCATCTCGATGATGCCCAGCGTGAGCAGTTCTTCGTCGGTTTCATCGAGCCGCTTCTTGTATTCGAAGGTGAAGGCCTGGTTGATGCAGCCGTTGGTCACGTGCAGGTAGTTGATGTAGGCTACGCGTTCTTCGCTTTCGATGTTGAACACGTCGATGTTGTGCATCACGTTCGACACCACTTGGCTTCGGGCCTTGAAGTTTTCGATGAGATCGTACTTCCGTTTCAGTTCTTGCGCTTCTTCAAAACGCAGCTGTTCGGCCAGCTGCATCATTTCTTCGCGTAGCCTGCGCTGCACCTCGGCGGTGTTTCCCTTCAGAATCTCCTTGCAGGCCTCGATGTTGTGCATGTAGTCATCGTGGCTCTGCTTTCCCACGCAGGGGCCTTGGCATCGGTGGATGTGGAAGTCGAGGCACACCTCGTACTTCCCGCCCGTCACGCCTTCCTGCGTCATGGGCGTGTGGCACGGGCGTGGCTGGTAGAGTTTCTGGCAGAGTTCGAGCAGGGCATACATGGTAGGTACGTGGCTGTAGGGACCGAAGTATACGGCCCCGCGCTTGCCGCGCTGGCGCGTTTTGAAGATCCGTGGCAAGTATTCCGTGCTGATGGCGATGGATGGGTAGGTCTTGTCGTCTTTGAGCAGCACGTTGTAGTGCGGTTTGTAGCGCTTGATGAGGTTGTTTTCAAGCAGCAGGGCATCGGCCTCGGTGCCCACCACCACGTAGCGGATGTCGCGTATGTGCTGCACGAGGAGCCGCGTTTTGCGCGACTGCTGGTCCTTGTTGAAATAGGAGCTGACGCGGCGTTTCAGGTTTTTGGCCTTGCCCACATAGATGATGGTGCCGGAGTCATCGAGATACTGGTAGCATCCGGGCGTTTCGGGCAGATTGAGCACGATGCCCTTGAGGTAGGCCTGCAGTTCTTCTTTGGTGCGTGTCATGATGCATGAGTGGGTGAGGATTCATAAAAACGCGAAAGCTTACGGGGTAGTGCACGGTTTCATCGTGGAAGGGCCGTGTCGTTCCGTAAGCTTTCGCTTGGGCTGATGGAGCGGTGGCTCCGTCAGCCAGTGAGGGGAATTTATTCCTTGATGGTGAGCAGGGTGGTGATGTCGATTTCCTTGCCCAGGAATTTGCGTCCTTCGAGTCCTTCCATCTGGAGTTCGATGAGGAAGTTGACGTAGGTTTTGCGCGGCCCGAAATGCTGCACGAGATCGTAGGCAGCCTGCATGGATCCGCCCGTGGCGAGGAGGTCATCGTGGATGAGCACCACGTCGTCGGGGGTGATGGCATCGGTGTGGATCTCGATGGTGTCGTAGCCGTATTCCTTGAGGTAGGTGGCTTGGCGCGTTTCGGCGGGCAGCTTGCCGGGCTTGCGGCACATCACGAATCCGGCACCGAGCCTTTCGGCCAGGATGGCCCCCATCACGAAGCCTCGGCTTTCGATGCCGACCACTTTGGTGATGCCTTTGTCCTGATAGATTTGCACGAGTTCGTCGGCCATTTCCTTCAGGCAGGCGGGATTTTTGAACAGGGTGCTGACATCCTTGAAGTGGATGCCGGGTTTGGGGAAATCGGGTACGTTTCTCAGATTGTCGAGTAACAGCTTCGAATTCATAACTGTTTGATATTGAGTGGGTGATTAGATGCTTGTTTCACGTGGAACGTGAAGTGAAAGTCCGATGAAATGGGCCTGTTTGGCCATCTCCTGGCCTTGGTTAGAGTTTTGCTTTAACTGAGGGCGTGGCGCCAAACCGTGCTTGGCTGAGCGGAAATCCGTGCGCTGCTTGGCAAAAGAACCGAGCGGCCACGGATGGCGACATGGATTCATCGGGCGAATGGTGCTTCGGTAGAGCCGGAATCGTGCGGCTTCATCGGCCCATGAGCACGAGCAGCACGCTGATGTCGCTCGGCGAAACACCCGGGATGCGTCCGGCCTGTGCCAGCGTTTCGGGATCGATGGCCTTCAGCTTCTGGCGGGCTTCGGTGCTCAACTGCGTGATTTCATCGTAGTTGAAGTGTCCGCGAATGCGGATGTCCTCCAAGCGCTGCATCTTGTCGGCCAAGGCACGCTCGCGTGCGATGTAGCCGTGGTATTTCATTTCGATTTCGGCAGCCTCGATGATCTCCTCGCGGTCGGTGGAGAAGCGGCTGAGGAATTCGCTGAATTCACCGATTTCGCCGCTCAGGTTTTCCAGAGAAATCTGCGGGCGGTTGATGAGGTCGAAAAGCTTGCAGCCGCTGCGCAGCGGAGTGGTGCCGAGACTTTCGAGGAATCCGTTCATGCGTGCCGGTTTCACCGAGAAGGTGCGGCAGAAGTCGATGATTTCGCCGATGCCGCGTTTCTTTGCCTCGAACCGTGCGGAGCGTTCCGCCGTGGCGAGGCCCAGTTGCTGGGCATAAGGAGTGAGGCGCATGTCGGCATTGTCCTGCCGGAGCAGGATGCGGTATTCAGCCCTCGAGGTGAACATGCGGTAGGGTTCGTCCACGCCCTTGGTCACCAGGTCATCAATCAGCACGCCGATGTAGGCCTCGTCGCGGTGGAGCACCAGCGGCTCCGCCCCTTGGCACTTGCGGGCGGCATTGATGCCGGCCATGAGTCCTTGGCCGGCTGCTTCCTCATAGCCCGTGGTGCCGTTCACCTGTCCGGCAAAGAAGAGGCCCGGCACTTGCTTCGTTTCGAGCGAGTGGTGGAGTTGGGTGGGGGGGAAGAAGTCGTATTCGATGGCATAGCCCGGACGGAACACCACCACGTCGCGGAAGCAAGGCATGCGTTTGAGCGCCTCGATCTGCACGTCCATCGGCAGGCTGGAGGAGAATCCGTTCAGGTAGAGCTCGTTGGTCTCCACCCCTTCCGGCTCGAGAAAGAGCGGATGGTGCGTGCGGTCAGGAAAGGTGACGAGCTTCGTTTCGATGCTCGGGCAGTAGCGCGGGCCGATGCTTTGGATCTGTCCGTTGTAGAGCGGCGAGTCGGCCAGGCCGCTGCGCAGCACTTCATGCACTTCGGCATTCGTTTCGCACGTCCAGCAAGGCAGCTGGGGCAGGGGACGGAGCGGCGAAATGTAGGAGAAACGGTGATAGTCCGTTTCGCCGGGCTGCTCCTCCATATCCTCCAGGTGCACCGAACGCTTGTCGATGCGCACGGGCGTACCCGTTTTCATGCGTGCCGACTCGATGCCCAAGCGGTTGATGCTTTCGGTGAGGAATGCGGCGGCTGGTTCGGCGCAGCGTCCGCCCGTCACCTTGCGTCGGCCGATGTGCATCAGCCCGCGCAGGAAGGTGCCCGCCGTGATGACCACGGCCCGGGCCAGGAAGGTGGCGCCCCAGATGGTGCGCACGCCGCAGGCTTCGCCGTTTTCGGTGAGCACCTCCGTCACCTCGTCCTGCCAGATGTGCAAGTGGTCCGTGTTTTCGAGGCGATGGCGCCATTCGGTGATGAAGCGTGCGCGGTCGCACTGTGCGCGCGGACTCCACATGGCCGGCCCTTTCGAGCGGTTGAGCATGCGGAACTGGATGGCGCAGGCATCGGTCACTTCGCCCATTTGCCCACCCAGTGCATCGATTTCGCGAACGATCTGCCCCTTGGCAATGCCACCCACGGCGGGGTTGCAGCTCATCTGGGCAATCTTGTTCATGTCCATAGTGATCAGACAGGTGCGGGCTCCCATGCGTGCGGCGGCCGAGGCCGCTTCGCAGCCGGCATGTCCGGCACCCACCACCACCACGTCGTAATGAAATACAGTGTCCATTCTCAGTTTGTGTTGTGTGTGGTTGACTTTCCTTCCGCCTCCATCCGTGTGAAGGGTGGGGCATAGGGTGGAAGGAAGCGTCTGCTTGTTTTGATTTTCTACCGCAAATTTAGTTTTTTTCTTCCACTGCCGTGGCACATGTCGGACGTTTCTTTTCGTTCCGCCCCGATGGGGTGGCAGAATCAGCTGTGGCGTGAGGCGGTTTCCTCCCCAGCTTTTGCTTTCCCCATGAGCCGTATGCACCGTGTTTGGGGATGTCTGTCGGGGCAAAATGCGGGTTCATGGGAGTAATTCCCGTTCACGTCGTGACAGAATTAATGGCAAAGAAGGGGAAAAACGCACTTTGCTCATTTTTTACCCCATCAGTGATTGATTTTTTTAAGTAGAGGTCGCAAAACGAGTCGTAATTTTGCGTCGTCGAAACGGAAAGCGGCTAAAATGCAAGGTTCATTTGCCATCGGTCGCGCATTGGACGGAAAAATTGTTCATGCCCATGTGCGTGCGGCAGGCATCGGCATGAATCCGCACAGGTTTCGGCAGAAAAACGAAAACATCAATAACAAATTATCAACTACTCAAATCTCAATCCAAACGTATCATGAGAAGAATGAACTACCTCTTCATGCTCGTGATGATGATGTGCATGAGCATCCTGACGGCCAACGCCCAGAAGCGCTACACCGCCGAAGGATTTGGCGACGCATCCGCAGCTTGGACCGAGGGCCACATTCAAGAGAACGTGCCCTGCCTGCTGCAGAATGCCCTGACCGCTTCCTACGATGTGCTCAGCAACAATCAGAAGACGAGTTCGATGTCCGACGAGGCCGTCTACCTCTTCGAGGCGGCCTCCGATCATGGCGAAGGCTACTATCGCCTGAAAGCACAGTCCACCGGACTGTATGTGCAAGACCCCGTGAGCAGCGGTTCGTCGAATGTGACCTACACCGATTCGAAGGCACGCGCCTTCGTGTTCTCGGTGAAGGACTATGAACCCTGGCCCTCCGATGTGATCAATCCCGAAGAGGGCGATCAGCGCGACTGGACCACCGCCACTTCCGCCACTCCGCTGCTCGATGGTGCCGTGGTGCTCACCCGCTACGACGTGAACACCACCGACACGAAACTCGACAACGTGAACTGGCTGCAGAGTAACAAGGAAGGCAGCAAGCCATCCTTCGGACACGACCATGCCAACAATGTGTGGGTGATCTATGCGGCCACACAGCTTCACGGCTCCGACTACATCAACCAGGTGATGGACGAGCTCTATCCCGAAGGCCGCGCCACGGCCGAGGGCCTCTACGATGTGGGCAACCAGCCCGGACAGGTGAGCCAGGCTCTCTACGATGAGCTGCTGGCTGCCTACGATGCCATCAATGCCCTGCTCACTCAGGACAATCCTTCGGATGAAGCTTGCGAGGCAGCCTACGTGCGCTGCGTCAACTCCATCGAGAATGCCAAGAACGGTGCCGTTCCTGTGAAGGAAGGCTACTACTACTTTCGTGTGAACCAGAAGGTGGACGGAAACTTCCGCGAGAAGAATGCCGCCTACGACAACGGTTCGAACATCAAGTGGAGCTACAAGACCGACTGGGAACTCTCCGAAACGCCCAATGCCGCCGATGCCAAATACATTTGGCACATCATTCCCAACACCCTTGACGAGCGTGGCGGATATTTCATCCAAAACGTCTACACCAAGCGCTATGTGGGTGCCGTGAAGACGCGCGACACCGCGCTGCCCACCACCGTGGAACCCGAATCGCCCTGGATCATCCTGCCGCAGGACGGCAACAAGGGCTTCTTCACCGTGCAGAGCATGGACCTCCTGGCCAACCCCATCATCGGTGCCGACGGCACCACGCAGTGCACTGCCATGCACTGCCCCAACTGGACCGACATCGTGGTGGTGTGGTCGAACACCGACAAGAACGGCTGCGCCTGGAAGTTTATGAACGTTCAGGACGACTTCGTGCAGCAGATCGAGCAGGCCATCGTGCAGTATGACCTCAACAAGAACCTCCAGAGCCTCTACGACAAGGCCAACTCCACTTACGAAAGCGGCATCACTTACTCCATCAAGGGCTGCGAGGGCAAGGACGACCTCAGCCTCAGTGGACTCGTGACTTCGGCCGACCAGATCTCGAGCAACGCTCCCGACAAGTCGGAAGGCAAGGACTACGGCGCACTGCTCGATGCCAACCCCAACACGTTCTTCCACTCCGACTGGCATGGCGAATACGACGTGCAGTACCACAGCCTGGCTGTCGACCTCAAGGAAGCCTACAACAACATTGTGGTGAAGATGTGGCGCCGCCTCGAAGGCGACTGGGGCAGCATCAACAACGGCGATAACAACCCCGCACCGAAGACGTTCATCGTTTATGGTTCGAACAACGGCATGGGCGAAACCACCGACTCCATCGGCGAATTCACTTGCGACTGGTCCGCTTCAGCCTACTTCGAGCAGAAGGGCAAGACGGTGAAGAACGCCATCGGATTCTGCAACGTGGAGGCCCCGCAGGCTTACCGCTACTACACCCTCATGGTGAAGGACCGCATGAACGGCGGCAGCAACAAGTTCTACAACTTGGGCGAACTCCGCGTGTATGAAGGTCCTCAGTACTACGATGCATCCAAATCGCTCAACGAGGCCGTGCCCGAAGCCATCCGCACTCGCCTGGTGAACGCACTCGCCCAGGCCAAGCAGGAACTCTCTGCCGAGAAGGCCACTGAAGCCACCACCACCGAGCTGCAGGCTGCCTACGACGAATTCCTCAACAATTTCCCCGATCCCACCATCGTGAAGGATCTCATCAAGGAAGCCAAGGCACAGGCCGAGGCCGCCGATGAAACGTCCGAAGACATGGGCTACTTCCAGGTAGGTGCCAAGCAAGCACTGCTCGATGCGCTCACCGCAGTGGAAGCCCAAGTGAAGGATGTGATGACCGTGGCAGAAATCAACGTGCTCAAGGAGCAGATCAATGCCGCCCTCGCGCAGTTCAACGCCCAGCTCATCAAGCCGACCGACGGCATGTACGTCTTCATCCAGAGCACTTCGAAGGCCACCGACAACAATCCTCCCACCGATGCTTACCTTTGTGCTTACAACAACGGCGGTGCCCAGGTGAAGTGGTACACCGACGGCATGGATGAGCTTCCTTCCCGCCCCAACTTCGTGTGGCGTGTGGAAAAGAACGACAAGGGTGAATTCCGTTTCCGCAATGTCGGTACGGGTGAATACCTCAATGCTCCGAAGGCACTCAATGCAAAGGTGACCACCAGCCTCGAGGCTGACACCTGCTATCTGAACATCCGTTCGGCCAAGGTGGCCGGCAGCTTCAACTTCGTGTTTGCCGACAACCTCTTTGCCAACGCCCAGCCCGGTTCGCACAACCTCGTGGTGTGGAACTCTGCCAGCGGCAACGACAACTCTGCCTTCCAGTTCATCGAAGCAGGCAGCTTTGCCGAGGATTACCTCTACGACGTGAAGGCCGCTACCCAGATCATCACACTCCCCGTGGCTGTGGATGCCAACATCGGCGAATCCACCGGTGTGCTCTACAGTGTGAAGGGCCAGACCGCCGACCACCGCGTATATCTCGAACCCCTCAAGGGCATCATTGCAGCAGGCACTCCGTTCATCTTCGTGCCCAATGCCGAATTCTCGGGCAGCAACCTTGACTTCGTGACCGAAGCCACCAGCTATGATGAATTCACCTACGACTTCACGCCGAAGACGGTGAACGGCCTGGTCGGCACGATGGCAGCAGCCACGCTTCCTGCCGGTAAGGGCAAGATTCTCGGCGGTGCCATCGCCATGACCAATGCCGAAGAGAGCGTGTCGGCCAACAGCGGTTACCTCGATGCCGTGCCTCAGATCTCTGACGCTGAAGCCACCGATGTATACCTCGAATCAGAGGGCGTGCTCAATGCCATTGGCCACGTGGTGGTCAACACGACGAAGGCATCCGACGTCTACACCCTCGGCGGTGTGAAGGTGCGTGCCAACGTTTCCGGCGCTGCCGCCACCCAGGGCCTGCCCGCAGGCATCTATGTGGTGAACGGACAGAAGGTGATTGTGAAGTAATTGCTTAACGGGTTAACTGGTAAATAGGTTAACTGACAAACGGGTTAACAGGTAAGTTGGTTCCTTGGTTGGAAACCGTGACTTGCTTGTTAACCCGTTTTCTTGTTCATTCGTTTTCCTTCTCCAAAAGCAGAATCTTACCCTTCAATCTAAGAAGCCGAAAGCCCAAAATCACAATATACACCATGCAGGCTTGGTTGGCAAGCCAAAAAGCCCTACCTTTGTTGGTTTAACCAATATATGGACGACATCATGGAATTCCTACTCCATTACGTGTGGAAGCACCGGCTGTGGGCCAATGCCCACCAACCGCTCACCACCCCCGCCGGACAAGAGGTGGAGGTGGTGGATCCCGGTGTGCACAATCTGGGCTCCGGCCCCGACTTCTTCAATGCCAAGGTGCGCATCGACGGCACACTGTGGGCCGGGAATGTGGAAATCCACACCCGCTCCTCCGACTGGTTTCGCCATCACCACGAAACGGATGCCGCCTACAACAATGTCATCCTCCACGTGGCCTCCGACCTCGATGCCGAAGTGTGCACGGCCGACGGCAAGCATCCGCCGCAAGTGCGCATCGGCGTGCCGCCCCACATCGAGGCCAACTACCGTGAGCTGCTGGCCGAGGAAACCTATCCCCCCTGCTACCGCATCATCCCCCATGTGCCCGACATCACCGTGCGTTCGTGGTTGAGCCGCCTGACCGTCGAGCGGCTGGAAACCAAGACGCAGCGTGTGGCCTCCTATCTGCAGCGCACCGGAGGCGATTGGGAAAGGGCCTTCTTCATCACCCTGGCCCGCAATTTCGGATTCGGCACCAATGCCGAGCCCTTCGAGCGCTGGGCCTTCACCATCGATCCATCGGCCGTGGGCAAGCATCGCGACGACGTGTTCCAGGTGGAAGCCTTCTTCATGGGGCAGGCGGGCCTTCTCGACGACGAGCTGGTGCGCCCCGACCGCCGTGACGACTATTTCCGCCGTCTGCAGGCGGAATACGCCTTTCTCCGCCACAAGTTCGGCCTGCAGCCCATCCCTTCCACCACGTGGAAGTTCGGAAGGCTGCGTCCGCAGAATTTTCCTCACATGCGCCTTTCGCAGTTGGCCAACCTCTACCACCAGCAGCGGGCCGACTTCTCGCGCCTCATCGAGTCGCCCGATGCCCAAGCCCTGCGCGAACTCTTCCGGGTGGGTGCCACGCCCTATTGGCAGGACCACTATGCCTTTGGCGAGGAAAGCCGCCATTCGGCCAAGACCATGCAGCAAGCCTCGCTCGACCTCCTGCTCATCAACACCGTTTCCCCCTTGCTCTTTGCCTATGGCCGCGAGCAGATGGACGAAGACCTGGCCGAACGGGCCTTCGACATCCTCGAGCAGGTGCATGCCGAGCGCAACTACATCACCCGCTGCTGGGAGCGTGCCGGCATCCGTGTGCGCACCGCTGCCGACAGCCAGGCCCTCATCCAGCTCCGCACCAACTATTGCGACCGCAAGGACTGCCTCCGCTGCCGCTTCGGCATGGAGTATCTGCGCGGACGGCAGGAAGAGCCGTAAATGCCCCGACCATCCATCCCCCCTCTCTACTCCATTTTATTGAAACTTATCTCCCTATGGACTATATATACCGCCTCCCCATGAAGGTGCGCGACTATGAGTGCGACCTTCAGGGCATTGTGAACAATGCCAACTACCAGCACTACACCGAGCACACCCGCCATGAGTTTCTCCTTGCGCACGGCGTGAGTTTTGCCGCCCTTCATGAGCGTGGCATTGATGCCGTGGTGGCCCGCATGCAGCTCAACTTCAAGACGCCCCTCCGCAGCGGCGACGAATTCGAATCGTGCCTGGCCTTGCGCAAGGAAGGCATCAAATACGTGTTTGTGCAGGACATCTACCGCCTGCCCGACCACAAGCCCGTGTTCAAGTCAACGGTCGAAGCCGTGTGCCTCATCCAAGGCAAACTGGGCGATTGTGCCGAACTCAACGAGGTGTTCGGACTATGATGACGCAGGAAGCCTTTTCCTCCATCGTGCTTTCCCGCCTGCCCGGTCTCACCCAGTCGCAGGCCTTGCAGGCCATCCGCCACTACGGTTCGGCCGAAGCAGCCTTGGCCGACCGGGGAGCGCACGACGAGAAGTGGCGCGAAGTCCTGGCCGACGAGGCGGGACTCCGCGCCAGCATCGAGCGTGCCCGCCGCGAGCAGGATTTCTGCGAAGAGCATGGCATCCGTGCACTCGCCCTCAGCGAACCCGACTACCCTTCGCTCCTCGCGCTGTGTGAGGACGCTCCAGCGGTGCTGTTCTACCGTGGAAATGCCAACCTCAACCGCACCCATGTGGTCAGTGTGGTCGGCACGCGCCGCATCACCGACTACGGTCGCCGCCTCTGCCGCCAGCTTTGCCGCGAGCTTTCCGAATCCCTGCCTGATGCGCTGGTGGTGAGCGGACTGGCCTACGGTGTCGACATCCATGCCCACCGTGCCTCGCTCGAATGCGGCCTCGACACTGTGGGCGTGCTGGCCCACGGGCTCGACCGCATCTATCCCGCCATGCACCGCGAAACGGCGGCCGACATGGTGCGCCAAGGCGGACTCCTCACCGAGTACCTCACCGGCACCGTGCCCGACAAAGGTAACTTTGTGCGCCGCAACCGCATCGTGGCCGGCATGTCGCCCGTCACCATCGTGGTGGAGAGTGCGGCCAAGGGCGGTGCGCTCATCACCGCACGTCTGGCCAATTCCTACGGGCGCGATGTGATGGCCTATCCCGGCCGTGTGGGCGACGAATTCTCCGCCGGATGCAACCATCTCATTGCCCATCGTGAAGCGCTGGCCATCACCTCGGTGGACGACCTGCTGCGCGAACTCAACTGGGAGAGCCGTCAGAACGTGGTCGGCAGCGAACCCCAGCTCTTTCCCCCTTCCGAATTCTCACCCGAAGCCCAGGTCATTCTCGATGCCCTCCGCTGTCATCCCGACGGGCTTCACCAAAACCGCATCATCGAACTCACCAACCTCGACTCCCACACCGTGGCCTCCAACCTCGCCATGCTTCTGGTCGAAGGCACCGTCAGCCGCCTTCAGGCTGCGGGCATGTTCGCCTTGAACAGGGCTTAGGATACAGACTGGGAAAGAAAAAAGCGCCATCAACCGCCGCAGCGGTTGATGGCGCTTTCCTTAGAGGCGTGCACCCCAGACGGGCGTTTTCTCAGAAGGGACGCAGGCAGAAGGTGAACGAATAGTCCCGACACGGCAGCATGAACTCGGGCGAGGGCGTGGCCCCCCAGCTGTTCACGCAGCCCAGTCCCATCTGCCGCAGGTCGATGCAGAGGTTCGTCACATCGGCGGGCTTGAGCAGCGAGCTGTGGCGTATGTCGTTGTCAGGCCCGCCGTCCAGCTGGCCGACGGTGAAGTGCAGGGCCGAAGCCGAGAAGGGCAGGGGAGAGGTCAGTTCCACGCCATGTCCGCCCCGGTCAGCCACGCGCCACCAGCGGAGGTCGGTGTGCGTGCCCGTTTCCTGCGGCCGCACATAGGGGTGGAACTGTTCCGTCACGCTTTG
>DAIRWG010000043.1:14730-17291 GCA_036802405.1 Alloprevotella sp.
TGCACCCGTCCGCCCTTCGCCTTCCGTTCCATCTTCTGCAGGTTCCATTGCGGGTTCTTCCACATCCGCATCCTGTTCTGCAGCCCGGCGCCGTAGTCGTTGTCGATCGGGCCACGCCAGAAGTTGGGCTTCAATTCCTCCCCCTCCTTCAGCAGCGGCGTGCCGTCAAACGCATAGGCGCAGAGCCATCCCGTGGAGTCGTTCCAAGCCACGGTGGCCCGTCCGTTGCTCACGGTCCAGCGGCCGTTGCAGCGCTTGCTGTGCCATTTCCCCTTCGACGCAGCAGCTTTATCGGCAAGCGGGCAGAAAGCCAAGCCCCCCTCCGCGCCGCTGAGGGGCAATTGTTCGCTCGCCACCTCCGAGCCCGCCTTCAGTAGCGGTTCGTCAGCCTTCAGCGTGTAGCGCACGTTGAGCAGCCATTCCGCCCCGTCGGCGGTGTGCAGCTGTGCGAGCTTCGACAGCACCACGCGCACCTGCTCCTGCGGCCCCGCCTTCAGCTGCTCCACGGTGCCTGCAGCCATTCGCTGCCCGTTGCGCAGCACCTCATAGGCCAGGCGCACGTTGCCCAGGTCGGTAAAGAAATGCTCGTTGCGCACCGCCACGATGCCCTGCTTGAGGTCGATGGGCGTGGTCCACACGTTCTGGTAGAAATGCTTCACTTCCCAGGCGTGCGGATGCGGCCGGTGCTCCGGGTCGAGCAGTCCGTTGCAGTTGAAGTTGCGGCTGCCCGTGAACGATTCCGTCCAGTCGCCGTCGTAGGCATAGAACGTGCGGCCCTGTGCATCCTTCCAGCGGAGCGCCTGGTCGGCCCAGTCCCACACAAATCCGCCTTGGAATTTCGGATACTTTCGCACCAGCTCCCAATAGCGTGCGAATTCCCCCTCCGAGTTGCCCATGGCGTGGGCATATTCACACATGATGAACGGCCGCAGCTTCGTGGAGTCGCGGCAGTAGCGTTCGCTCCAGTCGAAGCCCGGATACATCGGGCAGTAAATGTCCGTCTTGCCCGATTCGTGCGCTTGCTCATACTGCACCGGCCGGCTCGCGTCGGCCAGTTTGATCCAGTCGTAGGCCGCCTCGAAGTTCGGCCCGTAGCCCGCCTCGTTGCCCAGGCTCCACACAATCACCGACGGGTGGTTGCGGTTGCGTGTCACGTGGCGCTGGTTGCGCTCCAGATGCGTCAGCGCATAGTCCGGGTTCTTGGCCAGCGTGTGCTCGCCGTAGCCCATGCCGTGGCTCTCGATGTCAGCTTCCGCCACGAGGTAGAGTCCATAGCGGTCGCACAAGTCATACCAGTAAGGGTCGTCCGGGTAGTGGCACGTGCGCACCGCATTGATGTTCAGTTCCTTCATCCGCTTCACGTCGCGCTCCATGTCGGAGCGGCTCACCACATATCCGCCGTCCGTTTCCATTTCGTGCCGGTTCACGCCCTTGATCAGCACCGGCTGCCCGTTCACAAGCAGTTGCGAATGCTTGATCTCCACGCGGCGAAATCCCACATTCTGCCTCACCACCTCCGTCACGCGTCCCCGTTCGTCGCGCACCGAGGCCAGCAACGTGTATAGGTGAGGCTGCTCCGCCGACCACAAGGCCGGACGCTCCACGTCGAG
Organism: Alloprevotella sp.; assembly: GCA_036802405.1. GTDB lineage: Bacteria > Bacteroidota > Bacteroidia > Bacteroidales > Bacteroidaceae > Alloprevotella. The sequence goes on from DAIRWG010000043.1 coordinate 16,341, forward strand.
CACCGTTGCGGCCGTGCGGCTTGTGGCCGTTCCTTGGGCCACAGTCCGTCCTTCCGCATCGTGCAGCTCGAGGTCGGCGCGCGCCTTGCCCACGAGGTCGAGCTCCACCTGCAGGTGGCCGTGGCTGAAGTCGTCGCTGAGCTGCGGAGTGAGGCGCAGGTTCTCCAACCGGCAGTGTGCCGGGCGTGCAAAGAGGTAGCTGTCGCGTGCGAGTCCGCTCAGCCTCACGAAGTCCTGGTCCTCCACGTAGGAACCGTCGCACCAGCGCAGCACCTTCATGGCGATGAGGTTGCGTTCGCCGCAGCGCAAGTAGGACGTGAGGTCGAATTCCTGCTCCAGCTTGCTGTCCTCGCCGTAGCCCACGAAGTGCCCGTTCACCCACAGGTAAACACACGAAGTGGCACTGCCCACGTGCATCACCACCTGCCGTCCCTTCCATCCTGCCGGCACCTCCACCCATCGGCGGTAAGTGCCGATGTGGTTCTTCTCCTTCGGGGGCAGTGGCGGTGTGTTCTGGTACCATTTTCCCCAGGCATATCCCGCACTGGGATAGACGGGCTGGCCGAATCCGTGCAGCTCCCACATGCCCGGCACCGGCATGTTCGTCCACGACGCGTCGTCGAAGTTCGGCATCACGGCCTCCGTCTGCCGGAGGTTTGCCTCGTCATCGTCCACTCGTTCCTCGAATCGGAATTTCCATTCGCCGTTGAGTGTCAGGTAGTTGGTCGCATGCTGCGGACTGTTGGCCTGCGCCTGCTGCATCGTTTCGAAAGGAAAGAAATCGGCGTGCATCGGCAGCCGGTGGCATTCGTTCACGTTGGGGTCCTTCCACTCGGTCCAGGTCTGTGCCGACGCGGCCAGTGCGGGGGCCGTTGCGAGCAGAAGGGTGAAAAGCTGGTGTTTCATGTCGAAAAGGGTTTTAGTGAAGGGGGAAAACGCCGGAGGCATGGG
>DAIRWG010000044.1:0-17086 GCA_036802405.1 Alloprevotella sp.
CGATGGGCAACCGTCAGGACCTCCGCTATGTGGAGTTCACCAATCCCGCGACAGGCAACGGCGTGCGCATCGACACCGAAGGCGAAGTGGCCTTCAGCTCCCTCTACTGGAGCGATGCCCAGCTCAAGGAACAGATGCACAACTGGCAGCTCACCCTGCCCGAGGCTGAGGCCGACCGCACCATCTATGCCCACTTCGACTATCGCCAGAAGGGACTCGGCAACGGCAGCTGCGGCCCCGGCACCGAATCGGCTTACGAGCTGCCTTCGTCAGGCACTTATTCCTACAAGCTCCGCTTCACGCCGGTCGTGGCCGTGCCTGATGGCATTGCTCCCGTGCTGACTCCTTCGGCATGGCGCGTGCGCACGGAATCCTCCGCCGTGGTGGTGGAAGGCAATCTGAAGGCCGGTTCCGTGCTCGCCATCTACGACTTGGGCGGCACGAAGCTCGCATCCACCCGCGTGGCTGCTGATGCCGGCTCTGCCTCGGTCAGCACCGAAGCACTGCCCCACGGATCCTATCTCCTCGTGATCGAGGCCGATGGACAGCAGCGCACCCACAAGTTTGTGAAGTGAAACTGATCCGGTGAACGGAAGCGCGTCGCGCTGATGCGCACCATCGGACGAAAAGCCCATGCGGCCCGCGGAAGCATTCCTTCCGCGGGCCGCATTTCTTTGGAATCAAGCAAATGGGGTGTCCAGTTTGGTGCTCGCATTTCGCATGCATCAAGGGCGGGCTGAAAGCCCAACATCATTTCCCCGCCTCATGTCACCACAAACAAATCCGCGCCCGGTGGCCATCCCCTTCATCGGGCGACGGACATCCGGGCGCGGATTATGTGGTGTGAGGTCAGTGGGCCTCTGACTACCGATTAGGCATTGCCTTCGGGCACACCGAAGGGAGTGGCCGTGCGGCCGCCTTCAGCCTCGGGAGCGGGAGCACCGGGGAGGTTGATGGTGCCGAAAGCCTTCTCGTACTTCACGATGTTGTCCTGCAGCGCGAAGAGCAAGCGCTTGGCATGCTCGGGAGCGAGCACGATGCGGCTCTTCACGTTGGCCTTGGGCACACCGGGGAGCACGCGGATGAAGTCGAGCACCACTTCAGCGCTGGAGTGAGTGATGATAGCGAGGTTTGCGTAAGTGCCTTCTGCCACTTCGGGAGTCAGCTCAATCTTCAACTGACCGTCGTTTTCCTGATTTTCCATGGGAGTAATCCTTGTTTTTGTTGTTTGTAAATTCAGTTTGCTTGCGATGCCCGCACCACATTGCGGCGAGGGAACGAATCAAGGCCGAGGCCGTCGTGTCGCCAGTGGGCAACGTGTGGCATCTGCGCGCGATCGGTTCAAGCATCGGCCGTGCTGGGCCCGACTCCTCGGGCTGGGCTTCCGCTTGCATTTCGCTTCACAAAGGTAATTCGTTCTCCCGAATTGGCCAAGAAAGTTGTTCTTTAAATCGGATGAAATTGGCGAAAAGCCCGAATTTCGCGTTTTTCTTCAAAAAAAGTCTTGCACGGATGCAAGAAGTTTGTAATTTTGCAGTTTAGAAACTGAAAGGAGAAGAGAAGTTTCCTAACATATCGAAAAAGATGTGTTCCCCTCCCGAAGCGCACAAGCAGCTTTCTGAAGGCGGGGATTATCACTTTGGGATGGAGCTTGGGGCAGCTGCGGCTGCTTTAGGCACGGATGTTGCATCCATTCATCCCGGAGGCTGAATCAGAAACGACAAACGATTAACAACAAACTAATAGATTAGCGAAATGAAAAAGTTTATCTCAGTTCTCGCTATGGGTGCCATGGTGCTCACAACGAATGCACAGACCACAGTGCAGGGTTCCGGATTCTTCGACAACTGGTCGGTAGGTCTCGTAGGCGGTGGCATCACCCCCACCACGCACTCTGCCTTCTGGAAGAACATGCGCGCCACCTACGGTGTGGAGCTCACGAAGCAGATCACGCCGGTGTTCGGACTCGGCGGCCAGTTTGTGGCCAACAACAACACCACCAGCAGCCGCACCGTGTTTGACCAGTCGAACCTCAGCCTGCTCGGCAAGGTGAACCTCTCCAACCTCTTCTGCGGCTACAAGGGTCAGCCCCGCCTCTTCGAGGTGGAAGCCGTGGTGGGTGCCGGATGGGGCCACAACTACTACACCGAGGCTCAGTCGAAGGATGCCAACTACCTGACTTCCAAGTATGGCTTCAACCTCAACTTCAACCTGGGAGAGAAGAAGGCATGGACCGTGGCCGTGAAGCCCTCCATCGTGTACAACATGGAGGCCGAGGCCGGACAGAGCTACAATGCCTACAACGTGAACAAGAGTGCCATCGAGCTGCTTGCCGGTGTGACTTACCACTTCAAGAACCACAGCAACGGCCAGCACTACATGACCCTCATCAAGGCCTACAATCAGGCCGAGGTGGACGGTTTGAACGCCAAGATCAACGACCTGCGTGCCCAGGTGAACGACAAGGATGCTGCCATTGCCAACCAGAACAAGCAGATCCGCACGCTCCAGCAGCAGCTCAACGACGAGCGCAACAAGAAGCCGGTGGTGGAGACCGTGACCCGTGCCACCAACTCGATGGAGCAGACCGTGACCTTCCGTCAGGGCAAGAGCGTGGTGGATGCTTCGCAGCTGCCCAACGTGGAGCGCGTGGCCACTTTCCTCAAGAACCACAAGGGTGCCACTGTCAGCATCAAGGGTTATGCTTCGCCCGAGGGCAGCGCTGAGGTGAATGCCAAGATCGCTTTGGCACGTGCCGAGGCTGTGAAGACGATCCTCGTGAACAAGTACAAGATTGCCGCCAACCGCATCACGGCCGAAGGCCAGGGTGTGGGCAACATGTTCAGCGAACCCGACTGGAACCGCGTGAGCATCTGCACCATCGACGAGAGCAAGTAATCCCTCCCGTCCTTCCTCGGCGGCATGAACGATGCTTGTGATGCAGGCCTTGGCCTTCCGCCCGCATCGTTCGGCCCGAAAATGAAAGCTCCGCAAAGCTGCTTCCCCCGTGGGGAATGGGCTTTGCGGAGCTTTTTTGCGTTGGCTGTATGTCAGATGCCATGCACTATGATGTCCTTCCATTCTGCAACGGTGCCAGTTGCTGATGAGATGTCCACACCAATCAAGTGGATTGGCTTCCCGTTTGCCAGAAATTCTGTGGCGTATCCTTTCTCTTCTATTTGCCGTAAGGCAGCTTCGGCGGAACCGTCGAGTTTGAACTCGAAGATGTAGATATGCTTGGGAGTTTCCACGCAACAGTCCAACCGTCCGTAACTCTGTTCCTTTTCGATGTAGGTGACGTAGCAGCTGGCAATGCGGAAAATGAGATAGAGGGCATAGGTGAAGTAACGCTCTTTCTCCGTTTCATTCTCTTTGCGACGGACCGTGTAAGGAATGCTTGCCAGAAAAGAGGTGAAAAGCGCTTTGAACTTCTCCAAATTGCCGTTTTTCAGTGCAATGACGGCATCGCGTACCCAGGTTCCCGTATCCTCGTTCGTCGAGAAATAGTAATCGGCCGTCAGCGTAGCAAATCCTTTCTTCACTTCGTCGTTGGGGAAATCAAGCAGGTAGGTGCGCATTTCGCGGTCGTAGTCCTTGATGGTCAGATAGCCGCTTTGGTAGAACATGGGCAATGGCATTTCGCGCTTGGCGCGGTAATCCACAAATTCGCTCGCGTCGTAATATTTTCCCGTAAGGTCGTTGAGGCGCTCGTGGTTCTTCTCCATCAGTCTGACCAGATAGGTGGGTGTGCCCGTGCGAAACCAGTAGTCGCGAATGTCCATGTTGAAGAAAGTGTTGAGAATGCTGAATGGGTTGTATACTCCCTTCATCCTTGGCCCGAAGTGGTAGCCATTGAATTGCTGTTTCAGTACCTCGTGCATCTTCTCAAGTGAGTAGCCGTAATTGTTGGCCAGCTGTTTCATCGGTAGGGCGAAATAGTGCTGCAGCTCCTCATCTGTTATGCCGCAGAGCGTTTCGAATTGCGGTGCCATGCTGATGTCGTTCGGCTGGTTGAACCCGCTGAACACGCTGATTTGCGAGAATTTGGTCACCCCGGTGAGAAACACAAACTGCAAGTCGTCGTCGGCCAGTTTGAAGGTGGAATAGAAACTTTTGAGGATGTTGCGGTTGTTCTCTTCCAAGGTGATGTCCACATGGTTTTGCCGTATGGTTTCGGGCAATCCCATCACATCCAGAAGAGGCTTGTCGTATTCGTCCACCAGCACCACACTGCGCAGGCCCGTCAGGCGATGGGCCGCTTTCAGCACTTCTGCGAAGCGCCTTCCCAGTCCCAGTTCCGGGGCGGTGGATATGCCGTAAAGGTGTTCCCATACTGTAATGTAACGGTCGAGCGTGGTGCTCAAGGCATTGGCCTGCAGAAAGTTGTCGCTGTTGAAATCAATGTGAAACACCGGGTGGCTTTTCCATTCCTTCTCCAATTCTTCCATTTTCAACCCCTTGAACAGGTTCTTGCGCCCCAGATAGTAGTTTTCCAGGGTGGACACGAGCAAGCTCTTTCCGAATCGTCGAGGGCGACTCAGAAAGTAAATCTTTCCTTGCGTGACAAGTTGATGAATCAGGCCGGTCTTGTCGATATATACGTATCCATCCTCAATGATTCGCTCAAACGACTGTATTCCTATGGGGTATTTCATGCCTTGATGCTTTAATGGTGATAATCCGCAGGTAAAGGTAAGAAAAGAAAATGGAATGGATGATGACAATCGGCATTTTTTGCAGCAAGCAGCCTTGGCTGTTATCTGTGGTCCACACGCCATGTGGCAGAGCCATTAGTTTTGCGTTGGTCCCTATGTTCGTGCAGTCGCTTTTGGACGTGGCATCGGCCATGCAAATCCGACAAAAGAACCAATTTTCCATTTCCCATTAGGTAACGCTCGGTTTTTGCTAAAAAGCCTGAAAGTCCCAAAGTCCCAAAAGTCCCAGTCTTATATAAAAAGAGGAAAAAGAGGTAACTCGCTGATAATCAATCATAGCATGAAAGAGTCCCACCCCCTGGGACTTTGGGACTTTGGGACTTTCGTGGGACAAACGTGCCTGATTGGATAAAAAAAGTGAAAAGGCTGCCATCGGACGATGCATCCGAAATCCGTGAAATAGAACAATGTGCATGCTGCTAGTTCCCGTTCGACGGTTCAAGCTGATGCGATGGGGCTGGCTACGGCAGGACTGTAAGTGCGCGCTGCCTTGGTGTGGCAACACCAAGGGGCTTGAGGCCCAAAACGGAAAATCCCGCTGAAGCGCAGGGAGCGTTTCGGCGGGATTTTTGCGATGCCCCGATTCCGTTCGCTGCGGACGGATCGGGGTGGGGGAGGGGTGCGATACTTACACCAAGTGGCGGATGTTCTCCTCGCGGTCGCCGGGCAGGAGGTCGATCACGGGCACTTCCACCATGGTGTAGCAGCCGGGCTTCTGAAGCATGGATGCGCGGGCCACGCACACAAGCACCTGACCGGTGAGTGCGGGGTTGTTGATGCGCATGTTGAACTCGAAGAGCTGGTTCTGCGTGGTGCCGCTCACGCCCTTGCGGGTGAGGTTCACGCCGTGGCCCATGTCGATCACGTCGTCGACGGAGGGCACGAGATTGACGTGTGTTTCATCGGAAGCGAAGTAGGGGTCGGCCTTGATGGCAGCAGCCACCTTGCTGAATTCGTAGCCGTCCTCCAGCTCGATGTAGACCATGCGGCGGTGGATGCCCGTGCCGGTGGGGATGGTCATCGAGAGGGCTTTCTTCACGCCCTCAATGGCCTTCACCGCCACGGTGTGGCCCATCGACATGCCGGGGCCGAAGTTGGTGTAGGTGATGCCCTTGGGGGCGATGGCCTGCAGCAGGGTGCGCACCACAGAGTCGGAACCCGGATCCCATCCGGCCGAAATGATGCTCACGGCGCCGTGTTCCTTGGCTGTGGCATCGAGGCTGCGGCGGAGGTCGACAATCTGGGTGTGGATGTCGAAGCTGTCGACGGTGTTGATGCCGAGGGCAAGGATTTCCTTGGCATATTCCTCCACCTTGCGGGTGGGGGTGGCCAGCACGGCCACGTCCACGTCCTTCAGCTCGCGGATGTCCTTCACCACGTCGTATTTCTTCAGTTCCTCGGGGCAATCCTCGGCGCCACGGCGGCGCACGATGCCTGCCACTTCAAAGTCGGGTGCGGCCTCGAGGGCCTGCAGGGTGTAGTGGCCGATGTTGCCATATCCCACCACTGCTGCACGAATCTTTTTCATGTTGTCAGTTATGTTGTGTTTATAGTTGCTTTTGCTCGGCAAAAGTAGAAAAAAATGGCCGATTGTGCAACAATCCGGCGGATTATTGACGGATGTTTTTGCAGCGGGGTGATCAGGGGACGGGGTGTGTGAGCAAATCGCCGCAGTTCTGGTAGACTTCGTCGAAGATGTCTTTGCACTCCTTTTCCTTCATTTGGTTTTTGGTGCCGACTTCCACGAAATCTTTCAGTGTGGGGAACCCAGTGAAGTTGACCGATGTGGCGTGCTGCCCGTTGTATCCTTCAGAACTGTGGGTGAGGTCGTATGCCGGTGCTAGTTGCCAAACATATTTGCCCGGCTCTTCTTCGCAGACCCGGAAACTGAAGTTTTTGCAATGGTCATCTTTGTTTTCAGTGAGATAGTTGAACACCATCCGTCGATACATTTCCGCCACCGATTTCGGGTTTTGGGTGAGATATCCCGTCAGGGCCAGCAGGTTGCTGTAGTCCAGAACAGGCTCAGAGAGCGAGAGGCAGAGCAATCCGCCGGCCGTGGCCGTGTGCATGCGCTGGCCATCCGTTGTCATGTCGAACCGTTGGCTGGCAAAATATTTTCCGTTGACCAGCTTGAAGTCGGGCACATCGATGCCACAATGGCGTGCCACTTCATTGTAGTGGAATTCCTGTACTCCCATGTCCTGTGGGTCGTAAATGTGGCGAAACTTCACTAGCCAATGCCCTTCGGCATCCGCATAGACGGCTTTCGGACGACATCCGCCACTGTTTCCGCTGTTGTAGAGCAGCAAGTCGGCATCGGTGTCCTGCTGTTCGTGCAGCACTTCCAGCGCCTTCTGTTGCAGCAGGTCGAAGTCGGTCAGGGTTTCTGCTTGCGTGAAGCAGGTCTCGGGTGAATAGGTCAATGCCCCCATTCCTCCTTGGCCCACGATGCTGAGCCTGTCAATGATGGAGAGACTGCGGTCGTCGATGCCTTCGCGAAGCAAAGCCTTGTGAAGCAGGTAACGGCCGTAGCCGTCGGGCATGCTGTCGTCGAAAATGCCGAAATTGCCGTGTGGCGAGGTGGGCTTGGTTAGAAACAAACCACTCTTTAGCGGTAGTTCCAAAGGCGATATGCTGAATCCTCCAGTCAGCCAGAGCGGGTCGTATTCGAAGGCCAGCTGCTTGTTGTCGGGGGCTTCTGAGAGGGTGCCCACCTTTTTCCCGTGATACGCCACGCTGAGTCTTTCGATTCTCTTCATGCTTTGTGTGCTCTTTTCTTTCCTTGGTTCTTGCGTATTTGCGTGAGTTCCTGCATGGTGGCGTATTTGGGTTCGGCAAAGATGCCTTTCACCTCGCTCACATAGCCCATGGCAATGGCCAGGCTGATGAGGTTGCGCAAGGAAATGAGGCCTTTCTGCTCAAACCGCGCCACATTGCTCAAGGCCACTCCCGACCTTTCGGCCACTTGCTCGCGGGTCAGTCCCTTTTCGATGCGACGCTTTCGGAAATCGTCGGCCAGCGTTTTCGATATTTCGTCGGCATTGTTGTGCATGTAGTTGTCGAGAAGTGATAATATATGGTTCATATCTTCCGAAAATGACGGTTAACGATTCAAATGTTGTTAGTTGCGTTGTGCCTGCTCGGGCTGGCGGAAGCCCTTGTCCCGAGGCGCGAAAAGGGGCGGAGGTGCGTCAGTCGCGGCGGAAGATGTCGCGGGTGTACACCTTCTCCTTCACATCATCGAGGCAGGCATCGTAGCGGTTGGCAATGATGGCATGGCTCTGTGCCTTGAAAGCTTCGAGGTCGTTTACCACGCGGCTGCCGAAGAAGGTGGAGCCGTCGTCCAGCGTCGGTTCGAAGATGATGACCTCGGCCCCCTTGGCCTTGATGCGCTTCATGATGCCCTGAATGGCCGATTGACGGAAATTGTCGGAGTTCGACTTCATGGTGAGGCGGTACACGCCGATCACGCAAGTGTGCTCCTTCGAGGCATCGAAACTGTTGTGGTCGGCATAGCTGTAGTAGCCCGCACGCTTGAGCACGGCGTCGGCAATGTAGTCCTTGCGTGTGCGGTTGCTCTCGACGATGGCCTCGATGAGGTTTTCGGGCACGTCGGCATAGTTGGCCAGCAGCTGCTTCGTGTCCTTGGGCAGGCAGTAGCCGCCGTAGCCGAAGGAGGGGTTGTTGTAGTGTGTGCCGATGCGTGGATCGAGCCCCACGCCTTCGATGATGGCGCGCGAGTCGAGTCCCTTCACTTCGGCATAGGTGTCGAGCTCGTTGAAGTAGCTCACACGCAGGGCCAGATAGGTGTTGGCAAAGAGCTTCACCGCCTCGGCCTCCTTCATGCCCATGAAGAGGGTGTCGATGTGCTGCTTCACAGCGCCTTCCTGCAGCAGGCGGGCAAACGTTTCGGCCGCCTGCCTCATCTGCTCCACGTCGGTCACCGACTCTATGGCCTGGTTCTCGGCTTCAAACTCGGGCAAGTCGATCAGTTTCGGATAGCCCACGATGATGCGACTGGGGTAGAGGTTGTCGTAGAGAGCCTTGCTCTCGCGCAGGAATTCGGGTGAGAAGAGGAGGTGAAGCTTCTTCACCCCGCGCTGCGCATACTTCAGGTAGAGCAAGCGCGTGTAGCCCACGGGAATGGTGCTCTTGATCACCATCACGGCATCGGGATTCACCTCCAGCACGAGGTCGATTACTTCCTCTACGTGCGAGGTGTCGAAGTAGTTCTTCACGGGGTCGTAGTTTGTGGGGGCGGCGATGACCACGAAGTCGGCATCGGCATAGGCGGCGCGGCCGTCGAGCGTGGCGGTGAGGCGGAGCGGCTTTTCCTTCAGATACTGCTCGATGTATTCATCGCGGATGGGTGAGATGCGGCGGTTGAGTTTTTCCACCTTGTCGGCAATGACATCGACGGCCGTCACCTGGTGGTGCTGCGCGAGCAGCGTGGCGATGCTGAGGCCGACGTATCCCGTGCCGGCCACGGCTATTCTGAGTTCGTTGAATGCTTTCATTGTTGGAATGGTGCTTGGGGCGTGGGGAAAAACCTTGCGGCTTCACCACGGTGTGACGAGCAAAGCTACAGTGATTTTTCCGACACGGCAAATTTTTGTGCTTCTTTTTTGCCTTGTTCAAACGTTTTTGCTAAATTGCAAGCCAAAAGCAGCACCACTCCTGCAAGCATGGAAATGCCGGCATGCTGCGCTGCCCCGAACGGCATCTGCACTGCCTTGAGTCGAACCCATATTTCCACCCCATCATTCTCATGAAACAATCAGAAAGGTCGAGCATCATGCGAGTGCTGACCGACTTGATACAAGCCGACGGCATCATCGACACCCGCGAGATCGAGTGTCTGGAATCCTTGCGCACGAAGTACGGTTTGCGCAAGGACGATGAGGTGCAGTCGGTGTCGTATTCTCTGGCCCGTGCCCTCGACGAGCTTTCGCAGGCCGACGAGCAACTGCGCCGCATCTTGCTCTCCGACGTGATGAGCCTCACCATGAGCGACAACTATTGTGCCCGCGAGGAGGCCCTCCTCCTGCTGGCCATCCGCAGCTGCCTCGACCCGGCACTTTCGGCGCGTGCCCGGGTGCTGTCGGTGCGCTCGGCCGAGCTGGGGTTCGAACCCTCGCAGATGCTCTATGTGGAGAGTGAATACGATGCCGAGGCCAACGGGCAAATCGGCCGTTGCTATCGTGCCATCAGTGCCGAAGTACGCATTGCGGGCTTCGACTTCGTCTACATTCCGAAAGTGGCCGAACACTATGCCCACATAGCCGAAGGCACGCTGCTCGCCATCACGGGCTTTCTCTATCCCAAGGTGAGCGAGGACCGCTTGAAAAAGGTGATCCGGCAGCTGCGCGAACTGACCACCGAGGCTTTCTGCCGCCAGCATCTGGCCGACAAGCTCGGGCTGCGCGAACTCGGCACGGTGGGCCCCTCGCTGATGGTGAAGGTGGGCGACTCGATTGTCGACCACGAAATGGTGGCCAACTTCCTGCTCATCGAGCTTGACGGCCCGGTGATCGAGGGCGTGCGTGCCGTGACCGACCGCTTTGCCGAGAGCTACCAGAACTATCGGCTCAACTATCTGCGTGAGGCGAAGGGCCGCTTCGTGTTCAAGGGCTTCTACAAGCAGATTTTCGATATTCTGATGCTGCGCAAGGGCATCCGCAGCCGGGTGGTGGTCGACACCTTGCACGACCGCATCTACCTGCCCGATGCCGATGTGGCGGTGGAGCGCATCCATCGTCGCGAGAAGGCGCTCTATGCCCTGTTTCTGCTGGAGTCGGCCAGTGGCGGCATCAATTTCAACAAGCCCGCTTCGCCCAAGCAGCTGGAGCGCTACAAGAAACGCATGGAGGTGCTTCAAAGGAAGTATCGGATGATTTACCGCCTCTTCGGCGGCGACGAGAATGCGGCCCCCAATCTGGAACTCTCCGAAACGCGCCTGCCGATGCTGAGTCTGCTGAAGAAGCAGATGCTGAAGCTGGGCGGGGTGCTGTGTCAGGTGGACGACTATGTGATCCAGCGAAACTTCTACGGCAACTACTGCGTGGCGCTGGAGCCGGAGCTTTGCTGCTGCACCGATGAAGACGGAAACTATGTGCCGTTGGCAGAGCACGAAATGTGGAAAAACATATCAGCCCTGTAACCTTGCACACGGTTCGGCCACCGTGGCCTTCGTTTTGCTTGCAACGTTGGGTGATGGGGAACACGATGACTAGGAATAATTACTTTTGCAAACAGAGAAAACAAATGGATGAGTGGACGAGTGGCCAAGTAGGCTTATAGACCTGTCCCGGCAGTTTTTCCCAAGACTTCTCGTCGGCTCTTCTACTTGCGAACTGACTAAACATCTACAGCTATGATCAATCTCGAAAAAGGACAGCGCATCAGCATGGACAAGGGGCTTTCGCTCGTGGGAGTGGGGCTCGGATGGGACCCCAATCAGGGTTCGGGTTATGACTTCGATCTGGATGCTTCCGCATTCATGCTCGGAGCGGACGGACAGATTCCGCAGCAGGAATACTTCGTGTTCTACGGCAACCAGAAGTCGCCCGACGGTTCGGTGGAATCGACCGGCGACGACCAGACCGGCGGCAACAGCGATGGCGGCGACGACGAAACGCTCAACGTGGACTTGACGAAGGTCGACCCGAAAATAGAGGAAATCATCTTTTCCGCCACCATCTACAAGGCAGAGGAACGCCGTCAGAACTTCGGACAGGTGCGCAACTCCTACATCCGCATTTACGATGCCAAAACGCAGGCCGAAATAGCCCGCTACGATCTGGATGAAGACTTCTCCGTGGAAACGGCCGTGGAGTTTGGCCGCCTCTATCGCCACAAAGGCGAATGGAAGTTCGAGGCCATCGGCAATGGCGACAAGGGTGGCCTTCAGGCGCTTGTGGGCAAATATGCCAAGCGGTTCGCCTGACGGCATTTTACTATAGCATAATCAAAATCAACTGACGCTTATGGCTATCAATCTGATCAAAGGCCAGCGGGTGGAAATCGAAGCTGGCTTGACTCACCTGAAGGTGGAAATGGGGTGGAGGGTCAATCCCAATGCCAATCCTCCTTACGACTTGGATGCTTCCACCTTCCTGCTGGGAGCTAACGGCGAGATTGAGAATGAATACGACTTTGTGTTCTACGGTTCGGGCAATCAGGTGCAGGCCCTCGACGAGAACGGGCAGCCGCTGACCGACGGCGGGAAGCCTGTGATGCGCCCCATCTCGGTGGACAAGAGTGTGCTCGGCTCGGTGGACGACCTGGGCGATGACGACGATGACACCGGCGAAGGCAATGAGGAAATCGAAGTGGACCTGACGAAAACTTCGCCCAACGTGAAGGAAATCCTCTTCACGGCCTCCATCTACTGGAGTCCGAATGATGCCAATGACCCGCAGATGGCCGCACGCATGAAGTACAACTTCGGACAGGTGCGCGATGCCTACATCCAGATCAAAAATGCCGTGACCGGTGAGGTGATCTGCCGCTACGACCTCGACGAGGACTTCTCCACCGACAAGGGTGTGGAGTTCGGCCGCCTCTACCGCCGTGGCGCGGAATGGAAATTCCAGGCCGTGGGCGAGGCCCACAAGGATGGACTGGAACCCATCTGCCGCAAGTATGCCTCGAGGTTCATGTAAATCGTTCCCCCCGTCAACCCCATCCCCCCATTAACCCTCAAATACCCAACCTAACATGGCCATCAATCTGATTAAAGGACAGCGCATCAATCTGGAAAAGACCAGTGGCGCGAAACTCACCAACTTCTGCGTAGGATGCAACTGGGGAGCCATCGTGAAGAAGAGCTTCTTCGGACTCTCCAAGTCGGTGGTCGATGTCGACCTCGACCTCAGCTGCCTGATATTCGATGCCAACGGCAATGCCATCGACCACATCTGGTCGCCCCTCTTCCGATTCGGCGACCGCAACGTGGGACTGCCCAACGGCAAACTCGACTCCAAGGACCACGCCCTGCACCACACGGGTGACGACCTCACCGGTGACCAGGACGGCGACGACGGACTCGACAACGAGATCATCACGGTCGACCTCAACCGCGTCAGCTCGCAGGTGAGCTCGATGGTGTTCTTCCTCAACATCTACAACAATGCCGACTACCAAGGCGACTTCTCCGGCATTCCCTATGCCTCCATCCGCATGTTTGAAGGCACGCCCGACAAGGCTCCCAAGCAGGTGTTTGCCCAGTACGACGTGGCCACCAAGACGGAGTGTGCCGGCATGCGTGCCCTGGTGATGGGCAAACTCTACCGCCGCGAAGGCAACTGGCGCTTTGCCGCCATTGGCGATGCCTTCCCCGACAAGTCCATTGTCAACACCATCGCCCGCGTGATCAAAGACTATTCCAAATAATAGAGTGTACAGTTTGTTGTTCGCATTATTGATTCAACGAGCATCCGAATGAGTGGGCATGGAATGGGCTTTCAGCCCGCCTTTGACGCATGCAAAATGAGTACATCAAACTGGACACCCTATCCAAATAATCAAATCCTGACAGACACTTCTCTATGAGACGACTTCCCGTATATCTGCTGCTCGACACTTCCGGTTCGATGTATGGCGAACCCATCGAAGCGGTGAAGAACGGCGTGCAAATGCTCATCTCCACCCTGCGCAGCGATCCTTATGCCCTCGAAACGGCATACATCAGCATCATCACATTCAACAGTTCGGCCAAGCAGGAGATGCCGCTCACGGAGCTGGCAGCCTTCCAGCAGCCCCAGATCGATGCCGGCGGGTGCACGGCATTGGGCGAAGCCCTGCAGCTGCTCTCGCAGCGCATCGATGCCGAAATCGTGCGCACCACGGCCGAGGTGAAGGGCGACTGGCGTCCGCTCGTGTTTCTCATGACCGACGGCGAGCCCACCGACTCCATCACCCAAGGCTTGGCGGAATTCAAGAAGCGCAAGTGCGGCATGGTGGTGGCCTGCGCAGCAGGCCAGAGCGCCAACACGCAGACCCTGAAGCAAATCACCGAAAACGTGGTGCAGCTCGACACGGCCGACAGTGCCACCATCAAGGCTTTCTTCAAGTGGGTGTCGGCCTCTATCAGCACCAGCAGCAAGTCGGTGGAGGAATCTGCACTCGAAAAGTCCACGCTGAGTGAACTGCCGCCACCTCCTCCCGAAGTGAACATCGTGGTGTGATCGCTGCCAACGGTCGTAATATTTTAGATTGAGGGTGAGGTGAATATATAGTGGTTAAAAATGGTTTAGACAAGATTTTCATTTTGTGTAACATTTGCCTCCCCTCAATCGTTTTTCATTCTTTCCCCGTTATCTCCCCAACTGAACATTTCCCCATCTGCTATGGCCAGAAGATTACCCGTCTACATATTGATCGACACGTCGGGCTCGATGAAAGGCGAACCGATCGAATCGGTGAAAGTGGGACTTTCCGACATGATAGCCTCGCTGCGCCTCGATCCCTATGCGCTCGAAACGGCATGCATCAGCATCATCACCTACGATCGTGAGGTGAAGCAGCTACTGCCACTCACTGAACTTGAGAACCTGCAGCTGCCCGACATCGTGTGTCCCGATTCGGGGCCTACACACACCGGGGCTGCCCTCAACATGCTGTGCGACTGCTACGACCGTGAGGTGAACATGGGCAGTCGCGAGCAAAAGGGCGACTGGATGCCGCTGCTCTTCCTGCTGACCGACGGAAAGCCTTCCGACCTGATGGTCTACGACGAAGCCATCGTGCGGGTGAAGCAACATCAGTTCACCCACATCGTGGCCTGTGCTGCTGGGCCTAAGGCACGCACCGAACCGCTGAAAAAACTCACCGACGATGTGTTTGCGCTCGACTCGATGGACAGCGGCACCTTCCGCAAGTTCTTCGAGTGGGTGACCATCAACGTGCAGCAGGGCGGACGCACCATGGGCGTGACCGACAGCGTGCAGCTGCCGCCTCCTCCAGCAGAGGTGAATGTGGTGCTCTGATGGAAGCATGTTCCAGAGGAATGCTTTTGGGGAGGACATAAGGGAGTCGGAAAATGAGTACAACACACCTCCCGTCACCCCGTTAACCCGTCAACTTTTTTCTCATGAATTGCAAATTAGTAGGCTACGAATACAAGAATCTGGAAGTGACGCTCGCACCGGGCGAATCCTTCTATGCCGAGCGGGGCAGCATCGTCTGTGTGGACGAGGCGCTGCAGCGCGATGTGGAGTGGAACGGCGGAGCGCAGCGCGGCGGTTTGGGCGGTCTGCTCGGCGGCGTGCTGCGTTCAGCCATATCTGGCGAATCGGTGCTCATCATCCATTTCTTCAATCCCACCCGGGATGAACGCAAGCTCCTGCTCTCGGGCAGTCAGTGTGCCCTGCTTCCGGTGCGACTCCCCGCAGGCGGGCTGATCTGCCGCCGTGGGCACTATGTGGCTTCGACAGAGCGCGTGAGCCTCAATCTCAACCTCAATCTGCAAACGCTCTTCGGTGGCGCAGGCTTCTTCCAGAGAGTGGAAGGGCAAGGCACCGTATTTCTCGATTCGCTCGGGTCGCCCGTGGAGAAGGTGCTGCAGAGCGGCGAAACGGTGGAAGCGGACGAAAACCACATCGTGGCACTCGTGGGCTTCCATTCCTCGCAGATTCAGGCCGGATGGTCGTTCGGCAATGTGCTGCGTGGCGAAGGCCTGAGCCTGATGCGGATTACCGGTCCCGGCACGCTCTATCTGAGTCCGCTGCCCATGCTTCCGCCAACTCCTTCCAATTAAATCACCCCCTTTATTGACAATGCTATGAGACGACTTCCCGTTTACTTCCTCATCGATGTGTCGGAATCGATGGTCGGCGAACCCATCCAGCAAGTACAGCAAGGCATGCGCCGCATCGTGCAGGAGCTGCGCACCGACCCCTATGCCCTCGAAACGGCTTTTCTTTCCGTCATCGTGTTTGCCGGAAAGGCCGAGGTGCTTTCTCCGCTCACGGAACTCTACAAATTCTATCCCCCCGAAATACCCATCGGCGGAGGCACTTCGCTCGGCGCAGCCCTCAACTGCCTGATGGACGACATCGATGCGCAGGTGGAGAAGACAACGCCCGAGAAGAAGGGCGACTGGAAACCCATCGTGTTCCTCTTCACCGACGGCATGCCCACCGACGATCCCGCTCCGGCCTTTGAACGCTGGAACCGCCATTTCCGCCGCAAGGCCAACCTCGTGGCCATCTCCATCGGCGACAACGTCAACACCCAGCTGCTCGGACAGATCAGCGACAATGTGCTGCGCTTCAACAACACCGACGAGGCTTCCTACAGGGCTTTCTTCAAGTGGGTGACCGCCTCGATCAAGTCGACCAGTGCCTCGGTGTCCGACATGGGTGACGACTCCGTGGCCTTGCCCTCCACTTCGGGCATCAACCTGGAGAAGGTGGATGCCAAGAAACCCTGCCCGGTGGACGAAAACTTCACGGTGCTGTTGGGCCGTTGCTCGCAGACGAAGCGCACTTACCTGGTGAAATATGCCAAGCGCATTTCCACCGTCGATGGGTTCAAGGATCTCGAACTGAAGAACACCCTCTTCCGCCTGGTGGGGGCTTATGCCGTGGATGAGGCTGTCTACAACCGCCTGAGCGACGGCCCCTCCAACCGCCACATCAACACTTCGATGCTCCGGGGCATGCCCACTTGCCCGTGCTGCGGTGCCCAGTTGGCCGTGGTGGTGTGCAGCTGCGGCGGCATCATGTGTGCCGACCAGGCCACAACGCACTGCCCGTGGTGCGGCGAGGAAGGCACGATCGGCGAAATTGCCGAAGGCGGAATCGACATTGCGCGCGGCAGGGGTTGAACGGATGCAGACTGGAGATTATGGCAATGACAATCGAACAAATGCTGCAATTGCTCGTGGCCGGCCACGACGAGGAGCAGACCAAACGCTTCCTGGAGTTCCTGTCGCAGAAACTCTGGGGACAATATGACAATTATGTGATGGACTTAGTGAAAATGATGGACGGGCAGCTCAACTGGAATCTGCCCCTGCCCAATGCCAAGGAAGGACAACCCTATCAGCAAACGGCACCGCTGCCGCAGGTGGACCCGACGGCCCATCCCGGCGTGCGGCTGGAACTCGTGGGAGTGGAAGGACTCAATCCGGAAAAACACGGCCTGCGGCTGGAACCTACGGCCGACGGACTCGCCATCAGCATCAGCGGAACGCCCAGTCTGGAGGCTTTTCGGCTGGGCGGGGCGGTGCCGGAGTCCGTTTTCGACCTCACTTTCACTTACCGTTTCACCGGAGGGTTCGGCATGCCGGCCGCTTGCCCCGTGCTGACGCATACCGTGCCCTTCGTCATCAACCAGGACCCGAGAAAACTCTGGCGCAACAT
>DAIRWG010000045.1:0-4074 GCA_036802405.1 Alloprevotella sp.
GCACATCGGGGCGGGCTGAACGGGCCTTGGGGCAAATTCAGTCCGCCCCGAGCGGAGGGGGAAGAATCGGAAGAACGGGCGATGCGCTCACACGCGCATGGCGGAGGTGACGTTTTCGATCTGCTTGAGCTGCTCGCACACGGTGCTGACATCGTCGGTGTCGTAAACGGCGATGAGGAGCTGGCCGGAGAAGATGCCGTCGTCGGTGTTGAGCGTGATGCTCTTCACGAGGAAGTGCGAGAGCTTGTGCAGCACGTCGGCAATGGCGTAGAGCACGCCCTGCGAGTCGACGCCGTTCACTTCGATGCGCACGTCGTGGAGGGTGACCTTGTGCGTGTCCCAGGAGCAGGCCACGATGTTGTTGCCGTAGCGCGTCTTGAGCTTCACGGCGGTGTCGCACGAGCGCTTGTGGATTTCGAGCTTGCCGTCGTCGGTGATGTAGCCCAGCACGTCGTCGCCCGGGATGGGTTGGCAGCAGGGTGCGAGGGTGCACTTGCGCAGGGTTTCCTCGTTGAGCACGAGCACCTGCTTGCGGTTGATGTTCTTCACGAAGTCGGCATTGTCGACTGCGGGTGCACCCGTGGCGGAGGCGTTGCGCCCCTGCGAGCGCCCCATGATGGCGCTGAAGGTGCGCGAGAGGAATCCGCGGCCGTCGCGTCCGTTGAAGAAGTCGGCATCGGCCTCGGTGAGCGTCATCTTGTTGTCGCCCAGGTTGAAGTAGAGTTCGGCCGTGGTGGGGGCGTTGAGGTGGATGCGGAGTCGTTCGACGGTGGCGGGGTCGAAGGTGATGCCGTGCTGGGCCATGAATTCGCGCAGGAGTTCCTCGCCGCGGCGCTGCTTGTCGCGGCTTTCGCGGCGCAGCACGGCCTGGATCTTGGCGCGGGCCTTGGCGGTGGTGGCGAAGTTGAGCCATTCGGGCTGCACGTGCTGCGTGCGCGAGGTGAGGATTTCCACCTGGTCGCCCGAGCGGAGCTTGTAGGAGAGGGGCACGAGGCGGTGGTTGACCTTCGCTCCGAAGCAGTGCGATCCGAGCACGGAGTGGATGGAGTAGGCAAAGTCGAGGGCGGTGGAGTCGGTGGGCATGGACTTGAGTTCACCCTTGGGGGTGAACACCATGATCTCCGAGGAGTAGAGGTTGAGCTTGATGTTGTCGAGCAGGTCGAGGGTGTCGGGCTGCGGGTCGTCGAGGATCTCCTTGATGGTGTTGAGCCAGCGGTCGAGCTCGGTGTCGTCGTAGGGGGCATCCTTGTCCTTGTACTTCCAGTGGGCGGCAAATCCCACTTCGGCAATGTCGTCCATGCGGTCGGAGCGGATCTGCACTTCGATCCATTTGCCCTGGGCTGACATGAAGGTGTTGTGCAGGGCCTGGTAGCCGTTGGACTTGGGGCTGCTCACCCAGTCGCGGAAGCGGGTGGGGTGAGGAGTGTAGATTTCGGTCAGGGCGGAGTAGATGCGGAAGCACTCGTCCTTCTCGCGTTTGCGGTCGGATGGGGTGAAGATGATGCGGATGGCCAGGATGTCGAACACCTCGTCGAAGGGGATGTGCTTCTTCTGCATCTTCATCCAGATGGAGTAGGGCGACTTGATGCGCGCCTTGATGTCGTAGCGGATGCCCATGGCATCGAGTTTCTCGCGGATGGCGGGAATGAAGTTGTTGGTGAGTTCGTCGCGCGAGTCCTTGGTGGCAGCCAGCTGGTCGACCACCTTCTGGTACTCCTCGGGGTGCTCGTAGCGGAAGGAGAGGTCCTCGAGTTCCGTCTTGATCTTGTTGAGTCCGAGACGGTCGGCGATGGGTGCGAAGATGTAGAGCGTTTCGCCGGCGATCTTGTACTGCTTCGAGGGCAGCATGCTCGAGAGTGTGCGCATGTTGTGCAGGCGGTCGCTGATCTTGATGAGGATCACGCGGATGTCGTCGCTCATCATGAGCAGGAGCTTCTTGAACGTTTCGGCCTGGAGCGAGGCGCGGTCGCCGAAGATGCCTCCCGAGATTTTCGTCACGCCTTCGACGATGTTGGCAATCTTCTGTCCGAAGAGGTTGCAGAGGTCCTCGTTGGTGTAGTCGGTGTCTTCCTCCACGTCGTGCAGCAGTGCGGCGCAGATGGAGGTGGACCCGAGGCCGATCTCCTCGCAGGCAATCTGTGCCACGGCGATGGGGTGGAGGATGTAGGGCTCGCCCGAGCGGCGGCGCACGCCCTTGTGGGCTTCTTTGGCAAAGTTGAATGCCTTGGTGATGATGTCGATCTTGCCTCGGTGGTTGGAGGCCAGGTAGGTGCTTTTGAGCCGTTCGAATGCGGCTTGGATGGTATCCTCTTCCTTCTGCTCCTGTGGCGTCAGGGCGGTATGGTTGTTGGCTTCGGTCATGGTGGTGTCCTCCTTTCCTTAGTTAGTGTTATGTGTTGCGGTTGGGCGGGGCCTCGTGGCGTGCATGAGGGGTGGCAGTCGCTGTGAGGGGCCCGCGTTTCCTCATAGAGGATGCGTGCGGTGCAAACCTATCAGCTGCTGGCTAAAAATGCCGTCCTGCGCTTCCGCCGAAACGCCACGGCGGGGCAACGGGCTGCCTTTGGCGGGTGCATCGTGTGTGGATGCCTGGTCAGCCTGTTGCCCCGCCTGCGTTGGATCGGACTTGCGGGTCCTTACTTCACCCGGAGCTTCTTTCCGGCCCGGATGTTGTTGCCCTTGATGTTGTTGAGCTTGCGCAGCTTCGACACGGTGGTGCCGTTGCGTGCGGCAATCTGGCTGAGCGTGTCGCCCTGCCGGATGCTCACTTCCTTGCTCTTCTGCTTCTTGCTTTTCTTGCTGCCGGAGGCCTTCTTGCTGCCGCGGCTGGCCTTCTGCGAGCGTGCGGAGGAGGCCGATGCCGAGCTTTGGCGTGCGCTCTGCGAGCGGCGTGAGGCCACGCTGCGGTTGTCGAGCGATGCGTCGACGTCGACGCGGGCACGGCGCGTGAGGAGTTCCTGCGCGCGGTAGTTGTAGATGGAGTCGCCCAGGTCGATGAAGGCGGTGAGCTGCTCGGTGGGCAGGCAGAGGCTCTGCGGTCCGGCGGATCCGGGGATGATGTCGGTGCGGTACTGCGGGTTGAGCGCCCGGATGGCCACGGCGTCGATGCCGCAGAGCTCGGCCACCTGCGTGATGTGGAGGTCGCGGTTGACCATCACCGTGTCGGTGGTCACGGGATACTTCGTCTTCATCGGGCAGATGTTGTGCTCGCAGTAGTAGTTCATGATGTAGTTGGCGGCAATGAATGCCGGCACGTAGCCTCGCGTTTCGGCGGGCAGGTAGGGATAGATGGCCCAGTAGTCGCGTGTGCCTCCGGCGCGGTGAATGGCCTTGTTGACGGTGCCGGGTCCGCAGTTGTAGGCAGCGATGACGAGGCTCCAGTCGCCGTAGATCTTGTAGAGGTCGTTGAGGTAGCGTGCGGCGGCCCAGGTGGCCTTCTGCGGGTGGCATCGCTCGTCGACGAGGGAGTTGACCTTCAGGTCATAGCGTTTGGCGGTGGAGAGCATGAACTGCCAGAGTCCGGTGGCGCCGGCGTGCGAGCGTGCGGTGGGGTCGAGTGCCGACTCGATCACGGGCAGGTACTTCAGCTCGAGGGGCAGGCCGTAGTAGTCGAGTGCCTCTTCGAACATGGGGATGTAGAAGTTGCCGGCGCCCAGCATGTAGCTCACGGAGCGGCGCAGGCGTCCGCTGTACTGGTCGATGAACTTCTGCACCACGGTGTTGTAGGGCATTTCCATCACCACGGGCAGCTGCTGCAGCCTGGCCTCGTACTCCTCGGGGGTGAACGTGGGGTTGAAGTCGGGGTTGACGCAGGTGGTGTCGGGGTAGAGATACTTCTTGGCGGCCCATTCCTTGAGCAGTGAGTCGGCCTCGAGGGTCATGCCTTCGGGCAGGTCGATCACCTCGTCGCGTCCGGTGCGGTCGTCGTGTACGGTGATTTCGCCGTCGTTCACCTGGGCCGTGGCCGTGAGGAACGCCGATGCGAAGGCTATCAGTAGGGTTTTGATGCGTTTCATTGATGGGTGATATGTGGTGTGTGTGGATGTTTCGTGTGAATGGGGTGGTGCTGCGGGGGTG
>DAIRWG010000045.1:4174-14081 GCA_036802405.1 Alloprevotella sp.
GAGAGCAGATACACGCCGACGAAGCAGAAGGCCGAGAGGTCGCGGTAGCGGCGGTAGAAGTCCTTCTTGCGTTTGAAAATCTGCTTGAACTGCTCTTCGCGGCCCGTGATGTCGTAGCGCGGGGGCAGCATGTCGAGATAGGAGTCGGTGTTGGGGTCGTCGTCCATGATGTCGAGGTAGGCCTGCGAGTAGTCGCGGTACATCATCTGGTTCCAGGTCAGGGCATAGGCGCAGCCGAGGAATCCGCCGTAGATGATGGGCAGTTTCCAGTATTTGCGGTTGTAGATCTGTCCTGCGCCGGGCAGCACGAGCGAGAGCCAGAGGGCCCTCTTGGGGTCGGGCACGAAGCGTGCCTTGGGCAGTTGCGGGGCTCCAGCGGCACGGGCGATGGAGTCGGTGGCCCGGCGTAGCGCGGCGGAGTCGAGGGGTAGTGCGGCGGAATCGGCGGGCAGCGCGACGGAAGCGGAGTCGGAGGTCAGGCGGAGCACCTGCATTTCCTCTGTCGCGAAGTGTGCGGTTTCCTCCGTTTCTCCGCTTGCGGTGCATTGCAAGTGGCAGCCGGCTTCCAAAACGGGCAAAGCCGAAACCTCCATGGAGGCTCCGACTTCTGCTTCGGCTTCGTGTGTGCGGGCAGTGGCCTGCGTGGCCCCGAGGGCCGTGAGCAGGGCGAGCGCCGCGCAGTGCCTGTTGAGCTTGTGGTGGAGTGCGGACAGCATCTTGCTTATGTGTGATGTGTGTGTGGTGTCGGGATGTGTGTGGTTGTATCTATTATGTTATGGTGTGGGGCGGTGCTCCGTGGCCTTGTGGGGAAACGGGGCCGCCTCCTTTCGCTCGGGGCGCGGGGCCTTGTCGGAACGTGGGTCAGATCTTGTCGAACAGGGCGATGATTCGCTCCAGCTCCTCCTCGGATGCGAAGGGGATGGTGATCTTGCCCTTGCCCTGCTGCGAGCATGTCATCTGCACCTTGGTGCGGAACACGTCGGAGAGCCTGGTGCGCAGCTCGTTGTACTCCTCGGGCAGGCGTTTGGCGCCGCGGTTGGTGAGTGTGTGGCGTCCGCTCTTGAGCGTTTCGCCGTTGTTGAGTGCTTTCACCATTTCCTCCACCTGGCGCACGGAGTAGCCCTTCTCGCGGATCTCGTTGAAGAGCTTCACCTGGAGCGAGGGTTTGTCGAGTCCGAGCAGTGCGCGGGCGTGTCCGGGGTCCACCTCCTTGTTGCGCAGTGCCATCTGCACCTGTGCGGGCAGCTTGAGCAGCCTGAGGGAGTTGGCAATGGTGGCGCGGTTCTTGCCCACCATTTCCGACAGTCGGTCCTGCGTGAGCTGGTACTGCTCGATGAGGTTCTGGTAGGCCAAGGCGATTTCGATGGCGTTGAGGTCCTCGCGCTGGATGTTTTCCACCAGTGCCATCTGCATCATGTTTTCGTCGCTGGCCGTGCGCACGTAGGCCGGAATGGTGGCGAGTCCGGCCATTTGCGAAGCTCTCCATCGCCTTTCGCCGGCAATGATCTGGTAGTCGCCGTTGTCGAGCTGGCGGAGGGTGATGGGCTGTATGATGCCGATTTCGCGGATCGAGTCGGCCAGCTCCTGGAGCGTTTCGGGTGTGAACTCGCGTCGGGGCTGGTTGGGGTTGGCCTGGATGCGGTCGAGCGGCACCTCGTTGATGCTTGAGGATCCGCTGGTGTGCACTTCCTCTTCGGTGGAGATGAGGGCGTCGAGGCCGCGTCCCAAAGCCGGAAATTTCTTGTGAGCTGCCATGTTTGGGGGTGGGTAGGGTTGTTAGGGTGATTAGGGTGGGTAGGGTGATTAGGGTGCCTTTGTTATGAATTCTTGGCAATGATCTCCTTGGCCAGCGCGAGGTGGTTCTTGGCTCCAGTGGAGTCGGCATCGTAGAGGATGGCCGGGAGTCCGTGCGAGGGTGCTTCGGACAGCTTCACGTTGCGCTGGATGACGGTTCTGAACACCAGCTCCTGGAAGTGCCGTTTCACCTCGTCGTAGATCTGGTTGGCCAGTCGGAGTCGCGAGTCGTACATCGTGAGCAGGAATCCCTCGATCTCGAGGTCGGGGTTGAGCTTTTTCTTCACGATCTTGATGGTGTTGAGCAGTTTGCTGATGCCCTCGAGCGCGAAGTATTCGCACTGCACGGGTATGATCACGCTGTCGGCCGCCGTGAGCGCGTTCACGGTGATCAGTCCGAGCGAAGGCGAACAGTCGATGAGGATGTAGTCGTAGTCAGCGTCCAGAGGCTTGAGCATGCGCTGCATGATGTGTTCGCGATGGTCGAGATGGAGCATTTCCACCTCAGCTCCCACCAGGTTGATGTTGGATGGGATGATGTCGAGGCGTTCGATGTCGGTGGTGTAGATGGCCTCGTGCACGTCGATGCCGTTGATCACACACTCGTAGATGGAGCAGTCCACCTGGCTGAGGTCCACCCCCAGTCCTGATGAAGCGTTGGCCTGCGAGTCGGCATCGATCAGCAGCACGCGCTTTTCGAGCGTGGCCAGCGATGCTGCCAGGTTCATCGACGTGGTCGTTTTGCCCACCCCGCCTTTCTGATTCGCCAGAGCAATGATTTTTGCCATGTTGTTCTTCGTTGATCTTAGTCGGCCGCGCCCTGCGCCCGATGGGCAGGGCTTGTGCGGCTTGGCTGCAAAGGTAATAATTTTTCAGCGAAGAGAGGCCGTTTGCGCGTTTTTTCGTACTTTTGCGGAGTGCTTTGCATGAATGGCAATCTGTTGACAAATAATAAAATTCCCCTATGCGCCCCTACATACTCATCTCCAACGACGACGGTGTCCAGGCACCCGGCATCAACTTCCTCATCGACACGCTCCGCCCCGTGGCCGACATCCTCGTGATGGCTCCCGACTCTGCCCGCAGCGGATTCAGCTGCTCCATCACTTCGGCCCACCCTATCACCTACAAGGTGCTGCGCGAGGAGGAAGGGCTGAAGGTGTGCTCGTGCTCGGGCACGCCCACCGACTGCGTGAAGATGGCGCTCAACCTCTTCCGCGAACGGCGTTTCGACCTCATCATCGGCGGCATCAACCATGGCGACAACTCTTCCGTGAATGCCCACTACTCGGGCACCATGGGTGTGGCCATCGAGGGTGCCTTGCAGGGCTACCCTTCCATTGCCTTCTCCCTGTGCGACCACCGCATGGATGCTGACTTCACGCCCTTGCGGCCCTATCTGGTGGACCTCATGTTCAAGGCGATTGCGGTCGGCCTGCCTCCCTTCACTTGCCTCAACGTGAACTTTCCGCGCGCCCCGAAGTTTCGCGGCGTGAAGCTTTGCCGCATGGCGAAGAGCCGTTGGGAAAACGAGTTGGAGGAGCGCCGTCACCCGATGGGCTCGCCTTACTACTGGCTCGTGGGGGAATGCCGCGAGCTTGAGCCTGATGCCACCGACACTGACCGCTGGGCTCTGGCCCACGACTATGTGGCTGTCACGCCCACGCAGCTTGACCTCACTGCTTATGAGCTGATGGAGGCTTTGCGGAATATTATTTGATTTTCTGGGGGGTGGATTAGGGTGGTTAGGGTGGTTAGGGTGGTTAGGGTGGATTAGGGTGGTTAGGGTGGTTAGGGTGATTAGGGTGGTTAGGGGGGATTAGGGTGATTAGGGTTTTTAGGGGGGGGCTTGGTTCTTCTTTTTTATGCTTTTTCTGCCAATGAAATATTTCCTTATAGCTGGCGAGGCCAGCGGCGACTTGCATGCCTCGCATCTGATCCGCCACCTTCGCCTCATTGATCCGCAGGCGCAGTTTCGCTGCTACGGGGGTGACCTCATGGAGCAGGCCGGCGCCCGGCTCCTTTGCCACTACCGCGAGCTGGCCTACATGGGGTTCATTCCCGTGATCACTCACCTGCGCACCATCCTGCGCGGGCTCAAGCGCTGCCAGGAGGCCATCGGCGAATGGAAGCCTGATGCGGTGATTCTCGTGGACTATGCGGGCTTCAACCTGAAGGTGGCGCGCTACGTGAAGCGCCACCGCATCTGCCCGGTGCTCTACTACATCCCGCCCAAGATCTGGGCCTGGAAGGAGCGGCGCATCCGCCAGCTGCGTGCCTATGCCGACCGCATCTACTGCATCCTGCCCTTCGAGAAGGACTACTACCGCTCGAGGCACCAGCTTGACGTGAGCTATGTGGGCAATCCTACCCTGGACGAGGTGGACTCCTACCTGCGCGAGCATGGCCCTGCCCGGCCCGAACCGCGCACGCTGGCCGTGCTGCCCGGGTCGCGCATGCAGGAGGTGCACGACAACCTCCGCATCATGCTCGAAGCCGTTGCCCCGCTGGCCGACGAGGGGTGGAAAATCGTTGTGGCGAGAACGCCGAGCATTCCTTACGACGACTATATCTATCTGCTCAGCATTTCGCCCCTTCCTTCTGAAAGTATCGATGTGGTCAACGGCGATACCTACGGCCTCCTTGCGCAGGCCGAGGCTGCCCTCGTGACGAGCGGCACGGCTACCTTGGAAACGGCGCTCTTCCGGGTGCCGCAGGTGGTGTGCTACTATGTGCGCTGTGGCCGCCTTGTGTCGCTCCTCCGCCGCCTCTTCCTGAAGGTGCCTTTCATCTCGCTTGTGAATCTTGTGACCCGGCAGGAGACGGTGCCTGAGCTGGTGGCGCACCAGATGACGGCTCCGAACGTGCTTGCACATCTCCGTCCGCTCCTGTCTGACACGCCTGAGCGCGCACGTATGCTGCAGGGCTATGACCGCATGCGCGAACTTCTCGGACAGCCGGGCACTCCGGAGCGCGCTGCACGGGAGATGGTGGATTTCTTGAAAAAATAAATTATTTGCTGATGTTGTTAGGGTTTTTAGGGAAATTAGGGAGATTAGGGTTTTTAGGGAGATTAGGGAGATTAGGGGCTTTAGGGAGATTAGGGTTTTTAGGGAGATTAGGGGGGCTTCTTCTTTTCCTTCTTCCTTCTTCCCTTGCTGCGCAGGGCGTGCGGGTGCGCATCCTTACCAGCAAGGGGGCGATTACGGCTGTGCTCTTCGACGACACGCCTCTGCACCGCGACAATTTCCTCCGCCATGTGCGTGCCCACGACTATGACAGCTTGCTCTTCCACCGCGTCATTCCTGCCTTCATGATCCAGACGGGTGACTCCGCCTCGCGCCATGCACTGCCCGGAGTGGCTCTCGGCGATACGCCCGAGTCGCACATCATTCCTGCCGAAATACGTTTCCCCGCTCACTTCCACCAGGCCGGGGCTCTCGCCATGGCCCGCGAGGACGATGCCGTCAACCCGCAGCGTGCCTCTTCTTCCTGGCAGTTCTACATCGTCACCGGACAGCCCTTCACCGATGACCAGCTCGACCGCCTGCAGCAGCGCCTCGACCAGCAGACCGACTCGCTCGTGCGCTTCACTCCGGCCATGCGCGAGGTCTACCGCACCCGGGGCGGGGCGCCCCATCTCGACGGCACCTATACCGTGTTCGGCCAAGTCACCGAAGGCTTCGACGTGCTCGACGACCTCCAGTTCGTGGAACGCGATGCCCGCAACCGTCCCCTTGCCGACGAGCGCATCCTTTCCATTCAAGTCATCGAGTAGGGGAGGGGTGCTTTCCCTTTTATGAACAGAGGGAGCAGAGGGGGCTGAGGTGGACCGAGCGTGCATTAGCCAAGAAAAAAGGCGAATCCTTTGCCCCATTCCCCATCAAATCGTAAATTTGCACCATCATAAAGCCTCGCCACACCGCAGCGAAGCATCCATCCCCCAGGACAATCCATTCATACACTCCAATATGATACTGTTTTTCACCACTCCGCAGAAGAGCGTGATCGCCACCGAGGCCGACCACACGCTCTCCGATGCCGAAGTAAATGAACTCTGCTGGCTCTACGGCAACGCCACCCTCCGCGAGGGCGACACCGTTGAGGGCTGGTTTGTCGGCCCGCGCCGCGAAATGATAACACCCTGGAGCACCAATGCCGTAGAGATCACGCAAAACATGAATCTCCGCGGCATTGCGCGTATAGAGGAGTACTTCCCCGTCAGCTCGCCCGACGCCGAACACGACCCCATGCTCCAGCGCATGTACGACGGGCTCGACCAAAGCATCTTCACCGTCGACATCAAGCCCGCACCCATCCAGCACGTTGACGACCTCGAAGCCTACAACGAGCAGGAGGGACTCGCACTCTCGCCCGCCGAGATCGACTACCTCCACGGAGTCGAAAAACAGCTCAACCGGCGCCTCACCGACTCCGAAATCTTCGGTTTCGCGCAGATCAACTCCGAGCACTGCCGCCACAAGATCTTCGGTGGCACCTTCATCATCGACGGCAAGGAAATGCCCTCCTCGCTCTTCGCCCTCATCAAGAAGACCACGCAGGAGAATCCGCACCACATCATCTCGGCCTACAAGGACAACGTGGCCTTTGCCGAAGGCCCCGTGGTGGAGCAGTTCGCACCCGCCGACCACTCCACCTCCGACTACTTCCAGGTGAAGGACATCGAGAGCGTCATCTCCATCAAGGCTGAAACGCACAACTTCCCCACCACCGTCGAGCCCTTCAACGGGGCATCCACCGGCACCGGTGGCGAAATCCGTGACCGCATGGGCGGAGGCGTCGGTTCGTGGCCCATTGCCGGAACGGCCGTCTACATGACCGCCTATCCCCGCCTCGACGGCGGACGCGAGTGGGAGGACATCCTGCCCGTGCGCAAATGGCTCTACCAGACGCCCGAGCAGATTCTCATCAAGGCATCCAACGGTGCCTCCGACTTCGGCAACAAGTTCGGACAGCCCCTCATCGCCGGATCGGTGCTCACCTTCGAGCATCAGGAGAACGGCGAGAAGTATGGCTACGACAAGGTCATCATGCTCGCCGGCGGCGTGGGCTACGGCACCAAGCGCGACTGCCTGAAGGGCACCCCGCAGAAGGGCAACAAGGTGGTGGTCGTGGGCGGCGACAACTACCGCATCGGCCTCGGCGGCGGATCGGTCAGCTCCGTCGACACCGGACGCTACTCCTCGGGCATCGAGCTCAATGCCGTGCAGCGCGCCAACCCTGAAATGCAGAAGCGTGCCAACAACCTCGTGCGCGCACTCTGCGAGGAGGACGTCAACCCCGTCGTGTCGATCCACGACCACGGTTCGGCCGGACACGTCAACTGCCTCTCCGAACTCGTTGAGGAGTGCGGCGGACAGATCGACATGACGAAGCTCCCCATCGGCGACCCCACACTCTCGGCCAAGGAAATCATTGCCAACGAGAGCCAGGAGCGCATGGGACTCCTCATCCAGGAGCAGCACCTCGACCACGTGCGCCGCATTGCCGAGCGCGAACGCGCCCCGATGTATGTGGTGGGCGAAACCACCGGCGATGCCCACTTCTCCTTCGTGCAGGCCGACGGCGTGCGCCCCTTCGACCTCGACGTGGCACAGATGTTCGGCCACTCGCCCAAGACCGTGATGGTCGACGAGACCGTCGAACGCCGCTATAAGGACGTCAGCTACTCGCCCGACCACCTCGACTCCTACGTGGCCCGCGTGCTCCAGCTTGAAGCCGTGGCCTGCAAGGACTGGCTCACCAACAAGGTCGACCGCTCCGTGACCGGCAAGGTGGCCCACCAGCAGTGCCAGGGTGAGCTCCAGCTCCCGCTTGCCGACTGCGGCGTGGTGGCCCTCGACTACCGCGGACGCCAGGGCATCGCCACCGCCATCGGCCATGCACCGCAGGCCGGACTGGCCGACCCCGCTGCCGGATCGGTGCTCTCCGTGGCCGAATCGCTCACCAACATCGTGTGGGCACCCCTGGCCGAAGGACTCGACTCCGTCAGCCTCTCGGCCAACTGGATGTGGCCCTGCCGCTCGCAGAAGGGTGAGGACGCACGCCTCTATGCCGGCGTGCAGGCACTCTCCGACTTCTGCTGCGACCTCCAGATCAACGTGCCCACGGGCAAGGATTCCCTCTCCCTCTCGCAGCAGTATCCCGGCGGCGAGAAGATCATCTCGCCGGGCACCGTCATCGTCAGCGCCGGCGGTCAGGTGAGCGACGTGCGCCGCGTGGTGGGTCCCGTGCTCAAGCCCGTGGCCAAGTCCACCATCTACCACATCGACTTCTCCTTCGACCAGCTCCGCCTCGGAGGCTCCGCCTTCGCCCAGAGCCAGGGCTTCGTGGGTTCCGACGTGCCCACGGTGAAGAACCCCGAATACTTCCGCGATGCCTTCAACGCCGTCCAGCAGCTCATCGGCGAGGGCCTGATCCTGGCCGGTCACGACATCTCGGCCGGCGGTCTCATCACTTGCCTGCTCGAAATGTGCTTCGCCAACACCGAGGGCGGACTCGACATCTCGCTCGACAAGTTCCGCTCCGACGACCTCGTGCGCATCCTCTTCGCCGAAAATCCCGGCGTGGTCGTGCAGGTGGCCGACAAGGACAAGCACCGCTTCAAGCAGCTGCTCGACGAGGCCGGCGTGGGCTACGTCAAGCTCGGCACGCCCGCCGAGGAGCGCCAGATCCTCGTCACCCTCGACGATGCCACCTACCAGTTCGGCATCGACTACCTGCGCGACGTGTGGTACGAAACGTCCTACCTCCTCGACACCAAGCAGAGCCTCAACGGCTGTGCACGCCGCCGCTTCGAGAACTACAAGCAGCAGCCCCTTGAGTTCCATTTCCATCCCGAGTTCAAGGGCACCTTCGCCCACTTCGGCATCGATCCCGACCGCCGCAAGCCTTCGGGCATCCGTGCCGCCATCATCCGCGAGAAGGGTACCAACGGCGAACGCGAAATGGCCTATGCCCTCTACCTCGCCGGGTTCGACGTGAAGGACGTGATGATGACCGACCTCATCAGCGGACGCGAAACGCTCGACGAAGTCAACATGATCGTGTTCTGCGGCGGATTCTCCAATTCCGACGTGCTCGGATCGGCCAAAGGCTGGGCCGGAGCCTTCCTCTACAACCCCAAGGCCAAGGAGGCCCTCGACCGCTTCTACGCCCGTCCCGACACCCTTTCGCTCGGCGTGTGCAACGGTTGCCAGCTCATGGTCGAGCTCAACCTCATCAACCCCGAGCACAAGAAGCGTGCACGCATGCTCCACAACGATTCGCACAAGTTCGAGAGCGCCTATCTCGGCGTGACCGTGCCCACCAACCGCAGCGTCATGTTCGGCAGCCTCTCGGGCGACCGTCTCGGCATCTGGGTGGCCCACGGCGAAGGCAAGTTCTCGCTGCCCCTGCCCGAGGACGACTACAATGTGGTGCTCAAGTACACCTACGACGAGTATCCCGGCAACCCCAACGGCTCCTCCTACAGTGTGGCGGGCATCTGCTCGCCCGACGGACGCCACTTGGCCATGATGCCGCACCTCGAGCGTGCCTTCTATCCCTGGCAGTGCCCCGACTATCCCGCCGCTCACCGCGCCGACGACGTCACGCCCTGGATCGAAGCCTTCGTCAACGCCCGCCGCTGGGTGGAGGCCCACAAGGCCTAACCATTGCCGCTGGCCGCCGCCGGGCCGATAAGGCCTTTAGCCTTTATTGAAAACCGAATGAATGCAGAGTGCATCCCGCCGTGGGGTGCACTCTGCTTTCTTGTGTGTGGCTTCGTGCCTCTTCGTGGTAAAAACCTCCGCCGCAAGGCTCCGCGCCTCTTCGTGCCTCTTCGCGGTAAAAACCTCCGCCGCAAGGCTTCGTGTCTCTTCGTGCCTCTTCGTGGTAAAAACCTCCGCCGCAAGGCTTCGCGGCCCTTCGCGGCCCTTCGCGGAAAAAGACTCCGCCGCAAGGCTCCGCGCCTCTTCGTGCCTCTTCGTGGTAAAAAGACTCCGCCGCAAGGCTCCGCGCCTCTTCGTGCCTCTTCGCGGAAAAAGACTCCGCCGCAAGGCTCCGCGCCTCTTCGTGCCTCTTCGCGGTAAAAACCTCCGCCGCAAGGCTT
>DAIRWG010000045.1:14181-17053 GCA_036802405.1 Alloprevotella sp.
AAGGCTCCGCGCCTCTTCGTGCCTCTTCGCGGTAAAAACCTCCGCCGCAAGGCTTAGCGGCCCTTAGCGGCCCTTCGCGGAAAAAGACTCCGCCGCAAGGCTTCGTGTCTCTTCGTGCCTCTTCGTGGTAAAAACCTCCGCCGCAAGGCTTAGCGGCCCTTCGCGGCAAAAATCCCCGAGCCCCCCAACGCTTCGCGGCACCACGCGGCAAAGAACCCCAGCATTCGCCGACACAACCCGCCAATCAGTCGAAAAAATTTGGCCCGTATCGCCCCATTCCCTAAATTTGCAACCTAACGCACACCCCACGATCATGCACAAAGCCCCCTTCAAGCACTTCAAGGCCAAGGAAGAACTCCTCTACCTCATCATCTGGCTCGTGGTCTTCCTCTTCCCCCTCGTGGTGGGCTACACCCACTCCACCAGCGCCGAAGACGTCCGCGGTTTCGGCCTCACGCGCGAGGTCACCGTGCTTTGGCGCTTCCAGCTCATCTTCCTCGTGTGCTTCATCCTCCACGACCACCTGCTCGCCCCCCGCCTGGTCTATGGTGGCCGCCGCCCGTTCTACAGCCTCTGGACCCTCGCCCTCCTTCTCCTCTTCACCGTGGCCCACAGCCTCGTCACCCGCGTCACCTTCCGCGAGCTGTCCGACCGTCCCCACCGCGGCGAAACCCGCTTCAGCCGTCCGCCCGAGCCACGCGGCGAGGACGACGCCCCCTTCGACCCGCGCATGGAGCGCCGCGATGCCCGCCCGCCCCTCAAGCACCGCACCGACGCGCCATCTTCCCGCGACCAGCACCCCCGCAATCAGCGCCCCCACCGCAAGGCCACGCCGCCCTTCCTCTTCTTCTTCTTCGTCACCCCCCACGAGATCTCCGCCCTCTTCACCATGTCGCTCCTGCTCGGGCTCAACCTGGCCGTGAAGTACACCTTCAAGAGCGATGAAGAGCGCAAACGCATCTCCGACCTCGAGCGCAGCAACCTGGAGCAGCAACTCAAGTATCTGAAGTATCAGATCAACCCCCACTTCTTCATGAACACGCTCAACAACATCCATGCACTCGTCGACATCAATCCCGAAGAAGCCAAGCACACCGTGCTCATCCTCTCCAAGATGATGCGCTACGTGCTCTACGACGGCGAGCGTCCGCTCATCACCCTGCGCAAGGAAGCCGACTTCATCAGCCACTACGTGCAGCTCATGCGCATACGCTATGCCGACAACGTCGACATCCTCTTCACCGCCGATGCCGAACTGCCCGAAGCCCAGGTGCCGCCCCTGCTCCTCATCACCTTCGTGGAGAATGCCTTCAAGCACGGCGTCAGCGCCAGCCATCCCTCCTATGTGCACATCGCCCTCCATGCCGATGCCGCCGCCCGCCGCTTCACCTTCAGCGTGAGCAACAGTCTGCGGCCCGCGCCCCCCGCCACCGAAGCCCCGCGCCAGGCCGCCATGCAGAGCGACCGACAGGGTGGGGTGGGGCTGAAAAACGCCCTCGAGCGCCTACGCCTCATCTATCCCGCCGACTACACCTACCGCCCCCAATCCACCGATAACAACTACACCGTCAGCCTCGAGCTGCCCTTCCAGCCCCCTCTCCCCCAATAACAGCACTCGATATCCCCCACAAAAAAAGCCCCTTCCGACACTATGATCAAAGTATTAGCCATCGACGACGAGCCCCTGGCACTCCAGCAGCTCGCCACCTGCATCCAGCAGATTCCCTATTTCCAACTCGTCGGCACCGCCGCATGCGCCGTGGAAGCCCGTGGTGTGCTCGAGCACGAGGCCGTCGATGCCATCTTCATCGACATCAACATGCCCGACCTCAACGGCCTCGACTTCGTGCGTTCCCTCCTCGCGCCGCCCCTCGTGGTGTTCACCACGGCCTACAGCGAATATGCCGTCGAAGGCTTCCGCACCAACGCCGTGCACTATCTGCTCAAGCCCTTCTCCATGGACGAGTTCCGCCAGGCGGCCGAAAAGGTGCGCCGCCAGTACGAGCTGGAGAATGCCGTCTCCACCACACCCGACGCTCAGGCCCCCGACGAGGCAGCTCCGCTCACCGAGTCCGACAACATCTTCCTCAAGACCGACTACAAGGTGGTGCGCGTGGGCGTGCGCGACATCCGCTACATCGAGTCCATGGGGTCCTACCTCCGTTTCCACCTCGTAGGCCAGCAGCGCCCCATCATGGCCCTCCTCACCATGAAGCGCATCGAGGAACGCCTGCCCGCCAGCATCTTCATGCGCATCCACCGCTCCTACGTGGTCAACCTCCACGAAATCATCGAAGTCAGCCGCAACCATGTCATCCTCGACGACGCCACCTCCATCCCCGTGGGCGACCTCTACCGCGACGCCTTCGTCAGCTACCTCAACTCCCACTTCATCGGCCGCTGAGTGCACACCGGGCGCAAAGCCTTGCGATCTTTCGTGCAAATAACGTAAAACCGCAGGGCTTCGCGGTCCTTCGTGGCCCAACGGGCCCTTCGCGCTATTATAAATCTTTTCGCTTGGTCTTCGCGTTCCTTAGCGGCCCTTCGCGGACAAAATCTCCCTAATCCCCTCCGCCGCAAGGCTTCGCTGTCCTTCGCGGCGCTTCGCGGAAAAAGCCCTCCGCCGCAAGGCTCTGTTCATCGAGGACGATGATAATGTATCGTTCTGCCACATCTGGTAGGCAAAACAAGATATCATTCCCCGCCAACCAAACTTTTTTCAAAAAAACATCCCCAAACATTTGGAGCATTCCGCAGAAGTTACTAACTTTGCACCCGCTAAGACACCAGAACGGGTCAAGGCAACAACATCACCACGCGGAAATAGCTCAGTTGGTAGAGCACAACCTTGCCAAGGTTGGGGTCGCGAGTT
>DAIRWG010000046.1:0-17028 GCA_036802405.1 Alloprevotella sp.
TTTAGCATTTTTACCAAAAGATTCCCATTCTTCTTTGCGACTGCAAATATAATAGCGACTGCAAATATAATAGACAGATGAAAGCAAGAAGTGCAATTACGCTGTAACGCGCGCGCGTAAGGAAACGACGCTTACTGTCAGTGCACCATTGTGTGACATTCGTACGGACACGCGACAGAGATTATGGCCTTTGTGATACTGCTGCCCGAATGTGAAATTTGGCCGTCGACCATGTCCGGCAGCCATTCCCATGTGCTGCCAAAGGAACGTGTGGGAAAAAGCAGAAGTTTCTTCCACCGCTTACTTACGCATGGAAACTTTTCCCCATTTTCCTTGGCATTTTTCTCGGCTTGCAGTAATTTTGCACTGAATTGGCTAAAAGCCATGACACTTCAACTATGTTCAGAAGAAAGACACGAAATTGGTATGTGCCCAAAGGGCAGGAACCAACCGAATTCGACAAACGCATACTCAGCTACCAAAATCGCGGAGAACTTGTCCCGACGCGAAAACTTATCAAAACGCCCGAACAGATTGAGGGCATCAAGCGCTCTTGCGAAGTGAACACGGGCGTGCTTGACTTGGTGGAGAAAGAAATCCATGCAGGCATGAGCACAGCCGACATTGACAAACTCGTTTACGACTACACGGTGAGTCACGGAGCCATCCCCGCCCCACTCAACTATGAAGGTTTTCCCAAAAGCGTGTGCACCAGCATCAACGAAGTGGTGTGCCACGGCATTCCTTCAGAATACGAGCTGCTGGAAGAAGGCGACATCATCAACGTGGACGTGAGCACCATTCTCGACGGATACTACAGCGATGCCTCACGCATGTTTATCATCGGACAGACCACTCCAGAAAAGGAGAAACTGGTGCGCGTGACCAAGGAATGCCTTGAAATCGGGGCGGAAGCCGCCAAGCCCTGGGGATTTGTGGGCGACATCGGCAAAGCCATCGAGAAGCACGCCAAAAAGAACGGCTTCAGCGTGGTGCGCGACTTGTGCGGCCACGGCGTGGGCTTGGAATTCCATGAAGATCCCGAAGTCGACCATTACAACACACATCGCCACGGCATGCTACTCGTGCCGGGCATGGTGTTCACCATCGAACCGATGATCAATATGGGCGATTGGCACGTGTTTATCGACGAAGAAGACGGATGGACTGTAGTCACCGAGGACGAACTGCCCTCTGCCCAATGGGAACACACCTTCCTCATGACCGAGAACGGACTGGAAGTGCTCACCTACTAACCCGCCATTTTTGTTTAGGCCGCACATGCCCCGCGACAATAGTGGGGCAAAATGAGCCAAGCTAAAGCCCTACACACAACACAGGCGGCACAAACCGCCACACCCCTCACCCCAACCTACAGCACATCAGACCAATGATTACCATATTAGCCATCGAATCCAGCTGCGACGACACATCTGCTGCCGTACTTCGCGACGGGATTTTGCTCAGCAATGTCACCGCCAGCCAGGCCGTACATAAAGCCTACGGCGGAGTAGTGCCAGAATTGGCATCGCGCGCCCACCAACAAAACATCGTGCCGGTGGTCGACCAAGCCCTCAAGCAGGCCGGCGTCACCAAAGAAGAGCTTTCGGCCATTGCCGTCACGCTCGGCCCGGGATTGATGGGGTCGCTGCTCGTGGGTGTTTCCTTTGCCAAAGGTATGGCGCTTTCGCTCGGCATACCCTTCATTGAGGCCAACCACTTGCAGGGACACATCCTGGCACACTTCATCCGAACTGCCGACGACGATCACCAGCTCCCGCCCTACCCATTCTTGTGCCTGCTCGTGAGCGGAGGCAATTCGCAGATTGTGAAAGTCAATGCCTACAACCAGCTGGAGATCCTCGGACAGACAATCGATGATGCGGCGGGAGAGGCAATGGACAAATGCTCGAAAGTGATGGGATTCGGCTACCCCGGCGGCCCCATCATCGACAAGCTGGCGCGTCAAGGCAACCCCAAAGCATACACCTTCAGCAAGCCCAACATCAAGGGACTTGACTATAGCTTCTCGGGACTGAAAACGTCCTTCCTCTACTTCCTGCGCGACCAGCTGAAGGAAGACCCCGATTTCATCGAACATCACAAAGAGGATCTGGCCGCATCGCTGGAACGCACCATTGTCGACATCCTCATGAAGAAACTCGATCTGGCCGTCAAGCAAACCGGCATCAAACATGTGGCCTTGTCGGGCGGCGTGTCGGCTAACACGGGACTGCGCAACGCCTTCAAAGAACGAGCTGAGAAGAAAGGTTGGGACATCTACATCCCACGGTTCTCCTACACGACCGACAATGCGGCCATGATTGCCATCACCGGATACTTCAAATACCTCGACAAGGACTTCTGCCCTATCGACAAGCCGGCCTATTCACGCACAATGCTCTGACGCACTCCCAAGGAGGGAATTGCCGTAGAGCACCATCCATCAAAAAACAAGAGGCCCGCACGCCTCACCACATACATACGAAAAGAATATGGACTTAGACCTCAAACTCGTAAGCAAAGAAATCAACGAAATCATGTGGCGCGAGTGCAAGACACTCTGCACTGCCGAAAGTTGCACCTCAGGCCGCGTGGCCAGCGTCATCACCGCCGTTCCCGGCAGTTCCAACTACTTCAAGGGTGGACTCATCGCCTATGCCGACGAAGTGAAAGAGAACCTTCTGGGAGTGGATGCCAAGGTAATTGAAGAAAACACCCCCGTGTGTGAAGAAGTAGCCCGCCAGATGGTGCTGGGAGCCAACAAGATGTTCGGCACCGACTATGCTGTAGCCATCACAGGCTATGCAGGCCCCGGCGGCCCCGACGGCGGAAAATCAGGCGTGATTGTAGGCACCATCTGGATAGCAGTAGGAAATGCCGACCGCATTGTCACCCGGATGATTGAAGAGGACAACGGACGCGACAAGAATCTGGCCTCAGCCACCAGCGTGGCCATGCACATGCTGCTCGACTACATCAAAGGCACTGACACCGAAACAGAGAGCGAAACGGAAGCCTAAATGCGCTCCGCACGCACGGATATCGGTGAAATACAATCTTTTTGGCAAGAAAAACCGTTCAACGTTTTGCCAAGAAACAAAAAGTTCGTAATTTTGCACCCCGTAAGTGATGACTGCGCTTCGGTTGGTCAATATCAAGATACCACCCCAAGATTACGCAACCACAACTTCTGAAACCCAACAACGAAGGATATGCAGCCACAATCACTTGATTTATCACCTCACACAAAGAAACAAAGCGAAAGCAATGTCTAAGATTTGTCAAATTACAGGAAAGAAGGCCATGATTGGCAACAACGTTTCGCACTCGAAGCGTCGCACAAAGCGCTCGTTTGACGTAAACTTGTTCACGAAGAAATTCTACTATGTTGAACAGGACTGCTGGATCAGCCTCCGCATCAGCGCTGCTGGCCTCCGTCTTATCAACAAGGTCGGTTTGGATGCAGCTCTTCAGAGCGCTGTAGCCAAAGGATATTGCGATTGGAAAAATATTAAGGTAATCGGCTAAAACTGTAGAATACAATGGCTGGAAAGAAAGCTAAAGGCAACCGCGTTCAGGTGATCCTCGAATGCACTGAAATGAAAGAAAGTGGTCTTCCCGGAACTTCTCGTTACATTACTACGAAGAACCGCAAGAACACCCCCGAGCGTTTGGAGTTGAAGAAGTACAACCCCATTCTCAAGAGAATGACCATCCACAAGGAAATCAAATAATTCAGTTTAGACCATGGCAAAGAAAGCAGTAGCAACGCTCCAGGAAGGTAAGACCGACGGACGTTCATACACCAAGGTCATCAAGATGGTGAAGAGCCCCAAGACTGGCGCCTACATCTTCGATGAGCAGATGGTACGCAACGAGGACGTGAAGGACTTCTTCAAGAACTAATCCACTTGAGAAGCCGTTACGACTTCCCATCCAAAGGAGCTATCATGGCCATATGGCCCAAGGGCCATCGCCCATAGATACACAAACAGGAGAATGCACAACATCAGCGTGCGTTCTCCTTCTTTGTTTTTAAGAATCTGACATTTCCACGCACAAATTGGCGAGTCATTGATTCATAAAGCGATGACTTTCCCCCCGATTTATTAGCCTAATCCAGAGATTTTACGTAAGTTTGCAAAATCAAATTGGGGCAAAATATCCGTCAGTAAAGCAGACAGCCGCTGAAATAGGCAACTTGCTTCATTATCATCGAACGACACAATCAAAACGAACAATACACATGGGCTTTTTTAGCATTTTCTCAAAGAAGGAGAAGAAGGAAGTTCTCGACGCTGGACTGGAGAAGACCAAAGAAAGCATCTTCAGCAAAATCACCCGTGCCATAGCCGGAAAGAGCAAAGTCGACGACGAACTCCTTGACCAACTGGAGGAGATTCTCATCACTTCCGATGTGGGCACCGACACCACCATCGAAATCATCAACCGCATCGAAAAGCGCGTGGCCCGTGACAAATATGTCAGCACGTCGGAACTTCACAACATTCTGAAGGAAGAAATCGCTGCGCTCCTCACCCAAAGCGGCAACGACGACAGCGAAGGCTTCAACATCGATTCGGCCGCCAAGCCCTACGTCATCATGGTGGTTGGCGTGAACGGTGTGGGAAAAACCACTACCATCGGCAAACTGGCCTACCAGTTCAAGAAAGCCGGACTGAAAGTGATGCTCGGTGCCGCCGACACGTTTCGTGCCGCAGCCGTGGAGCAACTCGTCATTTGGGGCGAACGCGTGGGTGTGCCAGTGGTGAAGCAGCAAATGGGCAGCGATCCTGCCAGTGTGGCTTACGACACTGTCAACTCGGCAAAGGCCAACGGAGCCGATGTGGTCATCATCGACACGGCAGGCCGCCTGCACAACAAGATCGGCCTGATGAACGAGCTAACGAAAATCAAAAAGGTGATGCAAAAAGTCGTGCCGGGAGCCCCCAACGAAGTGTTGCTCGTGCTCGACGGAAGCACCGGACAAAATGCCTACGAGCAAGCCAAGCAGTTCATCAAGGCCACAGAAGTGACCTCGCTGGCCATCACCAAACTTGATGGCACGGCCAAGGGAGGCGTGGTCATCGGCATCTCCCACCAACTGAAAGTGCCCGTGAAATACATCGGACTGGGCGAAAAGATGACCGACCTCCAGCCATTCAACCGCAGGGAATTCGTGGAGTCGCTCTTTGAAGGACAGAAGCTCTGAAGCGCAGGCACCACGAGGCAAAACGACTACGGCTCAAGAGAGCCCGCAATAACACACTTTTCAATTCAAAGCACACACACTCAACAGAAACCATATGCGTAACGTTGACATCATCACCATGGGATGTTCCAAGAACCTGGTGGACTCAGAACAACTGATGAACCAGTTTAAGGAACACGGATTTCAGGTTTACCACAATCCCGACGAAATGCACGGCGACATTGCCGTCATCAACACTTGCGGCTTCATTGCAGCCGCTAAGGAGGAAAGTATCAACATGATTCTGGAGTTGTGCGAACTGAAGGAAGCCGGCGAACTGGAGCACGTGTTTGTGATGGGATGCCTCTCCGAACGCTATATGCAAGAGTTGCAAGAGGAAATTCCGGAAGTGGACAAATTCTACGGAAAATTCAACTGGAAGGAACTGCTCAACGACCTGCAGAGCGAATACGACACAGTGACTGCCACTGAACGTGTCATCTCTACGCCCAACCACTACGCCTACATCAAGATTTCTGAAGGGTGCGACCGCAAGTGTGCCTACTGCGCCATCCC
The DNA here is from genome assembly GCA_036802405.1 of Alloprevotella sp. GTDB lineage: Bacteria > Bacteroidota > Bacteroidia > Bacteroidales > Bacteroidaceae > Alloprevotella. Next base: position 5,771 of record DAIRWG010000046.1, read on the forward strand.
GCTCATCACCGGACCGCACAAAAGCCGCCCGATGGAAGAGATTCTTGACGAGGTGAAACAACTGGCAGCACAAGGCACAAAGGAATTCCAAATCATTGCCCAGGAACTCACCTACTACGGCATCGACCTCTACCACGAGCAACGCTTGCCCGAACTCATTGAACGTATGGCCGAGATTCCTGGCGTGGAATGGATTCGCCTGCATTACGCCTACCCCACACATTTCCCCATGGATTTGCTGCGCGTGATGCGTGAGCGCCCCAATGTGTGCAACTACCTTGACATTGCACTGCAGCACATTTCTGACCATATGCTCACTCGCATGCAGCGTCACATCACAAAGCTGGAAACGCTTGATCTCATTCAGGCATTGCGGAAGGAAGTGCCCGGCATCACCATCCGCACCACACTCATGGTGGGATTCCCCGGTGAAACGGAAGAAGATTTCGAAGAACTCATGGCATTTGTGCGTGAAGCCCGATTCGACCGCATGGGCGCGTTTGCCTACAGTGAAGAGGAAGGCACTTACGCCGCCAACAACTATGAGGACGATGTGCCCGAAGACGTGAAGGAAAACCGGCTCGACCGCCTCATGACACTGCAGGAAGGCATTGCCGCCGAACTGTCAGGCGAAAAGGTAGGACGCACCTACCGCGTAATCATCGACCGTCAGGAAGGTGACTACTTCATCGGACGCACCGAGCACGATTCGCCGGAAGTGGACTGCGAAGTACTCATCCCCGTTGGCGGAAATGAAAACTTGCCCATCGGCTCGTTCCACCAAGTCAAAATCAACGACTTCGAGGGATTCGACCTCTTTGGAAAAATCGTAGACGATTGAGCGGCTAAAACGAGTAAACAAACGGACGAGTTGCCAGACACACGAGCAAGTTTGCATATTCCACAATCCTGCATGAGGAAATACTTGCCGGATCCTAAAACATACACAGTGAACAACAAAGACTTTATCAACGCCATCGCCGACAAACTGGGCATGCCTGCCAAGAAGGTGCAGCAATACGCCAATGTGCTCGTTCAGGAAATGGCCGAACACATGGACGATGAAACACAGCTTTGCATTCCCTCCTTCGGCATCTTCGAAGTGAAGAAAAAAATGGAACGCATCGTGATGAACCCTTCCACCAAGCAACGGAAGCTGGTTCCTCCCAAACTCGTCATGTCGTTCAAGCAAAGCAGTGTGCTGAAAGAGAAAATCAACTGACTGCACTGTGCCCTCCATGTCACGATAGAGTTTCTCATTCGTTTTCTGCATTCATTTCCTGAAAAGCAGAATACATTTTCCCCATCAATCCACCAATGAAGAAAAAGTTATCACCATCCGACCTATCCGACTTCATGGCCCAACGGCTGGATGCCGAAAAGTCTGAAACGGATGCATTCGTTCGCAGATTCTTTGAAGAGATTGAAGCCGGACTGATCAGCGACAAATATGTCAAGATCAAGGGGCTCGGCACCTTCAAGCTGGTGGCTGTGGGCGAAAGAGAAAGCGTGAACATCAACACGGGAGAGCGCTTCCAGATCAGCGGACACACAAAGGTGTCATTCACCCCCGACAATACATTGAAGGATACGGTCAACCGCCCGTTTGCCCACTTCGAGACCGTAGACCTCAGTGACGACATGGACTTGAGCGAATTCGAGGAAATCGACAAACTCAGCACCGCGGAATTGGAAGGCTACGAGGAAGAAGAGGACGCTGACGAAGAGGACGCTGGCGAAGAGGAAGCAGTTGACGAACCCGCTGAAGAATCTAGAGTAAACTCAAGCGAGAAGGAAGAGGCAAAAGAAGAAAAGGAGAGCGAGCCTCAAGCATCTGCCACATTGGAGCAAAGCAAGCCCTCAATGGACGGTTCCAACGCGACACCCACTCCACCTATTCCTTTGCCGGAAAGCAGCACAGAGGAGCAAAGGGAGAAAACAACAGAACCCACTCCTGACAACAGAAAGGAAGAAGGGAAAGCCCCCTCATCTGCAACTACAGACATCATCCCCATATCTTCAGGAAACGAACATGTATCCACTCCCGCCAACGGGGTGAAGGCGCCAACGGCAACGACACCAGCTTCGCGGTCCAACCAACCCTCTCAAAGCGATGCTCAGGAAGAGCGTTCGGAAGCCAGCGAACCATCCAACGGAACATCTCCTGCCCCCATTCAAGAAACAGACATGCAGGAAGCGCAAACGACTAACGGCATGGATGCAGAAATGGACGACATCGAAGTCAGTGCCCCCCACCCCATAAACCAAGCAGGCAGTATGCCGCCAACCATGAACGGAAGCTTAGGCTACACCTATCAGGAAGTACCTTCACGACGCAAGCGAAACGGATGGAAAATTGCCACACTCACGCTTTGTGGACTGCTGCTGATGGTGGGCTGTTATTTCGTGGGCTATTTCCGAATGCTATGCCCCAACTGCTTCTTCGATGAAGAGCCGGCCCCCACACAACACCCCCAACAGGCAGCCCCTTTGCAAACAATGCCCATCAGCCCAGCGAAGCAGGAACAGCACTCCCAGGCAGCCGCCACTCAAGCGACTCATCCCGTGCAACCAGACACTTCGGCAAAACCAGCGCCACAAACGGCTCCCATGCCCCAGTCTAAATCTGCTGAGAATGCCACACAGACAGCTCAACCAACAACCAACGGCGATGCGAAAGCCAAGAAGTCCGAAACGGTTTACCACAAAGTGAAGAAAGGCGAGAACTTGACACGCATCGTACGCCGTCAATACGGATCTGAAGCATATGTCGGCAGAATCATCCAGATTAACCATCTGAAAAATGCCAACAATGTGAAAGAAGGCATGGTAATCGAACTGCCTCCGCTGAAATAATGCCGATTCCGGCCCATTTGAACGGATGAAGCCCAACTTGTCTGTGGAGTTGGGTTTCATCCGTTTTATAGTCAAGCATAAATGGTTTTGGAAAAGCCAGCCACACGCCATTTGGAAGAAAATGAAAGACTCGCTGAGCATCCATACGAAGGGGGATGAACAACGAGTCTTCCGCTGCTTGCAGAAACATGCATTTTGCGTTCCTATTTCATCTTTTTCAGTGTGGAATACTCACCGCAGTTTCCAGCATATCGCACGATATAAGCACCTTTGATTGGCGGTTCTGACAGAGCCTTACCATCAAACGAATAGTAACCTACCACACGTCTTTCCGAACCGCCCATCGTTGCTTTCTCAATGGATGAAGGATTTCGTCTATGGCTGAACACCCAGTCAAGCCGTCGTGTCGTATAGCTTTGAATGCAAGTCATCTCGTGCGTCCACCCTTCTTCCACCTCAAACTCGGCTATGCCTTGATGGGCATGAAGCTGATCAACGAAATCAGACGTCTCTTCCACATTCATAATACGGTCTGCCGTACCCATCACCGTAAACACCGGTGTTTGGGCCACATGGTCGGCATCACATTTCGAGGGGTTCCCTGCAACGGGCATGGCAGCAGTAAACAAACCTGGATAGGCTGACAACATGCTCCATGTCCCAGTACCACCCATTGAACCGCCAAATATATAGGAGTCCGTACATCCTTCGGCATATTTGTCGATCAATGATTTCAACACTGCCAACATAGGCCCTCCCCACGACTTGTCGGCTGGACACTGTGGAACCAGAATAATGGCCTCCATGTGTCGCGATTCAAGAAAGCGAGAGAGACTGTCGGTAGCGGGCTCGTTCAACGGCTTCTCGTTGTCATTCCCTTTGCTTGAACCACCATGAAGGTACACAACAAGCGAAGTATTACCCGTTCCGCCGACATGTGCTACCCTGTAAGGCATTTCAATTCCAGCATACTGGATTTTGCAGCTTTCAAAGGTGAGGGCATTATCAGCCCGCCCCTCCGCTATGCCACAAAGCATACTGACAAATGTCAGGCACAATGCCAAGCACCCTTTTGCACTCATTTTCATTTTCTTCTATGCTGGTTTTCCTTATTCCTGTTCTTGGCCATTCTGTTCAACAATCGCTTTTCGAGTTTATAGGCCTTGTCAAGCTGCGGTTCTGTCAAGAAACGGCTGTACAATTTGTTGTACTTCTTACGCAAGTTTAGAATCCGCTGGCTGCGATCAAGACGTTGCCCCGTGGTCAGCCCTTTTCGTGGACCAAGCTTCCACAAATCGCGTTGGAAACTGCAATAGGTTTCCACGTACTGATGTGCGACTGGGGCTTCAAGCGCAAGTTCACGAGCAATGTAACGTGCTTGTTTGGCGGCCAAATCTTCGCGTGTAAGTTCATGACCGCTGCCGATCTGTGCCACGGCCAGCATTCCGCTTGCCATGAACATCATGACAATCAGAAGAGGTTTGAGTAATTGTTTCATAAGTCACTATTCTTGTTCTTGATTTAGAAAAATGTCCTCTTGATATACTTCCGTTAGATAGTTTTTGTCTGCATCACTAAGCTGAGCATAAGCAACGTCAATCTGATCCAGCGAATCGTGCTGCACCTTCATGGCCGGAGCAACCACCAAAAGCAAGGCAACAACAGCAGCAGCCACAGTTGTCAGCGTGGTTACACGAATGATCTTTCGCTTTCTATTGTTGCGCGCATCACTCTTCAACGCGGCTAACACCTTCGCTTCCATTTCATTGTAACACTCGGGCGGCATCGTGTAGGGCATACGTTTGCCTACATGTTCTAATTCATCTATTTGTGTCATTACCGGTGGATTTACATCTTCATGTATTTGATAATTTTCTCCTTGGCGATATGGTAACTCGCTTTCACGCTTGATGAGGTTGAACCGATTATTCGGGCTATATCCTCATACTCCATTTCATCGTAGTATCGCATATTAAACGCCAACTGCTGTTTTCTCGGGAGAGTGAGAATCGCGTTCTGAAGTTTTACGGCTTCCAAATCTGCGAAATCCACATATTCCTCATCCGCAAGCATTTGAGCTTCTGGGGATTCGTCATCAACGATGGAAATGTCAGAATTGCGCCGTTTCTCAATCAGACGTAACGCTTCATTGGTGGCAATACGGTAAATCCATACATTCAAGGAGCTATCCCCTTTAAACTTGCCGATGGCACGGAACACGCGGATGAACGTTTCCTGCGTGGCATCCTGTGCATCCTCATGATGAATCACCAAGCGGCGGATATGCCAATAAACGGACTCCCACTTTTCTTTCATCAAAATGCGGAACCCGCTTTCGGGGTTATGCTGCACGATTCTGATGATTTCAAGATCACTGGCTTTCATTCTTGCTCATAGTTCTTTTGTTTCGTAGTTCTACCTATATGACCCGACAGAACATCATTCGTCAAAATAGCAAATCCATTTTTTAGTCCACACGATTCATTGCAGAGCCATGAAATCCTAAAAACAGACACTCCCCAAAGTCTCAGTTTGAGACTTTGGGGAGTGACACAATAATTGCGAATAAGCCATACAAGCGACCTTAACCTTTCACTTGCGTGTAACCTTCCTTTCGAAGCACATCGACCACCTTCTGCCGATGATCGCCTTGAATCACCATTTCACCATCTTTGGCCGATCCGCCCACTCCGCAGCGTTGTTTGAGCAGTCGGCAAAGCGTTTGCAAGTCGGCAGTGGAACCTACGAACCCGCGCACCAGTGTTACGGTCTTTCCTGCTCGCCCGGCTCGTTCCATGCTCACCCGAAGTGGCTGGCGGTTGGCCGGCAACGTGGTCTGTTCGTCTTCCTCTGTTGACTCATAGGCATAGTGGGCATCCGTTGAATAGACCACGCCGCTGCGCTTCTTACGTGACACGTCCTTCGCCCCTTCAGGGCGTTTGCACTGCATTGTTTCCGTTTCCGGCACCGGCACACCTGTGAGAGCACTCAATGCATCTTTCCAATCGTTCATTTGACTTACGGGGTGTTTGGGATAGGATTATACATACTGCACGATATCGGACAGCGGCTTGCGCTTCTTCTCGCCATGCGGACAATCGGCAGCCAAGTGCCCCAGAGGCACGATGGCTACCGCCTCAAAGCCATCTTCGTCAGGGAAAGCCTGACGAAGAATAGTCGCATCGAAATTGCACACCCAGCATGACCCGAGTCCGCGCTCCGCAGCAGCCAAACATAAATGCTCGGTGGCAATGGCCACATCGATGTCGGCATGTGCCTTGCCGTCGCAAGGGCGGATCCACCCTTCGGACAGGCTCTTGAGGCATACCACATAGAGCGGAGCCGTAGCAAACCACGGTCGGTCGTAGGCCTGGCGCACACGTTGCTTGGCAGCCTCACTCTGCACCACCAAGAATTTCCAGGGTTGCTTGTTGACGGCCGAAGGAGCCATGCGCACACATTCCATCACATAGTCAAGGTCGGCTTCCGACACCGCTTCTTCCGTAAACTTGCGAGCTGAAAACCTATGAACAGACAATTCTTTAAAATTCATATTCGGATTTCTTTGATTTTGAAAAACATTCTCATTGCTGACCATTGGCCCTACGCCTATGCAACCAGCGAAAGAACCAGCAAGCAGCTATGAGCGTAACCACTCCTCCAAGCGGATACCCCACAGAGCCGGAGAGATGAAGCATCTGTCCCGATACAAAGAAATAAGTGGAGCACACACAGGTCATGAAGAGTGCCGGAACAAGGGTAAGCCAATAGCACTTGCCCTGCTGCACCAAGAAAGCAGTAGCCATCCACAGTGTAAACACGGAAAGCGTCTGGTTGGACCATCCAAAATACTGCCAAATGACGTTGAAGCCATTGGCATTGCCGCACTGCCAAAGCAGCAGCGCAATGGCCACGGCAAAAACAGGAATGCTCACCAACAGCCGTTGCCGTTTGTGCACCTGAGGCAAATGGAATGCATCAGCAAGGATGAGGCGAACCGAACGAAAAGCGGTGTCGCCCGAAGTGATCGGGGCTGCCACTACACCCAGCACAGCCAACACGCCACCCAAGGCACCGAGCCATCCGTTGCACACATACTGCACCACTTGCGGAGCGGAAGCCAAGAATCCCACAGACGATTGCCCCAACAGCTCATAGCCGGGCACAGGCTGTGCATAGAAGAACCACGACGACACGGCTGCCCACACCAATGCCACCACGCCTTCAGTGATCATGGCACCATAGAACACGGGGCGCCCCCATCGTTCGCTACGGATGCAGCGAGCCATCAGCGGACTCTGCGTGGCATGGAAACCACTCAAGGCACCACAGGCGATGGTGATGAAGAGGCAGGGAAAGATGTTGTCGGTGAATTCAGGATGAGCGGCCTTGGCCATATTGCCCAATCCATACCACACTTCGGGAATATGGGGCATCTTTACATAGAGGCAAACCATCAATGCGGCTGCCATGAAGAGCAGCGAACAGGCAAAAAGGGGATAAACCTTGCCGATAATCTTGTCGATGGGCAGCATGGTGGCCAATAGGTAGTAGGCAAAGATGAGCAGAATCCACATGACGATGCTACCTCCATAGAAGGTGAGCAACTGGGCTGGACTGTAGACGAACACGACGCCCACAAAAAGCAGGAGAAGCACGGTGAAGGCGAGTGTGACAGCCCGCGTGCGATGTCCCAGATACTTGCCCACCAGTTCGGGCAACCCCTGTCCACCATTGCGGGTGGAGAGCATGCCGGTCATATAGTCGTGAACGCCACCGCCAAAAATGCAGCCCAACACAATCCAAAGATAGGATGACGGCCCAAACTTTGCCCCCATGATGGCACCAAAAATGGGGCCGGTTCCCGCGATGTTGAGAAACTGGATCATGAAGATTTTCCATCGCGACATAGGCACAAAGTCTACGCCATCGGCCATTGTCTCGGCTGGAGTCGGACGGTCATCGGGAGCAAAAATGCGCTCCACTATCCGGCCATAAATGAGATAGCCCAGCAGCAAAGCCACCAGGCTGATCGTAAATGATAACATGGAGAATTGAGATTATTGAAGCGAGCACCTGCTTGCAAGCAAATGGCCCATTCAACTTTTGCTTCAGATTTGCGTTTCGTTCGAAAGTTCTTCCCAAAAATGATCCAGATCTTCGCTGAGGCCTTTCATCAGTTCGCCACTGATCACAATGGTGTCGTCGTCCACCAAGTAAAGATCGGCTATGGTTTCCTTGTCTTCGCCAATGAGTACATAGGAGTAAGGCTTGAGCACAGCCACGTGCTCCGTCACATCGCGCAGTTCGCTGATGGCCTGCTTAAGCACCGGTTGAATGGCTGCATAAAAGTTTTCGTCCTTGTTGTCAATCCATTCTTCCACCACGCAGCGCGTGAGTTCACGGTCGTCATCATCGTAAACGAGCAGTTCGCCACTCTCCTGCTTCACCTGCAAAAGCAAGTCAGTGAGCGGGAAGCATTCTGCATCGGAAGGAAACTTTGAGGCAGCTTTACGCAAAGCGCGTTTGATTTGTTGCAGGGTCTGTTCAGACGCATTCATATGTTTTTGATTTTAGAATTTGAAGTAAAGAAGCCAGCCAAGCATTTAGAACCGACCGGCCGAATTGTTAAGGCAAAATTACAACTTTTTGCCATGCAAACTTAGAAATTCCATGCAAAAAATGATGAGTTCGAATGAGCCTCCTACGAACGCCCCCCATCCGATTGCCATTGCCCCATACTTCCCAACGAAACCTTGTGAAGCTTTCGTTGGCACATCTCAGCAAAAATACGTAACTTTGCCATGGCTGAGCCTCATGATTCATCCTCTTCCGTGTACAGACGGAAAGGAGAGGATTGTCAGGAACTCACCATTTCACTCCGAATTATTAAAAACATCCCTTCACCAACCTTGCACTCGAGCATATGCCACACTCCAAGCACATTGCAACACGCATAGCGCTGTGCGCTGCACTGGCCACAGCATCTCCCTTTCTCACCGCCCAGACCTTATTGCCCATGCCCCAGCACGTGACTTGGGCGAAAGGGCATTTCAGGCTCGACCGTCCGTTCCGACTCGTAAACGAAGCGGGCGTTCAGGCCGACAACCCCTTCATGAAGCCCATCCTCGAAAGCCCATCCACATCGGCAGACGCTTCACGCGTGGTGCTGCTTCAACCCCTTCGTCCAAATGCGAAGATGCATCCTGAGGCTTACAAGCTGCACATCACGCCCGACACACTTCTCGTAAAGGCCGCTGGCAGCGAAGGATTTCTGCACGCTGCTCAAACCTTGCGCCAGCTGACTGACGGCGAAGGGCGCGTGGCCTGCACCGACATCAGCGACGTACCTGCCTACCGATGGCGGGGCGTGATGCTCGATGTGTCGCGCCATTTCTTCCCGCTGTCGTTCTTGAAAAAGCAGGTGGATGTGCTGTCCCACTACAAGTTCAACCGTCTGCACCTCCATCTGACCGATGCAGCCGGATGGCGCATGGAAATCAAACGCTACCCCCGCCTCACAAACTTTGCTGCGTGGCGCACTGACGCTTCCTGGAAAACCTGGTGGAACGATGGCAAGCGCCATTATGCACCAGAATATTCCGTCGGAGCCTACGGTGGCTATTACACCCAAGAGGAGCTGCGCGACCTCGTCAGCTACGCGGCCGAACGTGGCATCACCATCGTGCCCGAAATAGAAATGCCTGCCCACTCAGAGGAAGTGCTCACAGCCTATCCCGAATTGTCGTGCACCCACGTTCCCTACAAGCAGGCCGATTTCTGTCCGGGCAGCGTGGCCACTTACGACTTTCTGGAAAATGTGTTGAAAGAGGTGATGGACGTATTCCCCTCCACCGACATCCACGTGGGCGGCGACGAGGCCGGAAAGGCATCGTGGTCCTCATGTCCCCTGTGTCAACACAAGATGAAGGAACTCGGGCTGGAAAGCGTGGACGGGCTTCAGGCTCACCTCATCAGCCACATGGGCAAATTTCTTGAGCAAAACGGCCGGCAGCTCGTGGGATGGGATGAAGTGATTGCCGGAAACCTCAACCGCAACACCACCGTGATGGTGTGGCGCGGAGTGGACAAGGCCGGCGAGGCCATCCGCCACGGCTACGATGTGGTGCTCTCGCCGGGTGCCTATTGCTACCTCGACAGCTATCAAGACGCACCGCCCACACAGCCCGAAGCCATCGGGGGCTATCTGACCTTGGAGAAAGTGTATGGTTACGTTCCAGGTGAAGGACTTTCACCCGAAGAGAAATCGCACATCCGAGGCGTGCAAGGCAACCTTTGGACGGAATATGTGCCCACACCCGAACACGCGGAATACATGCTCTACCCTCGTGCACTGGCCTTGGCCGAAATCGGATGGAACGGCACAGCCCGCAAGGACTTCCAGGAATTTCGCCAACGTGCCTTGGCTGAAGTGAAGCGTCTCCGCACGGAGGATCATGTGAACGCTTTCGACTTGGGGCATGAAAAGGGGGAACGCAAGGAGCGAACCACCCCCGTCATGCACAAAGCCGTGGGTGCAAAAGTCACCTACAACCTGCCCTTCCACGAGTACTACCCCGCCGAAGGAGAAACATCGTTGACCGATGGCAAACGCGGCGGATGGGCCAACAACGACGGGCGGTGGCAAGGGTTTATCAAGGGCAAACGTTTCGATGTAACCATCGATTTGGGCAAAGTGGAAACGGTGAAGCACGTGAGTGCCGACTTCATGCAAGCCTGCGGACCTGAGATTTTCTATCCCTCTGCCTTCATCGTGCAGCTCAGCACCGATGGGGAACACTTCACAGAGGTGTACAACCATCGCGAAAAATCGGAAAAGACCATCCAGCCCGACATCCGCACCTATGCCTGGAACGGACATGCCACGAAAGCGCGCTACATCCGGGTGCAGGCATTGCCGTCAGACTTCGGCGGATGGGTGTTCACAGATGAGGTGGTTGTGAAGTAAGCAGCCTAGAAATTTGTATAGTCAAAAAAAGGGGATGGGAAAAGGAACGTGACAAACTCTTCGTACGACTTACCCAGTTAGGGATGAAATTGTATATCCAGGCATGTGGAGAGCCAAGCCCTCCGCATGCCTGGATATCCGTATTTTCGCAATTCCATCACGAAGCATGCTTTAGGTATGCCCCCATTTTGTTCTTCGGATTGAAGATGTCCGTAAGGCCGGAATAATCACGTTTCCGGCGGAGTTTCTCAAGAATCACCGCCGAATCCTCCGGGTGCTTGGCTACATAGTCGTTGTATGCATCTTCCTCCATCTTGCCATCCGCAAACAACTTCGCGGCCTTCGCATTCTTCTCCTTGTTGCGCTCGGCCGTCTGCGCCGCTTCACGTTCAGCCATGAGCTGGTTTCGCTCAAGTCCGTGCTTGCAGTTGAG
>DAIRWG010000047.1:0-16877 GCA_036802405.1 Alloprevotella sp.
AACCGAGATTGGGGTACGCGCATTTCCGCTGCGTGCCCCAATATTTTTTCCATAACGGCCCGCCACGATGAAGGCGGGCCGTTTCTGTGTCTTTTCGGGTGCGCGGTGTGCGCACTACCTTTGCACCATAATCAAAGCGAAATAGAACAATGACGAAAGAAACAAGGACGAGCTATCAGGTGTGGTCGGCACTGGCGATGCTGCTGGCGGGTGTGTGCCTGTCGGTGGCGGGATTCTGCGTGCCGCCCGTGGGAGAAATCAGCGACTCGGTGCTGTGGTTCTTTGCCCAGTGCCTGATCTATGCCGGAAGCATCTTCGGCGTGAGCATCTATGTGCAGAGCAAATTCTCGGAGCTGAAGACGTCGGTGCTGCAGCAGCTCCAGGGTACGAAGAAGGAGGACACTCCGATGAGGAAAGGAGGTGAAGGATGAAGCCGTGGTTCATGCTTTCCAACCGCCCGAAGCACATCGGTCTGGGACTGTGCATCTGGCTGGCGGTGCTGGCCTTCGGCCTGCTCGTCGGGCTGACGGTATGCGAGGCCATGCTCATGGCACTGCTGACGGCGATGACGGCTGCGGTGACAAAGGAATACACAGACCGCCAGCACGGCTCGGTGTTCGACGTGCTGGATGCGGTGGCCACGGTGCTGCTGCCGTTTGTGCTGACATTACTCACGATTATAATCCGAATGACATGGCTACTTTAGATCCAAAGAAAATCAGGTACATCATCGTCCACTGCACGGCCACGGCCGAAGGCATGGACTTCCGGGCCAAGGATGTGGACCGATGGCACAAGGCCCAAGGCTGGGACGGCATCGGCTACCATTTCCTGGTATGTCTGGACGGCAGGGTGGAGACCGGAAGGCCCGAGACCAAGGTGGGGGCACACTGCTCCGGCTACAACGGCATGAGCCTCGGTGTGTGCTACGTGGGCGGCCTCGCGGCTGACGGACGCACCCCCAAGGATACCCGCACGGTGCGCCAGAAGGCCGGTCTGCTGGCACTGCTGAAGCGCCTGAAACGGAAATATCCACAAGCCCGCATCGTGGGGCACAGGCACTTCAACAAGGGGAAGGCCTGCCCGAGCTTCGATGCGGACAAGGAATACGCTGAGCTATGAAGGAGAATTTTGCTACATGCTTTCAGCTGAGCCTGGCGGTGTGCGCTGGGCTGCTGGTATTCGTGTTGGCGGCTACAGGTCTGCGGCAGTGCGCGGGTGAAAGGGACGGCACTCCATGGCCCGATGTGGTGCGCGACACGGTGACGGACACCATCTTCATTGCCCAGCCTGCCGTGCGTGATTCGGTGGTGCTGGGATGGGTGGAGGTGCGTGCACCCCGTGTGTGGAAAACTCCGCACAGCACCGCCCGGACGGACACTCTCGCTGCCGTGGCCGAGGATTCGGCCACCGTGTTGCTCCCCATGGAGCGCAAGGTATATGCAGATTCAGCGTACAGGGCGGTGGTGAGTGGCATCGACGTACGGCTGGACAGCATCGCGGTGTATCCACGCACCATCACGGTGACGCGCACGGTGCCAGCGAAAGCTCCCCGACGCTGGGGTATCGGCATCCAAGGCGGTGTGGGCATCACTCCCAAGGGCATCCAGCCTTATGCCGGCTTGGGTGCTTATTACCGTATCTTCTAACGATTTCCTGCATTTATGGCTACACTATACGCAAACCTTCCATCCGTGGCGTTTCCCCATGAGCTGGACATGCTGTTCTTCTCTTCCAAGGAAGACTTCCGTGTCCGGATTACGCTGGAGGACAAAGAGCTGCTTGATGTGACGCTCACTCCCGATTCGGATTCCGTGGCTGCTCTCTATGAAATGGCCAGTCTGATCAACGATGCCATCGAAGGAAGCATGCCCGTGCTGACCATTTTTCTGGACGGAGAGAATGTGGCCGAAACGTCGGTGCTGCCCTGCCGGGAAATATTGAACAGGACGGCCCAAGACATTCAGAAGGAGATTTTCCTCACGCTCTCATCGGGCCACACGAAGCGCGTGCCCATGGACGGAAGCGAAACGCTGGCGTGGATCGTGGAAGGCACCGACCCCAAGGTCAGCATAGAGGCCATATGGATGGGTAATGATATTCCCGCCATCTACACTTCCAGCCAGACCATCAGCGGCACGGATGACGGCGACATCGCCACGGCTGACGTATCGCCCCGATTGCTCAAGGCTCCCCAAGACAATTGCTCGCTGGTGAGCTACACCGCCAGGGTGGGAAGACGGAGGCAGGCATACCTCATCTACCGTGCTGACACTGACCTCCATCCTGTCACCGCCCTGCGCTTCCGCAACATCTTCAACCGGGATGACACCTTCTATTTCTTCGGCAAGGTGGAGCAGGAAGTGAAGCCCACCTACTCCTCCATCAGCGTGCAGGGCAGCACCCGAAACTACCGCATCGAGACGCAGCCCACGTGGAAGGCTTATACCGGCCCGATGGATGATGCCGAGCGACTCCTCTTTTCCGACCTTGAGCAAGCGCTCAAGGTTTGGCGCATGGACGATGGCACGCCACTGACGCTGACGGAGTGCGACTACAAGTCCAGCAATCTGCTGACGGAAGCACCTTCGGGATCGCTCACTTGGCGCGAAGCTTCCGAAGGCATCACCTTCAAGCCTGCCATCCCTGTGCGAACGTTCGACAGTACATTCGATACGACTTTCGACTAATGCCGCCGTCCTTTAGCTAAAAGAGAAAGTTCTTTTAGGTAAAGACTTTTGGTCTTTTAGCTAAAAGACGGATTCCGATAAAAATCCTATAGGCCGATGAAACTGACCACCATCCATCTGAAGGACGCTCTCCGCCTGCTGGAGGACAAGCGACCGCACCGGCTGCGCCTGTGTAAACTCTCCACGGGCGACATCCTGACCTACGAGGGGGCCACCTGCGTGGGAGGATGGAAGCGCCGGGGCACGCACAAGGTGAGACTCCCCATGTCGGGACTCCTGCGTGAATTCCGCGACGTGACGCTCTTCGAGATTGACGATCTGAAAATATATTGGTAAAACCCCATCCCAAACATGGACAAACCTACTATCCACTTCAACCATACGCCAACCGAGGTGTTCGACATCCCGCAGACGGGCTTTGCGGCCGTGATGCAGGAGGTGCAGGACACGACCTCGGTGTTCGACACACCGGGAGGCTCCATCGATGCACGCCCCGTGCCGGGCTACGAGGGGGAGCTGTACGTGCCTTTCGGCTCGGACAACCAGTTGCCCTACGACCTCATCCGTCTGGTGGGCGGTGACGAGGTGACGAGCCAGAACAAGCTCTTCAACGTGCTGACGTGCTACGGGGCGGGACTCCAGATGAACGACAGCCGCACCAAGCAGCCGACCACCGATGCGGAGGTGCTCTCGTGGATGCGCCGCCAGTGCATGCCCCGCTACCTGCTCGACCAGATGACGGACATGAAGTACTTCTACTTCACGGTGTGCGTGGTGATCCTCAGCCGCGACGGACGGCGCATCAACCGCATCGTGCACAAGGAGGCCTGCTACACCCGGCTGGAGAAGGCCGACCGCCGCGGACGCATCAACCACATCTACTACGCCAACTGGCAGGACTACCAGGAGGGACTCTCGGGCGTGGAGCGCATCGAGCTGCTGAGCCAAACGGACCCCTACGGCGACCTGTGCCGACGCATGGCCATCGATCCCGACACGCACGAGCCTACGGGAGGCACGCCAACCCGAACCCGAAAGTTTGCCATGGTGATGCGTTTCCCCACGGCGGGCTGCCAGTACTACCCGGTGCCATACTGGAGCGCGGTGCTGAGGGGCGGCTCGTACGACGAGAAGCGGCTCATCTCCACGGGCAAACGCGCCAAGCTGCGCAACACGACGAGCGTGAAGTACCAGATCGAGATCGAGCGGTCGTACTGGGAGCGCATCTGCCTGGAGGAGAACATCACCGACCCGGTGAAGATGCAGGAGCGCGTGAAGAAGGAGAGGGAGAACATCAAGAAGTTCGTGTGCGGTGTGGAAAACTCGGGCAAGGCATGGATTAGCGGCTACTACGTGAACCCTGACGGCCACGAGGTGCGTGACATACGCATCGTGAACATCGAGGGGCAGAAGGAAGGCGGCGACTGGAACGAGGACGTGCAGGCGGCTGCCAACACCATCTGCTATGCGGACAACGTGCACCCGAACCTGGTGGGCGCGGTGCCGGGCAAGAGCCAGACGAACAATTCGGGCTCGGACAAGCGCGAGCTTTTCGTGATGAAGCAGGCACTGGAGATTGCCTTCCACGACCTGCTCCTGCTGCCCTTGAACGTGGTGTGCTGGTTCAACGGCTGGACGGACATCGTGCCCACGGTGCCGATGATCCAGCTGACCACGCTGGACGAGCACAAGGATGCGAAGAAGGTGAACCCGAACGAAAACGGAAAGGAGGAATGACGATGGAACTGGACATTACCCAAGCGCAATTCGAGCGCTACGTGCCGGCCTTCCGCAGCCCCACCGACGAGGTGTTCCGCAAGATGACGGGCTTCATCGGAGCGCAGATTGACCGGTGGGGCGACTTGGTGAAGGCGGATGCCGACGAGGACTTCAACGGGTGGACGGTGCTCGTCAGGGCCGTCTGCCTGCGTGCAGCCTACGAGGCCGTGCCTCACCTCGACCTCGTGCTGACTCCTACGGGATTCGGCATCGTGAGCAACCAGAACACGGCTCCGGCCAGCCGTGACCGTGTGCAAGCACTCCGCGAGAGTCTGAGACGCGATGCCAACCGATGGGAGGACAACGTGCTCACGGCCCTTGCCGCCAAACGGCTGCTGGCCTATCCGCAGCTGACGGTGCGGTCGCTGCTGTGGAACGCCACGCTGATGCGTCATCTCGGCATCCGCACGGAGCAGGGTGCGGATGTCTACGAGGAAGAGCGCGAGGCCCTGCAGCCCGACCTCTTCATGGCGGAGCAGGAAGTGAAGGCGGTGATTTCGCCCGAGCTCTACGATGCTTTGGTGCAGGAGCAATGGCAGACGGATGGCCGCACTCCCTTCCGTGGGCAGCTTGCCGACCGGGTGCGTGAAGTGCTGGCCGTGCTGGTACGCCGCGACAAGCAGGCTGCTGCGCTGCGTGCGGGCATGATGCGCGCACTGCTCGACACCATACAAACCCATGCTTCGGAGCTGCCGGAATATGCCGGTTCACGTACGGCCGAGGCGCAAAATTTTCAACGTTATGAGAATGAACAGGACGACGCATGCTTCTTCTTCGGATGAATCCGCCACAGGCGTGAAGGTGAATGTGCCGCTGTCGTGGCAGGCGCTGACGGCTGCACAGATGGAGTATGTGTGCCGCATCATGAGCAGCGGACAGTGGGCCACGGAGGAGGTGAAGACGGTGTTCTTCATCCGGCTGGCGAGGCTGCAGCGCTACCCGCTGGCGCGCCTGCGCCCGATGGACATCGCGCAGCACCTGCCGCTGCTCGACTGGCTGGAGCGCGGGCCTGAGGGCATCATCATGCTGCCGAAGGTGAGCGGACGCGCGGCGGAGTGGGCTGGCGACCTGCACGGCTGCCCGTTCCGCACCTATCTCTCCATGGAAAACTACTACCAGGGCTACCTGCTCTCGCAGAACGTGGAAGCGCTGGAGGCCTTGGGCAGCCTGCTCTATCCCCGCTGCCGCCGGCTGCTGGCGCACGAGCGCTACTGGCTGCTGCTGTGGATGGTGGGGCTGAAGGCGGAGTATGCACGGCGGTTCCCGGATCTGTTCCGCCCTTCGGCTGAAGGTGGCGAGCCGCCAAACATGCTGGAGGTGATGAATGCGGAAATCCGGGCACTGACGGGAGGCGACATCACGAAGCAGGGGGCCGTGCTGCAGGCCGACACGCTGGATGCGCTGACGGAGCTGGACGCGAAGGCCCGCGAGGCGAGGGAAATGGAGGAAAGGATGAAGAAGTGAAACGTCGGACTGTAAACTCGGAAACAAAAATGTTTGATTTCATCTCATACATGGAGGGCCTCTGCCGGCAGAACAAGCTGGCGCAGCGGCTGGGCTTCGTGCCGACCACCTGCTCGGGCATCAACTATGTGGAGGGGATGCTGGAGCAGTACCAGTCGGTGGCCAATTTCCTGTGCACGTCGGACGTGTGCTCGGAGTCTACGTTCACGGTCTCGGGCGGATGGTTCAAGCGGAGGGTGTTCACGGTGTTCATCCTCATGCGCTATGCGTACGGCGACCGGGCGGACTATGCCCTGAAGCTCGGGCAGTGCCGCGAGGTACTGCGCCAGCTGCAGAGCCGGTTTATCCATGACAGTGTGCGGCTGCAGGACCGTCTGCTCTACCTCAACACGGCCGACATCCGCTCGAACGAGCTGGGTGGCACCTTCCTCAACGGCTGCACGGGCCTGTACTTCATGGTCTCGATGGACGAGCCGGTGGAGCTGTCCTACAACTCTGGCGAATGGAAGGAGGACGACGATGGCTGACGCAAGGAACCAGCGGGGACGCTCGGCCGAAATGGCTCCCTACGTCGAGGCATGGCGCGACAAGATGGTGGAAATATGGCGTGACCGCCTGGACCTGCTGGGCGTGCACGACACGGGTGCGCTGCGTCGGTCGGTGCAGGAGGGGCAGCTCTCGCTGGGCGATGCGCGGGCGGACATGGCCTTCCGGTTTCTGGAATACGGCATCTACGTGGACTTGGGCGTGGGCAACGGTTACCGCCACGGCAACGGGGGCGACCTCGAATTCCTTGGCGCGGGCTACCGCCACGAGCACCACCTGGGCAAGGCCCGTGAGCGCCGTCCGTGGTTCAACAAGTCGTGGTACATCTCGGTAGAGATTCTCAAATCGCATCTGGCCTCCATCCTGGGCGACCGCTTCAGCGGGGCTTTCGACTCGCTGACGGAGCGCGAACGGGGATAGGCGGACACGGAAGACCGCCTATCGGACAAAGAAATCCGCCCCTCGGACATTCACGGTGAATGCCGAAGGGCGGATGTGTGCTCGTGCGCCAGTCCTGCTCAGTGCTGCTGGGCGTTGCGCTTGGCTTCCTTGCGGTCCTGAATGGTGAAATACACAAAGCCTACGATGGCGATGAGTATAAGCAGTGTGCACATCCAGATGAATCCGAATAAGTTCATACTTGGTCCTCCTTCTTTTTACGGACGAGCCAAAGGCCCATTCCCAATGTTGTCAATATCACTACGCTCGCTATGGCACAGATGAGCCATTTCTGCTCCATGACTCCGAATATGGTGGTCAGGAGTACGGCTGTGGCCACATACTTGGCGATGTCCATCAGCCATTTGCCGAATTCTTCTTTCATGAAGTCTGACGTTTGTTTCCACCGCAAAGGTAAGCATAAAAAGGGAAATTCTCTGCTTCGGGCAGAAATATCTGCCGAAAGGCTTGGCCATCCCGAAGGAAAGTGCCACCTTTGCGGTGTCTATCTATCTTAACATACATCGAAGGCGCGACGCCCCGCAAGGATTCCGAAAGGGATTCGTGCATCAGTGCATCCCATACGGCCCAGAGTGTACCCCGGAAGGTGGTACGCCCTGTGGCGCATAAACAGATAAAGTTCCGTCCCTCGCGGAGTGTCAATGCACCCGCAGCCTTCGGTGATCATAAGGTGATAGACAGAGGGTAACGGAACTCTTTTTCTTTCCGTGTCTTAAAGTCTATAAACAATGATCACTAACAATCCCAATCCCGAGACCAACCAACAGTCATCCACCCTTCATCCCGCTTCCGTGCTGGAGCTGGACCTGCTCTTCCGCCAGCGGATGCAGGAGCTGCGTGCGGAGGGCGCGGCCGAGCTGAACGCGCTGCGACGCGTGCACGAGACGAAGGCCGCCAACTACTGGCGCAAGGCAGAGCTGCAGCACCGCATCGCGGATCTGCGCCATGAGTACCGCCGACTGGTGGCGGAGGACATGCAGGCCGAACAGGAGGCGGAGGATGCCTACCGCCAGTTCAGCCAGGAACAGGCCGCCCGCAAGGCTGCGCTGCAGGAGTGGTTCAACCGCGAGCGCATCCGCCTGACCCACATGGGGTGACGCAGGAACTGAAAAAATGAAGTTAACTTCATCGGTGGATGAGATTGACTTCAATGGCCAACGAGGTTAACTTCATCGCCGAATGAGGTTAACCTCGTTTTTTGTGTCTTTCGGCGGGGAGGGAGCATGGCCTACCTTTGCCTCACAAACCATCAAACATACAGACCATGCATCCATTAAAAATCAAGGGCCGGAGCGCAAAGGAAGCACATGAGGACTACGAGGCCTTCGTGAATAAGTTCAAGCCGAAGCGCACAACGGACGACTGCCTTACCCCCCCCGATGTCTATGAAGCCGTGCTCGGTTGGCTCCGCGATGAGGGTGCCATCGGCACGGACACCCCCATCGTGCGCCCCTTTTGGCCGGGCGGTGACTATACGGAAGAAGCCTATCCGGAGGGGTGCTGTGTGGTGGACAATCCGCCGTTCAGCATCATGGCATCCATCCTGCGCCACTACACGGAGCGGGGTATACGGTTCTTCCTGTTCGGCCCGAGCCTGACGCTGTTCTCTGCCGCGGCCACCGAGAGCGTGACGTACGTGGTGACGAAATCGGTCATCGTCTACGAGAACGGTGCCCGGGTGTGTACGGGCTTCATCACGAACCTTCCGGCCTTCAGCCGATGGCAGATGATGACATGCCCATCGCTCGCCAGACGCATCGACGAGGCAGTGGACAGGGTCAAGGCAGCAGCCCCTTCGCTCCCCAAATACGCATATCCATACCACGTGGTGACCACGGCAGGCATCCATAAGATAGCGAAGCACGTGGCAATCCGCATCCCGCGCAGCGAGTGTACCTTCATCCGCCGCATGGATGCGCAAATTCCGCTGAAGAAGGGCGTTTACGGCTGCGGGTTCCTCTGTTCCGACCGTGTGGCTGCGGAGCTGAAGGCTGCGGAGCTGAAGGCTGCGGCAATGAAGGAAGTCTACATCTTCCATCTTTCGGAACGGGAGAAGCAGATTGTGGAGGAACTGGGTTTGCAGGATTGAAAAGGATTCCGTACCTTTGTGGTGTGTAATGATTAATATGCAAGCTATGGATAAATTCGATATCATTTTCTTTGGCTTCATCTTCGGAGGTTTGGCTCTTTACATCATAGCCGGTGTGATAAGAATGGCTGTAGATCCTGAATACGAACGTAAGGTGAAGGACGAAGCCGCAAGGCAGAGGGCTGAAAGAAAGAAGGGAAAGAAATCGTCCGCCTATCATGACTGGCAGTACTATGCCAAGATGAACGGAACCATGCCCAAGGATGCCAAATACTGATGGTCTTTTAAACAACTGCGCAAACGTGTTACTTTTGAAGAAAATTCAGAAGTAATACGTTTTTCTTTTTTTTATGAATGCACAAGACGTAAAGACAGTGACGCTGGTCATCAATTCGGATCAGGCAAAGAAGAAGCTCGATGCCCTCGTGCAGCAACTTGACCAAGCCCGGAAGAAAAGGCAGGAGGCTTTTGACAAGGGCGATGCCAAGGGCATTGAAGTCTACACGCGGGAAGCATCTAAACTTGAACGGCAGATCAATCGGGTGCAATCCCGTGCCCAAACTGTAGAGAAGGTGCTCCGAAACCTTGACCGTGCCACACCCAATGAGCTGAAGAAAACCATCAAGGAGATAAACAAGGAGCTGAACAGTGGCAACGTAGAGCGGGGAAGCAGGGAGTGGAACGTGCTGACCGAAGCCATGGGGCGAGTATCTTCCGAACTGTCCAAGATCACGAATGAGCAGAAGGCTGCGGCCCAAAGCATGAGTGAAGGTGCAGCAAAGTTTGGTTCAAGATGGGTGGGCCTTGTCACCGTCATCGACAAAGCCCGTGATGCCCTCGGTGGAGTGGTTGGAAAAATGATGGGCTTTTACGAGCAATACGCCGCCATGGCCGAGCACATGAGCAGCGTGAAGAAGTACACGGGCCTTGATGAGGAAGCCGTGCGCGACCTCAACGAGGCCTTCAAGCAGATGGACACACGCACGGCACGCGAGCAGCTCAACGACCTGGCGGGCGATGCCGGACGACTCGGTATCCAGAGCAAGCAGCAGATATTGGACTTCGTGCAGGCAGCCGACCAGATCAACGTGGCGCTCGGTGAGGACTTGGGTGAGGATGCGGTGAAGAACATCGGCAAACTGGCCCAGCTCTTCGGCGATGCCGACCGCATGGGACTCAAGCAGGCCATGCTTTCCACCGGTTCGGTC
Organism: Alloprevotella sp.; assembly: GCA_036802405.1. Taxonomy (GTDB): domain Bacteria; phylum Bacteroidota; class Bacteroidia; order Bacteroidales; family Bacteroidaceae; genus Alloprevotella. The sequence goes on from DAIRWG010000047.1 coordinate 10,236, forward strand.
ATCAATGAGCTGGCACAGAGCTCGTCGGCCTCCGAGGGCTACCTCATGGAGTTTACGGCCCGACTGGCGGGTGTGGGCCATCAGGCGGGCATGACGCAGGCGCAGGTGATGGCATTCGGATCTGTGCTCGACCAGAACATGGTGAACGTGGAGAAGGGTGCCACCGCCCTGCAGAACGTCATCACGGCGCTCTACACCAACCCGGCCAAGATGGCCAAGGCCGCAGGACTGGAGGTGAAGGCATTCACCGACCTGCTCAAGACAGATGGCAACGCCGCCGTGCTCCAGTTTGTGCAGGCGCTCAACAACACGGGGAGCATGGACAAGCTGGCTCCCATTCTCAGGGACATGAACCTGAGCGGGGCTGGCGTGACGCAGACGCTCAGCACATTGGCCGCCAACATCGATGCGCTCCGACAGACGCAGCAGCAGGCCACGCAGGCCTTCGAGGACGGCACCAGCGTGACGAACGAATTCAACGTGGCCAACGGCACGGCACAGGCGCAGCTGGAGAAGGCACAGGCCAAGGCGAGGGACATGGCCATCACGCTTGGCGAGCAGCTTCAGCCCGCCGCAGCAGGCGTGCTGACGGTGTCGGGTGCAGTGATGCGGGTGCTGTCCACATTGATTCCCTTCATCACGTCGCACATCGGTCTGATTATCCGTCTGTCGTCTGTCATCGCGGCCTATGCGGTGGTGGTGAATCTGACTGCCATCAAGACCGCCCTGCTCGCGACGGTGCAGAAATCGCTGAACGCGGTGTACCTCGTGTGGATGCGTCTGGCTTCCACGGTAAGGGCCGTGGGCCTTGTGCTGTCCATCACCTACAACACGCTTACGGGCAATCTGGTGAAGGCCCGTGCCGCGCAGATGGCGCTCAACAAGACCATGCTGGCGAATCCCTATGCCGCCGTGGCCGCTGCCGTGGTGGCCATCGGTGTGGCCATCTATGAAGTGTTCAAGCGGACTTCTTCCCTTACGGAGGAACAGAAGGCGGCCATACGGACGCAGCGAGATCTGATGGAGGTGCAGAAATCCGCCACGCAGAGCACGGCTGAAGAGAAACTGAAGATACAGACGCTGACGGCCATTATCCACGACAACACGCGCTCCATAGCTGACCGCAAGGGGGCCATCAACGACTTGCGCAAGATCATTCCTGCTTACCATGGGGAAATATCCAAGGAAGGCCGTCTCATCCATGACAACACGAACGCCATCGACGACTACATCAAGAAGCTGGACGAGATGGCACTGGCCGAGGCACTCTACAAGAAGATGGTGAAGAACATGGAGGAGCAGCTGGATGCCGACCTTGCCATCGCTGCATGGGACAAGGGTGTGAAGAACCGCCAAAGTCTGATGAACGACAAGAGCCGCAAGCGCAACGAGCATGTGGAAACGCTTTACATGCCGGGAGCAGGAGGCGCCCAGTATGTGGTGGTCGATGACGACCAGCGTCAGCTGGACTACGACAAGTCGCGTCTGGCTTATTGGAAGAGGCGCAAACAGATAGCGGAGCAGACAAAGAAGACCTTGGACGACTATGCCAAGGCACACAATCTGGAGAAGAACATAGAGGCACTCAAGACGGGTGGCGGCACTGCCATTGACACTCCCGAAGCCAAGAGTGTCGCTTCTGCCGGTGGTTCCAACGAAACGGATGCCGAACGCAAGGCCCGAGAGAAGAGGGAACGCCAGGCAGCCAAGGATGAAAGGGAACGTCTGAAGAAACTGAAGGAGGCCAACAAGGCTGCGGAGAAGGAATACGACCGCGCGGCCGTGGTGCTCCGTCAGAAAGCGATGGACGAATATTCCATCGGGAAGACCGACCTGCTGCAGTACCGCGAGCAGATTAATGCCATCGGTGAGCAGACCATCGAGAAGAAGCGCGACCTCTATGACAAGGATTCGGAGGAATGGAAGAAGCACAACGATGACCTGCTCCGGCTGCAGGCTGCCCATGAGAAGCAGAGCCAGGACTGGAGCATTGCGGACTTGAGCCGACAGGAGAAGGAAGCGCTGCAGAAGGCCGATATGGACCACGCCAAGGGACTGACCACGGAGGAGGCATATCAGGAGCAGAGAAACAGCATCGTGGTGGACTACCTGCAGAGGCGCATGAACCTCTACAAGGAGTACGGCCGTGCGGAGGACTTCGAGCGTACCCGACAGGAGCTCACCGACACACTCAATGCACAGAAGCTGGAGAAGCAGAAGTCCTACATGGAACGGCTGAAGGCCATGCGCGAGGAGTACGAGACCAAGTCGGCCAAGGAGCGCATGGACATTGAACTGCGGATGCTGCAGGCGGTGTACGAGGCCACGGATGAAACGGGAAAGCGCATTTCCGACATGACCGAGGCGGAGTACAACCGCCTGAAGAAACTCATCAACCTAAAGTATCTGGGTACGGACGGTAAGGTGGACGAGAACGGGACGGTTGTTCCTGGTTCCACGGGCGAAGTCAAGGATGAGCAGGACAAGAAGACGGCCGACGCATTGGAAAAGGCCGGACGCGGCAAGGAGTCTGGTGTGCAGGCTTTGGATGTCTCTGCGGATTCGGGATTCTCCGCATTGGCCGAAGCGGCAATGAAGATAAAGGCACACAGGGAGGTGTACGACAACCTGAAACAGATGAGGGACAACGACCTCATCGACGAGAAGACTTACCAGGCTGCCTGCAAGGAATTGGACAAGGACCGATTTGCCAACTTTCAGGCTGTGGCACAGGCTGCCTATGCCGCGGTATCGGCCCTCATGTATTCTGCCTCCCAAATCATGCAGGCCAATGCCTCGCTGGAGGAAGCCAAGGTGACGAAGCGCTACGATGCGGAAATCGAGGCTGCCGGCTCCTCTACGGCCAAGGGCAAGAAGCTGGAGGAGCAGAAGCAGAAGGAACTGGCCAAGATTAAGACGAAGTACAACAAGAAGCAGATGGCCATCGAAGTGGCGCAGGCCATTGCCCAGACGGCCATGAACGCCATATCGGCCTATGGCTCGGTGGTAAAGATTCCCTTCGTGGGCCCGGCTTTGGCCGTGGCCGCTGCAGCTGCCGCCACGGCTGCGGGCATGATCCAGGTCGCCACCATCAAAAAGCAGCACGCTGCCGAAGCTGCCGGATACTATGAAGGAGGATTCACGGGCGGGAGCTCGTACCGCCGTACGGCAGGTGTGGTGCATGAAGGGGAATTCGTGGCCAACCACCAGGCCGTGAACAATCCGAACGTGCTGCCGGTGCTGCAGCTCATCGACCATGCGCAGCGCACCAACCGCATCGCCTCACTCACGGCGGCTGACGTGAGCCGTGCCATTGCCGCGCCCATGGCTACGGCCTCCAACACATCCTCAGCCGCCATGGCGCAGCCCATGGTGCAGGTGGTCGACACCTCGAGCAAGGCCACGGCCGACACCCTCTCCCGTCTGAACGAACGGCTGGACGAGGGTATCCGTGCCACGGTCGTGATTGACGGCCCCGACGGACTTGACAGGCAGTGGACAAAGTACAACAGAATGAAGAAGCAATGATGAACCTTTGGATCGACAGGAAGCTTGCCACGATGAAATCCGGCACTTCCTTCAAGCTCACCCGGGTGAATCCCTATTTCGAGGACCAGGGTGACTATACCTTCGAAGTGCAGCTGCCTTTGGCCGGATGCATCGGGAACCAACGCATATTCGGCCCCATACACCGACCGGAGCATCGGTTGGTGCCACTGGTCGGAACGAAATTCCCCATGCGTCTGCTGGCACCTCCTCTGGACATCAGCGGCTATGCCCAGGTGACCAACGTGACCGACATGGAAGTGAAGGTGCAGCTCGTGGCCGGACGTTCGTCCTTCAGCCATGCCATCGAGGACAGCGCAGAGTATGTGGACAAGCTGCAGTTGGGCAATGCATGGGACATATTCCCGGACTTTGACAGCGGTGACGGTGGTTGGACTCCCGGACACGACACGGAGGAACAGACAAGGATTTTTGCCTACAAGCCCAAGGACATAGACGGAAACGTGGACGTGGAGACCATGATGCACGGCACCTACGGCCAGACGGACTGCGTGTGTTTCCCTGCTTATGCCATCTCGGACAGCAAGGTGGTGAATCCGCATGTGGTGCGGTTCATGTCAGGAGGAAGCGACATCGCCAACTATACGAAGGTGACCTACCCGCTGGCTCTGACCTACGTGAACGGCGAAGATGCCGACCCGGGCAATGGACTGCCGCGCATGGACACCACCTTGCTGGCTCCGCAGCCCTATCTGCTGGACATCGTTTGCCGGATCATCGAAGCCGCGGGATATGTGGTGGGCAGTATATCGGAGATGGAAAACACATGGATGCGCCACATCTTCATAGCCAACACGCGGGCCGTCATCCGCCGCGAGGCTGCCTTACCCCATTGGACACTGCCGGATTTCCTGAAGGAAGTACAGAATTTTCTCGGAGTGGTGTTCACCGTAGATGGGCACAATCGTGTGAGCATGCGTTTGCGGAAGTCTTGGTACGGAAGCAATGCGGGCCTGCAGGAATTGAAGCAGGTGGCGGATGACTTGTCTGCGGACATAGACAAGGACGGGGAAAACAAAGGATCCTCCGCCGGCAATGTGGATTACGACTGGCCCAACGATGACGACATGCTTCGGCTGCCGGACGAGGTGTGGGAGAATGCCGTCCTCATGGAATGTGCGTCCTATTCCGACATCCGGGGCCACTTCACTTCGCTCAAGGATGCGGAGAAGGCCAAATCCCTGTATCTCTACAAGGACAAGGCCACGGGCCATGTATATGCCATCCTGCACCGGAAGGACACTCCGAAGGTCTACGAGCTTCACAGAGTGGACCAGTATGCTCCGCTGATACGCGACACGGACAGCCGTGACATCGACACCACGCTGAAGATTGTGCCTGCACGCATGGTGCTGCAGGCATACTATGGAGCGAAGGCCACGGATCCAAGTGCGTTGGAGAACGGCGAAATGAAGAACGGGTATCCCATTCTCTCGGTGGACGACACATCGCTGGCCAGCACCAACTACTACAGTGTGGACAATGCCATCAATCCGAAAGAGAACACCGAGGACGAAAGCACGGACGAAGGTAAGGACGTGATGGAAGTGGCCTACTATGACGGCAGCACGTTCTACGGCACGACAGACTATCCCATCCCCACAGCCGTCCCGTTCGTCACCGACGAGACAACAGGATTCCGGGAGCATCCACCCATGCTGACAGACAAGTCCGGCCGCATTCCTGCAGATGGCGTGTTCACACTTGGCGGCAATGCGGGTACCATAGGCGAAGCACTCTCTGACGGGGCATCCATCGACACCCGTGCGGAACACCTATTCCAGTTCACGGACCGCATTCCGGGAGACCCCACCGTACCTTACCTCATCCGCGGCAAGCGCTATGCCTGCCACAAGCTGGAGTTTACCATCGACGAGCATGGCATCCGCCCCCTCAAGCAGGGCTATTTCTGCGAAATCAACTAAGAAAAGGGCTGCACGGCCGATTTGGTGCCGTGCAGCCCTTCATTTTTCTTTTAGCTAAAGAAGAAAAGTCCTTTAGCTAAAGGATAAAAGTCTTTTAGCTAAAAGACTCCTTTCGTCAGAAATCTTACAGCCCGCCCTTGAAATGTTTCGTTTCCTCATGCACCGTGAGGGCATCGCCCTTCAGGTACTTGTTGGTGGTGGAGATGTCCGAGTGCCGCGCCTGGTCACGCGCCACCACGATGCCCTCGGCATTGGCCAGGTCGCGGATGCCCGTGTCCTTCAGACTGTAGAACTGGTAGCAGTCCTTCCATTTCAGCTTCTTCCTCATCTTCGCCCACTCCGTGCGGAAGGCATGGCTGTCCAGCTTCACCTTTCCCGGACGGAAGTCCTTCGTGCCGAAGAGGTATTCATCGCCGGAGTGCTTGAACACGCCCAGCTCCACCATCAGACGGATGACCTCGGCGTTCAGGCCGATGGCCCCGTCCTTCCCGTTCTTGGTGAATTCACCATGCACGATAATCTTCTGTGCCTTCAGATGGATGTCGCAGATCTTCACGTGTGTCAACTCGTTGGGCCGGATGAAGGCATAGTATTCCATCATGCATGCCAGCAGGTAGTGCTTGTTCTCCTGCAGGAGATGCTCCCTCAGCCGCGCAAGCATCTGCGCCGACAGCTGCTCGCGCTTCTTCGGCTCCTCCTTCAGTTTCTTCATGCCAACACAGGGATTTTGCTGGATGTAGTTCTTCTCCCTCATCCATTCGCAAAAAGTGCTCAGCCACACGAGGTAATTGTTGCGCGTGCAGGCCGACACGTCCAAATCGAGAAAAATATAATCCAGGAAATCGCTTGCCAGTTCCATCTTGAACTGGTAAACATAGACGACTGGCTCTGCCCTCACCTTCGAGAGCCACTCGTTGAACACCTTAAAATAAGAAACGTACCGGCGGTGCGTGCTCGGTTTGATGACACCTGAAGAAGCCATCTTGTCAAGGTAGAGGCTATAGAATTCACTCACATGCTCATAGAGTGTATACTGACGGATATTCTCCGCCTTTTCCGCCCATACGTTCCATCCGTGCTGCAGCTTGTCGGACAGCTTGGCAATGAGCTCCGCCGCCCGCTTCCTGCGGTCCGAGAGTTTCTTGATGCC
>DAIRWG010000048.1:0-16842 GCA_036802405.1 Alloprevotella sp.
CTCCATCCTCGGCTGCATGATTCTCTGGAACCAGGCATGCGGGGTCCCCCGCATACCTGGCTACCCAATTTCACCCCTAACGGGGTGGCCTGCGGCATGAAATTGGAATGAAGAGAGCAGATGCTACCCCCATGGCTTATACCTCAGGTTTTCCCAAACCTTTATTGCTTGACTATAACGAGCATTCGTTTGAGTGCACATGGAATGCACGGGCTGGAAGCTCACCCATGACGCATGCAAAATGCGTACGCAAAACCCGACACACCCTTATGGGTATCCACACGAAAGGTTACAGGGCCGAAAATACAAGCAAAATTAGAAGCATGGAACGACTTTCTCGGCCAACATTCCATGAAAAAGCGACCTAATCAGCGAAAAAAAACATTGGAATTCAGTGTATCCAAGCATAATTCACTATCTTTGCAGCATTAATGCATTCAGAATCTGTAACCTAAACGAACTCGAATACTTATGGTTAACGAACAACAGAACAATCTGCAGAACACGGAAGAAGATGAAAGCTTCAACCTCATGGACTTTTGCAACGTGTTGCTCTCCAATTGGTATTGGATTGCAGCCTCCATTGCCATAGCTTTGGGCATAGCCGTATTTGCCACAATGCGCACTGTTCCAACCTATACCCGCAGTTGCAGCCTACTCATCAAAGACGAAAAGAAAGGACAAGGAGGAGTATCAAGCATTTCCTCCGAATTCGAAGGACTTGGTGGCCTTCTGCAGTCAAACACCAATATCAACAACGAAATCATCACCATCTCAGCCCCCGTGCTGATGCAAGAGGTAGTGAAGCGGCTGCATCTTGATGTGGAACTCACCACCAAGGAAAGCCTTCACCAGGTTCCCCTCTACGACAAGAGTCCCGTCAGCCTGCTGCTTCCTCAGGCAGAAAGCAATGATGTAGCTTCCTTCAAGATGAAGCTCAACAAGAACAAAACAGCTGAGCTCTGGGGCTTCAAGACGCTGAAAAACGGTGAAATCGTTGAAACGGACAAGAAGCTGGTGGTCACCATGAACACCTTGGCACACACCCCCGCAGGCGTTGTCATTATCCAGCCGACCAAATACTGGGGAAGTCACTACACCGAAGAGGAAATCACTGTGACAAAAAGCCGGGCAAAGGCAGTGGCAGCATCCTTCTCAAGCCGATTGGGCGTAGCACTCAACACGAAGGAAAGCACCGTGCTCGACATCACACTGACAGATGCCAGCAAACGCAGGGCCGACGATGTAATCAACAAGTTGATTGAAGTATACAACGAGCAGTGGCTCAAGGACAAGAACCGCGTGGCCGAAAGCACCTTCGACTTCATCACCGACCGACTCAACACACTGAGCAAGGAATTGGGCGATGTTGACCAAAAGATTTCAGACTACCGCAGCCAAACGCTCCTGCCCGACGACAAGTCCATGTCGAAAATGTACATCGAGGAAAGCACACGCAACAGCGAGCAAATCCTCACACTCAACAACCAGCTGAGCGTGGCACGCTACATTCGCGACTACATGGCCGACCACTCCAAAGTCGACCAATACCTCCCGAGCAACACGGGAATCGGAAGCACCGGCATCGAACAGATGATCGGCAACTACAACAAGAGCTTAGGAGCACGCAACGACGTGTTGGAGAACAGTTCCGAAGCATCTCCGCTCGTGCAAAAGCTCAACCAGGATCTGGCCCTTCAGCGCAATGCCATCATGCATTCGCTCGACAACCTCATCAGCCAGCTCTCCTCGCAAATGAAGAACTGGGAAAGCGCCGAGCAGCAGACCAACGAAAAGATTGCCACTGCACCCCGTCAGGCCAAGCAGCTCCTCACCATCGGACGCCAGCAGCAAGTGAAGGAAGCACTCTATCTCTATCTGCTTCAGAAACGCGAAGAAAACGAGCTGTCCAAAACGTTCACAGCATGGAACACACGCATCGTGCAGCCCCCTATGGGCAGCGATGCCCCCACCTCGCCGCGCAAGAGCATGTTCATGCTCATTGCCTTGGCTGCTGGTTTCTGCATCCCCGCCGGATTGCTCTTCCTGCGTGAGAATCTTGACCACACCGTTCGAGGACGTGCCGATCTGGAAGGAGTCAACACACCGCTCTTAGGCGAGATTCCCGCCATCAGAAGCGCTCGCCTGCACCGCATCTCCACCGACAATTCCGACCGCATCGTACTGGTGAAGGAAAACAGCCGCGACCTCATCAACGAGGCTTTCCGCATCATCCGCACCAAACTCGGCTACTTCATCAACTCCAGCAGTAAGGACGACAAGGTGATCATGCTCACCTCCTTCAACCCCAACTCCGGCAAGACCTTCATTGCCATGAATCTGGCCAAGGTGATGGCATTGAAGAACAAGCGCGTGATTGTTGTCGACCTCGACTTGCGAAAGGCTTCCCTCTCCAAGCTGATCCATTCGCCACACCACGGCATTTCAGGATATCTGAGCGGATTTGACGACGACATCAGCAATAGCATCGTTAAAGAAGCCATCGGAACGAATGTGGACATGCTCCCCGTGGGCATTGTTCCTCCCAACCCCTCCGAGATTCTTCAGACCGACCGACTGGAAGCACTTTTCAACGAGCTGCGCAAGCAGTATGATGTCATCCTCGTCGACTGTCCGCCTGTGGATGTGGTGGCTGATGCCAACATCATTGCCCACGTGGTCGACATCACCATCTTCATCGTACGTGCCGGACTGATGGACCGCAAAGCCTTGCGCGACATCGACCAGCTGGCCAAGGAAGGCACCTACAAACGCATGGCACTCATGCTCAACGGCACGCGCTACGTCAGCACACGCTACGGAAACTACCGTTACGGCTACTCCTACGGCTATGGATACGGTTATGGATACCATACCAAGAAGGGGGGGTAAAAAATAAAGGAAAACGCAAGTTGTTTGGCCTTTCCTAATCCCTTCACAAGGACCAACCGCAAGACGAACAAACATTTCTAAAGCCATAAAAGAATCCCATCCGAAGGTTATGCCTTCAGATGGGATTCTTTTGTTGAAACCATTTTGATGTTCTCCGCCAATGCAGACAACATGCAAGCCGACCTTGCTGAAGCACTTCAGGAATCAATTCCCATAATAAGTCGAATAGAAGCCTTCTGCGGCGCTTAACGTGTTGAGCTTGCCCACATCCATCAATTGCAACGAAGGCCGCACATCGGCCTGTATACGTACTTTATCGCACACTGAGAGATAGAAATCCATGATAGGAAATTTCTCAGGCCATTCATCCATCCAGCGCTTCAGCGACGGGGCGAAGCAATGAATGCCCGAGAAGGCATAGCGGTGGAGGCGATCCAAGTCGAGCGACGGATAGGGGGATCGCACTTCCCCCGTTGCTATGTTCGTCCATCCGCATAGCCGCCCCTCATCGTCAAAGAGCAAATAGCGTTGCGTCTGTCGTTCACTCACCATCAGCAAGGCATCCGCCCCGACGCTATGCGCATAGAATGATTTCAGATCCGCATTCGAGAGGATGTCGACATTGTGCAGCAGAATCGGCTCGCCGGTTTCCCCAAACAAAGGCAAGGCACGCTTCAGTCCCCCACCCGTGTCGAGTAATCCCGCCGTTTCATCCGACACTTTCACATCAATGCCCCAATCATGCGTGGCCACATAATCCTTGATTTGATCGGCAAAGTGGTGAACATTCACCACCACCTCGTCGGCACCGGCATTCACGAGCTTTTGCATCACGATGTCGAGAAGAGGTCTGCCTGCCACCTTCACCAAAGCCTTGGGCATGTGGTCGGTCAGTGGCTTTAAGCGGGTACCCATACCCGCAGCAAAGAGCATTGCTTTCATTTCCTTATATTCTTAGTATTTGTCAAATGCGCCAAAGAAGCATCCCGCACTGACCCTATGTGACGAGTCAATCGGGAAAGTACGAAAACAGTACCCCCTCGATGGCGTTTCATCATAAACCATGCAACAGAAAAGAGTTTGAAGACCCCGGGAACAAGAATCGCACCTCAGAATCTTCAAACTCTTCCACGTATCTACAGCTTTTCAGCCTTATTTCTTACCCCGGTTGTAACGACTGTAAATGACACTCACACCCACAGTCTGACCGTTGCCACCTTCAATCTTTGCAGAACTCAATCCGAGATTGTTCTGTATGCGCATCAACTTCTTCTGCGTGCCATACACGGTCGTGATGTTTGCATATTCGGCATTAACGGGGATAACCATCACTTTGTTCCAATCAGGGTCAAACTTTTCCTTGTCAGCTTCCCATGCGGCATACTTGACCTTACGGGTAGCTTCATCATCCGTCGACAGAACACCCGCAGCCCTGTCGCGCTCATCGCGCAGCGTAGTCACCAGTCGGGCGATGTTGCTGAACTGGTAAACATTGTTGGTAGAGCTGTACGACGTAAGATACGAAGTCACATCGTCCGACAGACGGTCGTTCTCAAAGAAGTCAACCATTTCGCCCTTGCGCACCATCAGCAGGTAGGTGGGCTTGGGAAGGTTATAGCTCGAATGCGAGCTGGTGTTGTAGCGTTTAAACACGATCTTCACCTGATTGATGCTGTCCTTGTAGTGTTCTCCTGCCACCATCTCGTCCACGGGAAGCGTGGCTTCAGTGAAGAGTCCCGCGGGAGTCTTCAGATAAGTATAAGGAGCTCGTGCAATGCTGTCGGCATTCATGGCGCCGGGATAGTCATTGGCGATGCGCGTGTTCTGGATCACTTCTTCCGTGGCTCCCATGCGCTGCATGCCGTCGACAATGGTGTCATTGCCCTGCGTGGTGGTGCTGTGATAACGGAAATAGAGGTCCATACACATCATCTGAGCGGTAAGCATCGCTCCCACTCCGCCCGCATTCTTGAAGTAAAAACCGGGGCAGACATTGTGAATGAACTTGTAGGAGTTGGAGAAATTGTCGGGATTCTCATAATACTTGCGCATCAGCTCCGACCCGTATTCACGCGGGAGCTTCACGCTAACACTCCGATAGTACTTGTTTCCGCTGTTTTGCTCATCGCTCACCGTAAGGTCCTTCACGGCATACGTCACCGATTTGGTCACAGGATTGACGCGATTCACGTAATCGGCAGGATCAATGCTTGTGTAGTAAGGCCTTCCCTCCTCCATCACATGCTGCCGGTCAAGTTCAGTCACCTGCAGTTTCATGGTAGCAAGCGAATCGCCGTAATAATCGCTGAAATAGATACGGAGCACGCAGGAATCAGCCTCCACTTCGCCTTGCTCGTTCAAAGCCACCGTTCCCTTCTTGGGCAAGGTGAAATTGTCGGGCACATGAAACTGTGCCAAGAAGTCGCTGGTCGTCTTCACCCGCATTTCGGGGTCGATAATGCACCCCAACTGGCTGCGGGAGGTGTTGGCCAACACGGAATCGACCATCACCGTACGAGTCGTGAGTTGGAATTGCTGCGCCGTAGGGGTGATGCGGTCGCCATCAGGCATGACATCCACACCGACATTAGCCGTATCGTCGTTGCACGCGGTCAGCGCGAGGCCTGACAGCAAGAGCAGAAATATTCTATTCATAGAGGTTGTGTTGCAAAGTCCATTGATTCGAAATGCAAATATACGAACAAAAGATGAGATACCATATGCGCCCAAGCTGTTTTAATCAATCTTAGGGTTCGGCCCCAAGACGCACAAAGCAGGCACAGATTACACGGAAAAGGCCGTTTCGCCTGCAATCAGTCCAATCACAGCAACGAAACGGCCCACAGTCTATCATCATGCAATAGCGCACAGGTGCGCCTTATTCTTCTTCCTTGTCGCCGCACACTTGTGCGAAGAATGACTTGTAACGGTCAGCCTGCGAAGCCACCTCGGCTTCATAGCGAAGCACCGGCTTGCCCGCTTCTTCAGCCAACTTCATCATTTCGGGCTGTGCACCAGCCTCGCCTTCGATGACGCCGTCGCTGAAGGCAACGGCCAAACGGCCCAGTGCATCGGGTTGACTGAGGTCGACCTGACGTTCCTTCAATGCATCTTCGTTGGCATCGCGGAAAGTGATGCACTCCAGCACATTCGATGCCAAAGTGGCATTCTGCATTTCATTGTAGGCGGCATAAACGACTTTAGCTTCTGCAAAAGGCGGTTCCTCACGGTAAGCCGTCTTGATGTAGAACGCAGCAACAGCCGACATCCAACCCTGGCAATAGATGACATCCGGGCACCAGCGAAGCTTCTTGACCGTTTCAAGTACGCCACGCGCATAGAACACGGCACGCTCCACATTGTCCGTATATTCCTTTCCGTCCTCGTCAAGCATCATGGCACGCTTGTGGAAATAGTCGTCATTGTCGATGAAATACACCTGCATCCGTGCAGAGGGAATGGAAGCGACTTTGATGATCAAAGGATGATCAGTGTCGTCAATAATGATATTCATTCCCGAGAGACGGATCACCTCATGCAGCTGGTTGCGACGCTCATTGATGATGCCCCATCGAGGCATAAACGTACGGATTTCACAACCATTTTCCTGCAATTCCTGAGGCAACTTGCGTCCATCCAGTGCCACATTCGTCTCGGGCACATAGGGAATCATCTCTTGAGTGATGAATAAAACCTTCTTTGACTTCATTTAGATTCAATCTTTAATTGGTGCAAATTTACAAAAAATAATTGGATATGACCGCCATAGACATCAAGAATCGGAGATGAAGCAAGTAAAAAGTCAAAATATGGGGCTGCAAAGTAGTCTGTTTCCTATTTTTTCTGTTATTTTGCATCGTAAAAGGCACCGCACGCTTTCGTGGCCCGACACACCCGATCATGCCAACCGAAAGCACGGCATCAGCACAGCCTCAAGCCCCTCCCTGCAAAAGGCGGAAACAGGTGCCTCACCAAACAACACACAAAAATGATAGTCTTCAAAACGAGAAAAGAACTGGAGCTCGCGCTTGACGAAGCCCGCTCTGCAGAAAAGAAGATTGGCCTGGTGCCCACCATGGGCGCCCTTCATGAAGGACACGCATCTCTGGTGAAACGTTCCGTAGAGGAAAACGACGTGACCGTTGTCAGCGTGTTTGTCAACCCCACGCAATTCAACGACAAGAACGACCTCAAAAACTATCCGCGTGACCTGGAGGCCGACAAAGCCCTCCTTGAATCACTCGGAGCCGACTTCGTGTTTGCCCCCAGTGTGGAAGAAGTATATCCCGAACCCGACACCCGCACCTTCTCCTACGCGCCGATTGACACCGTGATGGAGGGTGCCCGTCGTCCGGGCCATTTCAACGGAGTATGCCAAATCGTAAGCAAACTCTTCATGTGGGTTCGTCCCGAACGTGCCTATTTCGGTGAAAAGGACTTCCAGCAAATCGCCGTTGTCCGTGCCATGGTGAAGGACCTGCAGCTCCCCGTAGAGCTTTGTCCCTGCCCCATCGTGCGTGAAGAGAGCGGATTGGCCCTCAGCTCCCGCAATGCCCTGCTGAGCGAAAGCGAACGCCGCACGGCCGTATGCATCTCGCAGGCACTCAAGACCAGCGTGGAGTTTGCCAAAAGCCACACCGTGCAGGAAACGCACGACCTCGTGGTTGGCGCTCTCAATGCCACACGAGGACTTGAAGTGGAATACTTCGAAATCGTGAACGGCTACACGCTCCAGCCCGTCAATGCCTGGGAAGAAGCAGAATACGTGGTGGGATGCATCACCGTCTACTGCGGAGCACGCCCCGTGCGCCTAATCGACAACATCAAATACAAACAATCCGACAAAGCCTAACAGCATCATGCTTCTCAACATTCTGAAATCGAAGATTCACTGTGCCGTGGTCACGGAAGCCAACCTTCACTACATGGGCAGCATCACCATCGACGAAGACCTGATGGATGCCTGTGGCATGCTGGCCGGAGAGCAGGTGCACGTGGTGAACAACATGAACGGCGAACGTGTGGTGACCTACATCATTGCAGGGCCACGCCGCTCGGGCTGCATCTGCCTGAATGGTGCCGCTGCACGCAAGTTTCAGGTGGGCGACGAAGTGATCATCATGTCGTTCGCCATGATGGATGCCAACGAAGCCAAGGAATTCAAGCCTCAGGTCATCTTCCCGATCGGCGAAAAGAACAGCTTGTAAGCATACACTTCCCCTCCGGACGGACGGAGGCCGTGAAACGTAAGAAAACAGAAAAGGCATTGAAGGAGCCACTTGCCGCGCTTCTTCAATGCCTTTCTTCGTTTCACCCCACGCACGCACAATGGAATGCCATCATGCAAGAAGCAATGAAATGGAAAAGACAGAATGCCATGCCAACGTGCTTCAACAATCACACATCGGCATGGCATTCTTCCTTACAGGGAACTCCGTTCTTCACTCAGACGGAGCTGACAAATCATCTTACTTCTCGTTCTCCTCGAACATCTTGGTGAAGTCCTCGGCAGAGATTGACTTGTGGTCGAGCGTCACGACACTCTTGAGAGCCTCAGAGAGCTTCTCGTCAATGCAGCGCTCCACAAGAGCCTGCACCTGCTGCTGGTGCTTGAGCATTTCTGCAGCATAGTTTTCGAGATACTCATCAGGAATGTTGTTCATGCCGTACTGGGCAAACTGGAAGCGGGCAGCCTGAATGGCAGCGGCCTTCACGTCGCCATCTTCCACCTTGATGCCCTGAGCTTCCACAAGCTGCTCCTTGATAAGGTGCCACTTGAGTTCCTCGATGCTCTTGGCATAGTTGTTCTCCACGAAGTCGTCGCCCTTGTCCTTGTTGTTGGCCTTCATGATCTTCTTGAGCAACTCATCGGGGAATTCGAGCTGACCCACCTTGCTCTCCATGTAGGAACGCACATCGAGCAGGAACTTGTAGTTGCTGTCGTTGAGCTGAAGAGCCTGGATGCTTTCCTTGATCTTGTTGCGGCACTCCTCCTCATTCTTCACGGCGTCCTTGCCGAAAGCCTTGTCGAAGAATTCCTGATCCAATTCAGCGGGCACGAAGCGGCTGATCGTGTCAATCTGGAAGCTGAAGTTGCCAGCGTGGTTGGCCACGTCTTCCTTCTCCACCTTGAAGAGGGAAGAAAGCTCAGCCTCGTTAGCCTCATAGGCCGTAGTGGGGTTGAAGGTGATCACATCGTTCTTCTTGGCACCCTCAAACTTTGCCTTCTCGTCGTCGTTCTTGAAGTATTCGGGCATGAGTGAAGCAGTCTCCACCACGATGCCGCCTTCCTTGGGCTGACCGTTCTCGTCCAATTCAGCCAGCGTACCGCGCACGATGTCGCGAGCCTGGTACTCCTCCACTTCAGCGGGGTGACCAGCCTGCTGCTGGAGTGCACCGAGCTGCTTCTCAATCATGTCGTCCGACACTTCGATGTCGTAGAAGGCAATGTGGTCGTCGGCCGAAAGTTCAGCCTTGAATTCGGGAGCGAGAGCGATGTCGAACACGAAGGTGAAGTCATCCTGCTTCTCGATGTCCTGAGGCTGCTGAGTTTCGCTGCCGAGGGGTTCGCCGAGCATGTTCACCTTGTTGTTCTTGATATAATCGAACAGAGAGTTCTGAAGCAGCTTGTTCACCTCTTCAGCCTTCACGGCTGTGCCGTACATCTTCTTGATCAGGCCCATGGGCACCTTGCCCGGACGGAAGCCCGGCATCTGAGCCTTGTGGCTATAGTCCTTCAGAGATTTGGTAACTTGTGCTTCGTAGTCGGCTTTCACCATCGTGATTGTGATCTGTGCGCTCACATTGCCGACTTTGTCAAACTTAATATCCATTTTAGTCGTTTCGTAGTTATGAATTTCGAATTGGGTTACGCTGCCTTCAGGGCCTTTGCAGGCGATGAAGATGGCATACGCGCATAAACGCTGGCAAATTTAGCATTTTTCTCGCAATCCTTGGGCACTTTGGCACAAAATATTTGTCATCTCGGGTTTGCGGGATGGCCTCTGCCCATGGAAAAGGGCAATCGGACTTCCCGATTGCCGCACCTTACTGCATACGCCAGATGCCTTTGTCGAACACGAGGGGAAAAAGCACTTCTTCCTGCGAACCGTCGTTGTAGGCCACATTGAGGAAAGCGTTGGCCATGGTGTGGCCGGCATGAAACGTCACACGCTCCACGCCCACGCGCTTCACCCCCAGCTTCTGTTTCTTGACGCTGGCATTGCGCTGCTTGAGCGCCAGCGTCACCTGATCCTTGTAAGCCTGTGTGGTGCCGTCGCAAGAGTGCATAGAGGCCACGCACTGCGCATAGCGTCCATCCACCCCCATGAGGTAATAATCGACAATGAGCGAATCTTCCAGCCCATAGCGCTCGTCATTTTGCTCCTGCTGCGGTGCCTTGCATCCACAGACAGTCATGCAGGCAAGCACCCATACCATGACACCTTGCTTCATCTTGTGCATGATGGCTGCAATTGAATTATTAGGGTTACTTCTGGCGAATGAAGATGTTGATGGGCGTGCCGTTGAAGTTCCAGCGTTCACGAATCTTGTTCTCCAGGAAGCGGCGATAGGGTTCCTTCACATACTGCGGCAAGTTGGCATAGAACACGAAAGAGGGAATCTGCGTGTTGGGCAGCTGTGCGCAGTATTTGATCTTGATGTATTTTCCCTTGATCGAAGGTGGCGGATACGACTCGATGAGGGGAAGCATCTCCTCGTTGAGTTTGGATGTGGGGATGTGGCGGTTGCGTGCCACATACACCTCCTTGGCCGTTTCGAGCACCTTGAAGATGCGCTGCTTGGTGAGAGCGGATGCAAAGATCACGGGGAAGTCGGTGAAGGGAGCCAGACGGCTGCGAATGGCATTCTCATAATGGCGGATAGCCTCGTTCGACTTGTCCTCCACGAGGTCCCACTTGTTCACCACCACCACAAGGCTCTTGTTGTTCTTCTGAATGATCTGGAAGATGTTGAGGTCCTGGCTCTCGATGCCTCGTGTGCCGTCGATCATGAGGATGCACACGTCGGAGTTTTCGATGGAGCGGATGGCACGCATCACGGAGTAGAACTCGAGGTCTTCCGTCACCTTGTTCTTGCGGCGGATGCCCGCCGTGTCAACGAGGTAGAAGTCGAACCCGAACTTCGTGTAGCGCGTCAGGATGCTGTCGCGTGTGGTGCCTGCGATGTTGGTCACGATGTTGCGGTCCTCGCCCAGGAAGGCATTGATGATGCTGCTTTTTCCGGCATTGGGTCGTCCGACCACCGAGAAGCGGGGAATGTTTTCCTCCTCACCGTCAGCCTCGTTTTCAGGGCCGAGTTTTTCGAGAATGAGGTCGAGCAGGTCGCCCGTGCCGCTGCCCGTGATGGCCGAGATGCAGAACGGGTCGCCCAGTCCGAGCTTGTAGAATTCGGCCGAGGTGTAACGGTCCTCGTTGTTGTCAGTCTTGTTGGCACAGAGCACCACGGGAATCTTTGTCCTGCGCAGGATGCCGGCCACTTCGGCATCGAGGTCGGTGATGCCGTTCTTGATGTCGACCACGAAGAGGATGACATCGGCCTCATCGGTGGCCAAGGTCACCTGCTTGCGGATTTCCTCTTCGAACACATCGTCAGAATTGACCACCCAGCCTCCGGTGTCTACCAGCGAAAACTCGCGTTTTCCCCATTCGCACTTGCCGTACTGTCGGTCGCGTGTGGTGCCAGCCTCATCGCTGACGATGGCCTGCCTTGTCCCGGTCAAGCGGTTGAACAAGGTGGACTTGCCGACATTGGGTCGGCCTACAATGGCTACTAATTTTGACACGTGTGTAAGTGTGTTGCGTTATGAAATGTTCGTTAGTCAGAGATGGCTGGAGCAAGGCTGCCGCATGGGCCATTTGCCAAGTCTCAATCGAGCTTGTAGCCGTAAGCTTCCAGCCGTTTCGAGTTGTTGCGCCAATCCTTGTCCACCTTCACGAATATTTCGAGGTAGATGCTCTTGGCAAAGAATTTCTCAAGCGTGCGGCGTGCCTCGGTCGACACCTTCTTGAGTGCCACGCCCTTGTGGCCGATGATGATGCCTTTCTGGCTGTCGCGCTCCACGTAGATGACGGCATTGATGTGGATCGAGTGGTCCGTTTCCTTGAACTGTTCCACCACCACTTCCACGGCATAGGGAATCTCCTTGTCGTAGTAGAGGAGGATCTTCTCACGGATGATCTCGGTGACAAAGAATCGGGCCGGCTTGTCGGTCCACTGGTCCTTGTCGAAGTAGGGAGGCGAGTCGGGCAGCAGTTCCTTGATGCGCTTGAGCACATTGTCGACATTGAAGCGAACCTTGGCCGAGATGGGGAAGATTTCAGCCTGCGGCAGGCATTCGTGCCACTGTGCCACGAGCGACTCCAGCTGTTGTTGGTTGCTCAGGTCGATCTTGTTGATGAGCACGAGCACCGGCACCTTCATGGCCTTCACCTTGTCGAGAAAGTCGGAGTTCTTCTCCGGCGTTTCCACCACATCGGTCACGTAGAGCAGCACGTCGGCATCCTGCAGGGCCGAGGTGGAGAAGGCCAGCATTTCCTCCTGCAGCTTGTAGTTGGGCTTGAGCACGCCCGGCGTGTCGGAGAAAACGATTTGCGCGTCATCGGAATTGATGATGCCCATGATGCGGTGGCGTGTGGTCTGCGCCTTGAATGTGGCGATGGAGATGCGTTCCCCCATCAGCAGGTTCATCAGCGTCGATTTTCCCACGTTGGGGTTTCCCACGATGTTGACGAATCCGGCTTTGTGTGAATGGTTTTCGCTCATTGTCAGGAGTTGGTACGGCTGCATCAGCAAGGGGGCGTGATGTCGGAGCCGTGGTGTGTGTATGGATGGCGAAAGGGCATCGGCATCCCCGCCCTTGTGCGGTGGGATGCGCGATGCTCCTTGCTTGTTAAGGTTGTCCGGCTCAGGCGTCGTAGCCCCACTTGAGGTAGGCAGCGCCCCAGGTGAATCCTGCGCCGAAAGCGCAGAGCACGAGGTTGTCGCCCTTCTTGAGTTTCTTCTCGTAGTCCCACAGTGCGAGGGGCAGTGTGCCGGCCGAAGTGTTGCCGTAGCGCTGGATGTTGAGCATCACCTGCTCCATGGGCAGTTCGAGACGGTGTGCCACGGCCTCGATGATGCGCACGTTGGCCTGATGGGGCACCACCCAGGCAATGTTGTCCTTGGTGAGGTTGTTGCGCTCAGCGATCTGTGCGCAGGCATCGCTCATGTTGGTCACGGCAAACTTGAACACGGTGCGACCCTCCTGGTGCAGGTAGTGCATGCGGTGGTCGATGGTGAAATAGGACGGGCTGCACACGGATCCTCCGGCCTTCATGCAGAGGAAGGGAAGTCCCTTGCCGTCGGTGCGGAGATAGGAATCCTGCCATCCCACGTCCTCGGTGGTGGGTTCCACCATCACGGCTGCTGCACCGTCGCCGAAGATGGGGCAAGTGGCACGGTCGGTGTAGTCGACGATCGACGACATCTTGTCGGCACCGCACACCACGATCTTCTTGTAACGTCCGCTCTGCACCATGCCGGCAGCGGCATCCATGGCGAAGAGGAATCCGCAGCAGGCAGCCTGCATGTCGATGGCAAAAGCGTTCCTCATGCCGAGTCGTCCGATCACGATGGATGAGGTGGAGGGGAAATGGTAGTCGGGAGTGGTGGTAGCCACGATCACGCAATCCACTTCCTGCGGGTCGGTGTTGGTCTTTTCGAGGAGCTGCTTCACGGCCTTGCGGGCCAGATAGCTGGTGCCGAGTCCTTCTTCGTTGAGTATGCGGCGCTCCTTGATGCCGATGCGGGTCATGATCCATTCGTCGTTGGTGTCGACCATGCGCGAGAGCTCATCGTTGTTGAGCACATATTCGGGCACATAGCCGCCTACGCCTGTGATGGTGGCATTGATTTTTTCCATAGGTGGGATTGATATGTTGATGGGCCGAAGCCTTGTCCGCGCGCGCGTACGAAATGAAACGGGCGATTCTGCCGGGCGGGGCTGCCGGTCTTGGGATACTGTTGTAGAAAAAAAGAAATAGTTTAAGAGCTAACAAGTCTATGGCGTTTCATCACGGTCTGGTGATCAAACGCAGACTCGTACGTCAAGGGCTTCTGAACTCTTAAACTACTCCATGGCTGTCCCCTGCTCCGCCAAGCGCGGAGGGACAGTTGTGTGGTCTGTGTGCGAGCGGGATTACTCAGCCACTTCCTTCACAATGGCGAGCTTGCCACGATAGTAACCGCATGCATTGCAAACGGTGTGGTAGATGTGCCATGCACCGCAGTTGGGGCAGATTGCGAGAGTAGGAGCAACAGCCTTATCGTGCGTTCTACGCTTGAGAGTTCTCGTCTTTGATTGTCTTCTTTTAGGATGTGCCATTTTGAGTTATAAGATTTTTTGTGTGTTTGATGTTTCGTTTTTCTCGACATTGAAGGCATGCAGCACAGCTTGAGCCTTTTTCCATGGAGCGACCAGCCTAACGGTCAGTCCTCTTCCAGAAATTCGCCTGCACCGTCTTCCTCGTGCATGATACGGCTGAGCATATCGGCATTGCACCCGCCTTCGGGATGCACGCGCTGCATGGGGAGCGAAGTTTCGATGATTTCGTAAACGTCCCACGAGAGGTCGTAGGCGGAATGGCAGCCTTCGGCATACTTCATGTCCCAGGCATCGGAGTCTTCCTCTTCGCCGTCCTTGACTTTTACTTCATCGGCCACACCGACGGGAATGACGAGCGGATCCAGACACCTGTCGCACAGCACGGTGACTTCACCTTCCACTTCAACTTTCACGGCATAAATCTGACCGACAGCGGGCTTCACGCGGATTTTCACCACCACGTTTCCGCCCACGATTTCGTCTTGGTCAAGACTGGAGAAGTAGGTGTCGTTCAAGGCCAATTGAAGACACTCGGCCTGAGCCGATGCCTGTGCCAAATTGATATGTAGGGTTCCTTCACTTTGCATAGCGGCTGCAAAGTTAATACTTTATTGCGGAATACGAACGTTTTGCCGCACTTTTTTCTTCCCAACACACTCTTTCGGCCTTGAAACCCAGCCAGTGGAGGGCGAAAAGGACGAGGATGACACCCCGTCGAAAATCGGTATGGCCGTATCCTTGACACACAGACAACGCGAAATGCCCGTCATGCGCGAACGGAGGCATCGGTGTTGGTGCACCAAAGGCGGCAGGCGACAGAAGCTGCTCCGAACCAGTCCCAACATGCTGTTCCCGCCCTGCGCCCCACGACAAGCGCCCAGCGGGATGGCCGGAAAGAACCCAGGGGAGGCAGCTCGAAGCATGGCATACACACGATGGATGCAGCACGCCGTCTCCCCTTTGTTTCATTTACAAAGTTAGCAATTATTTCTCGTCCGCGCAAGTTTCGCAGCCGTTATTTTCGGTGTTTCCAGCCGCTACTTTCCGATACCGTCCTTGGCTGATGCGCACGACGAGGTGAGCTCTGTTGAGGAAAAGACTCAAACTGCGGTAGGCCGTGCTTCGGCCCATCCGGCGAGCATTTGCCAAGGCGACCACCTCGGCCGTGGTGAACTCCTCAGGCAAGGCGTCAAGCAGGGCGGCCTCAGCGGGCTTCAGCTTGCAGCTGCCGCTGTCGGCACCTGCCTTCAGGGCATCCTGCGCCAGCTCGGAATAGATGGCCGCCGTGTGGCTGACGAGGGTGTCCATGATGGTGAGGGCCGTGTTGAAGTCGTCGTCATTGCACACCAGCGTCTGCTCTTCGGGGTCGAACAGGAGCAGCGGACTGACCCACCCGTCGAAGCGCCGGAGGAGTGAGAGCACCATGGCCATACGGAAGGTGGAGAGGCCCATGCGGAACACGAAGGAGGCTATGCCGTCGCCCAACATGGCAAACTGCTCCTGCAGCAACTGCGAGAAGGCCTCGTTGAAGCGTTGCTGCTGCGAGTCGGTGAGCACGAACTGAATGCGGCGCTTGCCCATCTGCTGGAGCAGGTGGCAAAGCTGGAGCATGCGTTGCCCGAACTCCTCATACACCTCCTCCAGCGGGCGTTCCACACGGTCGAACGGACTGATCCAGCGCATTTCCTGCGGCAGTCCGTAGAAGAGAAAGCGCGACCCGAGCCCGTTCTCAAACGAAGGGAAGAGCTTCGGCAGCTGCCCCGGGGTGCAGGTGATGGCCACAGCCAGACGCGGATTGGGAATCTCGATGTGCAGACGGTCTTTCACGCGGTTCATGGTGATGGCCTCGTGGTGGAAGGCCTGCCGCAGTCCCGTGGAGTAGTCGCCGTAGTCGCTCAGCAGGGCTTGCGAGATGACGTCGGCCTCCGTTTCGAAGATCACGCCCCACCCTCCGTTGGCCTTGAGCGCCATATAGGCCGCAGAAGCGGAGGAGTTGCCGGGAATGCGGGGAGAATGCGTCACGGGTTCCTCAGGCTCGGGCCCGCGCTGGGCACGTCCTTCGGCTTTGGCCCCTTGCTTTTCCCATTCGTCGTGCTGCTGGCGCCACTGTTCCCGTTCGCGGTCCTGTGCGGTGCGCATCTCGTCGGCCAGGGGCTTGAGCAGATGCAGGCAGGCGCGGATGTCGCCCTTGCGCGAGGCTGCCGGGCCGTAGAAGATGAAGTAGAGCGGCGGATAGACCGTGTGGCCGCCATAGAGTCCATAGATGTTGGGCATGATGCCCGAAATCACGGCCAAGGCCCCGAGCACCATCTTGTCGCGGCTGGCGGGGTCGGACATGGTGGCCATGATGTCGCGGATTAAAATTGGAACTTTTGTCGGATTTAGCCGATTTGTAAAAGTTTGCGAAAAGGCTGCCGACGACGTTCCCGAAGGCGTTTTTTCCTCGAAAGTCCCAAAGTCCCAAAGTCCCAGGGGGTGGGACTCATTTACACTATCATTGATTATCAGTGAGTTACCTCTTTTCTCTCTTTTTATATAGGACTGGGACTTTTGGGACTTTGGGA
>DAIRWG010000049.1:0-16638 GCA_036802405.1 Alloprevotella sp.
TGTCGTACACGATGTCCATGTGCTTCTTGATCTCCATCTCCTGCGTGGCGGCGGCAGGACGTCCCTCATAGTCGTCGTCGAAGGTGGAAGGCAGAGGGAAGGTCTTGTCCTCGTAGGCACGCAGATACTTCATCTCGGGCAGCCAGTCGCGGTGACAGGCCTTGTGGTGGATGAAGAGGATGAAGGGACGGTTCTTGTCGCGCTTGTGCTCCATCCAGTCGATGGCCTTGTCGGTCACGAGGTTGGTCACGTAGCCCGTTTCGCGGGTGGTCGTGCCGTCCATGTTGATGAAGTTGGGGTTATAGTAGTCGCCCTGGGCCGGCAGGATGTTCCAGTAGTCGAAGCCCGTGGGCTGGCTCACGAGGTGCCATTTGCCGATGATGGCCGTCTGGTAGCCGGCCTTCTGCATGAGCTTGGGCATCGTTTGCTGCGAACCGTCGAAGATGCCGTGCTCGTTGTTGGTAAAGCCGTTCTTGTGCGAGTGCTTGCCGGTGATCATGCAGGCACGGCTGGGGCCGGAGAGCGAGTTGGCCACATAGGAGTTGACAAAGCGCACGCCATCGTTTGCAATGCGGTCGAGATTGGGCGTTTCCACATAGCGGTTGTCGTAACAGCTCATCATCTGCGCCGTGTGGTCGTCGGTCATGATGTACACCACATTGTAGCGCTGCTGGGCAGCTGCCGCCACGGGCAGCAGGGCCAGGGTGAGAAGGGGAATTTGCTTCATGTGTCTATATTTCTGCGGATTGGAAAGAGGGGAGGAAATGGGAAAGCGGGCCTCATAAGGCTGACTGTGCCCTACAAGGCCCGCTTCTCTATTGAATTGGATGTCGGAGTGCATGCGCATCGGGCGAGAGGCAGCGCGTCATACTGCTAATGCGCCCGGGGCATGGTCACTTCTGGTTGGTCATGTTGTAGACGATGTCCATCACCTGCTTGCCCAGTGCATCTGCTTCCTCGAGGGTGTGTGCCTCGGAGTAGACGCGGATGATCGGCTCGGTGTTGCTCTTGCGCAAGTGCACCCATTTGTCGGCAAAGTCGATCTTCACGCCGTCGATGTCGGTCACGCGCTCGTTCTTGTAGAGCTCCTTCACCTTCTGCAGGATGGCGAAGATGTCGGTCGTCGGGTCGAGGTCGATGCGGTTCTTGGCAATGTAGTACTGCGGCAGCGAGTCGCGCAGCTCGGTGGCCTTGAGTCCCGTCTTGGCCAGATAGGTCAGGATGAGGGCGATGCCCACGAGTGCGTCGCGTCCGGAGTGGGCAGCGGGATAGATGACACCGCCGTTGCCTTCGCCGCCGATCACAGCACCCGTTTCCTTCATCTTCGTCACCACGTTCACCTCGCCCACGGCAGCAGCCGTGTAGTTGCAGCCATACTTCTCGGTCACATCGTGCAGACCGCGTGTGGAGGAG
Organism: Alloprevotella sp.; assembly: GCA_036802405.1. Taxonomy (GTDB): domain Bacteria; phylum Bacteroidota; class Bacteroidia; order Bacteroidales; family Bacteroidaceae; genus Alloprevotella. The sequence continues at coordinate 1,414 of DAIRWG010000049.1, forward strand.
AGGTTCGACACGGTGGGGCCAGGGGTGTGCTGCAGCACATAGTCGGCGCAGGCCACGAGGGTGTTTTCCTCGCCAAACATGGTGCCGTCTTCACACACGAGTGCCAAGCGGTCGACATCGGGATCGACCACGATGCCGAGGTCGTGACGTCCCTTGCGCAGGAGGTTACGAATCTCGCTGAGGTTCTGCTTCAGGGGTTCGGGGTTGTGGGCAAAGTCGCCGGTGGGTTCGGTGTTGAGTCCCGTCACCTCCGTCACGCCGAGCTGACCGAGCAGCTTGGGCAGGATGATGCCACCCACGGAGTTGACCGTGTCGATGGCCACGGTGAAGTGGGCACGGCGGATGGCTTCGATGTCGACGAGTTCAAGTTCCTTCACCAGCTCGATGTGGCGCTGGTCGTAGGAGAAGTTCTTGGTGTAGCATCCGAGGCTGTCGACATCCACGAATTCGAAGTCGCAGCTGTTGGCCAGGCGCACCACTTCCTTGGCCTCTGCGGGGGGAAGGAATTCACCCTTCTCGTTGAGGAACTTGAGGGCGTTCCACTGGCGGGGGTTGTGACTGGCGGTGATGATGATGCCGCCGCAGGCACGCTCCATCGTCACAGCGATTTCGGTGGTCGGCGTGGAAGCCAGGCCGATGTTGACTACGTCGAATCCCATGCTCATGAGTGTTCCGCACACCACATGGCTGACCATTTCGCCGGAGATGCGTGCATCGCGTCCCACCACCACCTTGCGACGGAAGGTGCGGTTGACCACTTTCTCGCGAAGGGAGGCATAGGCTGAAACGGACTTGGCAATGTCCACGGGGTTGAGGGTATCGCCGGTACGGCCACCGATGGTGCCGCGGAAACCTGAGATTGACTTGATAAGTGTCATAGTATCTATTGAGAGTTTGTTAGTTTCGTGCCACAAAGTTAAGCATTCCTCGGGAGTTGTGCCCATTTTGCCATGTTTTTTTTGGCTCCACCACGCGTGGGGGTGAAAAAATGTTTTGCCGCAAAGGGAATGAAGCAGCAAATGGAGCATTGTATTCCACCAAGAAGGCCGCAAAAGCATGCAGTTGACACGCCGCATTGCGAATGAATGTCTAATCACCCTAACCACCCTAATCACCCTAACAACCCTAATCACCCTAACCACCCTAATCACCCTAACCACCCTAACAACCCTAATCACCCTAACCACCCCAAAAATGACAATGCAAATGGCAAAACCAACGATTGCCAAACTTTGTGAAATATTCGGTACACCGCGAGCAAAACATATACGCAAAAAATCAGTACTTTTGCACGTTAAATCATCAGACACTAAACAAGATCATTCAGCCTGTGGCTGCTAACCGCTGCCCCAGGCATCCCGACATTCACCCAATCATGAGCAAACACATCCACTGCTTGCGTGCCCTCTTCACAGGGCTGCTACTGTGCGTCGGCACCCAGCTGTCGGCCCAGCGTGTGAGCCTGAAGACCAATGCCCTCTACTGGGCAACGGCCAGCCCCAACGTGGGACTGGAATTCCGATTCAACCGTCACCTCACGCTCAACCTCGAAGGCGCTGCCAACCGCCTCAAATTCGGTGCGGACAGCAAAATCAACACCCGCATCGTGTCATTCACCCCCGAAATGCGCTACTGGTTCTCGGCCCGTCCGCAGGCCGGCCACTTCGTGGGCCTCATGGGCATGGCCACCACCTACAAGGCACTCTTCAAAGACACCTGGCACGACGGCGACTGCTTCGGTGCCGGCCTGACCTACGGCTACAGCTTCGTGCTGAGCCGCCGCTGGAGTATGGAAACGACCATCGGACTCGGCCTGCTCCACATACGCGAGCGCAAATACGCCAACGGAAACAGTGCACCCACGCCCGACCTGCCTGACACGCCCGTCACACCCGACCAGCCCGACACACCTGTCATGCCCGACACGCCCGAAATCGCATCCAGCTATGCCTCCGGCTACGAGGTGAGCAAACCCAACAACGTGAAGTGGACTGCCGCCCCGCTGAAAGCCGGCGTGACGTTTGTCTACATTCTCAAGTAAAACACCCTCCCACACACTCTTGACAATGACATCACACCCCATTTTCCACACAAGCCGCCGCTGGACGGCCCTGCTCGTGCTGCTGCTCCAGCTGCTTGTGTTCCCCGCCGTGGCGCAGGAAGTGATCCGCGTCACGGGTAAAGTCGTGTCGAAGGAAAAGCAACTGCCGCTCTTCGGCGTGAACGTGACCGACGTGCCCAGCGGGCGCAGCATCGCCACCACCGACGAGGACGGACGCTTTGCCGTCGACGTGCGTTCCAACACCACCCTGCGCTTCAGCATGATCGGTGCCAAGTCCACTAGCCAGAAAGTGAAAGGCCACACGGAGCTTGAAGTGCAGCTGGAGGAAGAGGACGTGTTTCTGGGCGAAGCCGTAGTGGCTGCCAAGCGCATCACCGACAAGGTGACGCCCGAACCCACCGACATCGAGATTCACGGCAACTACCTCACTGTGCGCACCCGAGTGCGCGTGCCGCGCGAAATGTTTGGACGTGGCACACGCCTCGTCACCCAGCCGCTCATTAGCATTCCCTCGCGCGACACGGTCGTGTTCATGCGTCCGCTCGTTTACGACGGGCAGGACTACAACCGCACGCAGGACCGCCTCTACAACTTCCGCATGAAGGAACCTCAGGGCGACCCGCTGGCCAACTACGTGACCGTGAAGTCGGGACTCACCCGCGAAGCCGGCCGCAAGAACGACATCATCGGCTATTCCGACTCCATCTACATCGAAAACATCGACCCCAACGCCGACTACCGCTGCGACGTGCCGATGGCCATCGAGGACTACCACCACATCCTCTACCGCGACACCACCACCATCGCCCACGGATCGGTCAACCCCATGCGCTGGCTCGACTATTCCTTCGCATCCTCGGTGATGCGCGACCCCTCTTTCTTCCCGCGCCCCGAGGTGCAGCTGCGCGACAGCCGCGGCGAGGTGAACCTCCGATTCCCGGTGGGCAAGGCTCAGTTTGACGTGAACGACCCGCAGAATGCGGCCGAGGTGGAGAACATGCGCGACCAGATCGAGCAGATCGGACAGACGCAGGACGCCACGCTTCAGGCACTCACCATGCACGGCACCTCGTCGCCCGAAGGCCGCTACGAGCACAACCTCGCGCTCGCCCAGAAGCGACTCGACTTTGCCCTCAACTACCTGCGTGAGCAAGTGCCCGAAAACATGCGCCGCGGCATGAAGTTCCAGGCCAAGGCCCAAGTGGCCCCGTGGAGCGAAGTGAGCCGCCTGATGCGCGCCGACGGACTCAATGACGAGGCCGACCGCGTGGACGAAGTGATTCACCGCTACAAGAGCACCGACAGCCAGAGCACCGCCATGCGCCGCCTCGGATGCTACGACCTCATTGCCCAGAAATATCTGCCGCAGCTGCGCCGCGTGGACTACGTGATGAACTACTCCATCTTCCGCCAGCTCACGCTCGACGAAATCCAGGCACTTTACGAAAAGGACTACCGCCAGCTCTCGCGCTTCGAGTTCTTCCAGCTCTACCGTGCCGAGGAGGACAGCACGGCGCGCGAGAAAATGCTGCGCCAGACGCTGGAGATCTATCCCTCCTTCATGACGGCTGCCAACGACCTGCAGGCCCTGCTCATCAACCGCCATGCATCCGAACCCGACCTGCTCAAGCCCTTTGCCGGCGAACGGGCACCGCTGGTGGTGAACGCCAACCACATGATCGCGCTGCTGGCCAACGGACGCTATGCCCAGGCCGACTCCATCTCCAGCTATGTGGCCGACACCGACGACACACACCTGCTGCTGGCCGTGAACGGCGCGCTCAACGGACGCTATGCCGACAACTACAACACCGTGGCCAGCACCGGCCTACGAAACGAACTCGTGATGCTGCTCGCCATGAAGCGCAACGAGGAGGCACTCGAAATGAGCCGCCTGCTGCCCGACAACGAGGCACTCTCGCACTATCTGCGCGCCACTTGCCTCAACCGCATGGAGAAGCCCATCGAGGCTTACGACGAACTGAAAACCGCCTTCAAGATGGACCCCTCGCTCGAAAAGACGGCCCTCATTGACGGCGACGTGAACGACCTCCTGCTCGACGAGAAAGGACACAACAACTAAAGCAACAGATCAGATGAAACTATCCAACAAAGCAGCAACAGTGTGCCTCCTGGCACTCTCCGCTTCCACTCTGGCTCAAGCCCAGATTCAGGGCAGTGCACTTGACTACATGTTGCAACGTCCGCGTGTGACAAAAAGCTTCGAGCACAAGCGCCCGTTCGACCACCTCTTCATCGACGGCGGCGCCGGATTCAACCTCGTGGGCACGAAGCACCCGAAAGCCGGCGTGCAGGCCAACTTCAACGTGGGCGACTGGATTACACCCGAACACGGACTCCGCCTCCACGTGAACGGCGGCGCCTTCCAGATTGCCGGCGAGAAGCCCAAATTCGGCGGAGCCGGACTCGACTACCTGCTCAACATCACGGCGCTCGCCCAGCCCGGCAGCTCCTACGACCAGCCCCGCACGCTGGAGGTGTACGGCATTGCCGGCATCGACTACACCCTCTCGCGCCTCGAAGGCAACAACGGCCACGGACTGGGCGCGCACCTCGGGCTGCGCGGACAAGTGGCCCTCTCGCCCTTCACCTACTTCTATGTGGAGCCGCGCATCGGCCTCGTGCAGGACGATGCCACGCAGGCTCCCTCCTGGCACGGCTACCGCCCCCTGGGCAGCGCCTCGCTCGGACTGGGCTACCGCCTGCCGCAGTCGGCACGCCGCAGCCTGAGCACCGACTCGATGGCCGCCCACAAACGCTGGGCCGATGGCATGTTCATCGGTGTGGCCGGCGGCCCGCTCTTCTTTGCCAACGCCCAGCCCTCCTCGTGGCAGCACAATGCCGGCGGACGGTTGGCCGGAAGCATCGGCAAATGGTTTGACCCCTACAATGCCCTGCGACTCACGGCCAACGCCACCACCTTCAAGCAGCAGGGGGCCAACCGCGTGAAGGCCGTGGGCGGACAGGTGGACTATCTGCTCAACCTCCACAACGCCCTGGGCGGACTCAATCCCGACCGCCGCTTCTGGTTCAACGGCGTGGCCGGCGTGAGCTACAACGTCACCTCCGACGGCGAAGGCGAGCGCTACCGCATGCTCGGACTCGGCGGCGGACTGCAGGCCAACGTGCGACTCTCGCGCGACATCGACCTGACCATCGAACCGCGCCTCGATGCCTACCGCGAGAACTATGCGCCCCACCTCAACACGGCGGGGAAGTGGGACCTCACGGCCTCCATGCTGGCCGGACTGACCTACACCTACCACGACCGGAGCGCACTCAATGCGCCCGCCGACCCCTTCGAGCAGACCGCCTGGCACGACCACACGTTTGTGGAACTCGGCATGGGGGCCAACGTGGCCGTCAACCGCCCGTCGTTCAACAACTTCAGCGAGGCCGTTCGTCCGCAGGCCTATGCGGCCGTGGGCAAATGGTTCACGCCCGTTCACGGTGCACGCATCTGGGGCGAGCTCGGACAGGTGCTCTATGCCGGACCGCAGAAACGCTACAAGCACTACGACGTCGGTGTGGACTACATGCTCAACTTCACCAACCTCTTCTACGGCTACCGTGCCTACCGTCCGTTCGAATTCACGGGGGCTGCGGGTGTCAACGTTTCGCACCGTCAGAAGCGCGATGCTCTCTTCCTCGGAGGCGACGCCTCGCTGCGTGGCATCTGGCACGTCAACCCCTTCCTCGGCATCTTTGTCGAACCGAAGCTGCAGGTGTACGGCAAGCGCTATCTGCCCTCGTCATTCGCCCTCTCGAAGGTCGACCTGTTGGCCTCGGCCACGGCCGGCGTGCAGTTTAACCTGCAGGGCTTCGACCGCGCCACGGCCTACGAGCGCATGAGCGAGGAAGGCCACGGGCTGCGCCGCAGCATCTCGGTGGCAGGCGGCCTGGCCACTCAGGCCAACCACCTGCGCTCGAGCAGCTACTACAGCCCGGTGGGTCGCGTGAGCTACACGCAGTGGTACACGCCCCTGGCGGCCTGGCGCGTGAATGCCCAGGGCATGGTGCGCCGCTCGGTGAACGGCCATAGCTGGGCACAGGTGGCGGGCGGTGTGGACTGGATGACCGACCTCACGGCGCAGACCTACGGCTACGACATCTCGCGTCCGCTCTCCATCCGCGCCTTTGCGGGTGTGAATGCCGGTGTCGACATGGGCGGCAGCCACACCTACTTCTCACCCGACCTCCACGCGGGCGGACAGATGGCCGTACGCCTGACCGACAACTGGCACCTGCTGCTCGAGCCGCAGGTGGCCTATGAGTGCTCGAAGCGCTTCAAGCACGAGCGTCTCGGCCGATGGATGCCGCAGCTGCTCCTGGGCCTGGACTACAGCATCGAGCGCCATGCGGCCAACGAGCAGCTGAAGGCCAAGCCTTCGAAACCGCACTTCGTGACGGTGAGCCTCGGCACGGGGGCCTACACGGGCAACTTCCAGGAAATGAGTCCGCTGGGCCGCAAGATGACCTTCGTGGGCGACGTGTCGTACGGACAGTGGAAAAACCACGTGAGCGGCTACCACTTCGGACTGGGCAACACCGTGGCCCAACGCCGCGGCAAGGGCAACGAAAGCATCACCTCGCTCCACGCTGCCTACATGATGAACCTCACTTCGGCCATGACGGGCCAGCCGACCGACGAAAACCGTTTCCAGCTCACGGGTCTGGCCGGTGCCTCGCTCAACTTCAGCTCGCGCGAGGGCCGCAGCGCCAAGGTGGCTCCCGGCCTTCAGGCTGCCCTGCAGGCCGGCGTGCGCGTCACGCCCAATGTGGAGCTGTACTTGGAACCCGCGGCTGCCGTGTTCGGCAAGGGCATCGAGTCGAAGCATTCGTCGCGCCCCATCGAGGGCGAGCTGCGATTGAGCCTCGGATCGAAGTTCAAGTTCTGACGAGGAACATGAGGCCAAGGCCCCATGTTCCTCCCGTCCATCCAACGCACAAAGAAGGCGATTTCCCGCCCCTCCATTCGGACATTCAGTTCCGAAACGGAAGAGGGAGCGGGAAATCGCCTTTCTTGTGCGTGCACGCGGCGGTGCACCATGCCGCTTGAGCAGCACACCACCACACGGCACCACGCAATTCGGCCACCGGCTCACGCCGGCACGGCAGCGCGCTTGCAGAAACGTTCGCACTGCTGGCGGATGTCGTAGCCCAGCATGGCACCGAGCATGAAGTCCTCGGCCGGCGTGAGCTGGTTGAGCGGTTTGTGCACAAACGTACCCACCACCTTCAGACACGCATCATGGCCGAAGTAGAGGTTGACCTTGCGGTCGCTCACGGGCTGCTCCAAATAGGGAATGCCCTGTGCGGCCAATCGTTCGCGCATCAGCGCGCAGCAGTCGGGACACATGGTGCAGAGCACCAGCTGGCGCACACCTTTGCGGTATTCATAGATCTGGTGCATGAAAAGTTTCATCGAATCGTAAGCATTGAATTCTTCGGCTGACATAATATATATGGGGAAAGGAGGGATGAATGAAGAAGTAGGGAACGAAGTGTTACAAACGGTAACGTTCGGTTACGAAGCGGCAAGCGTCACTTCACGAGCTGGCACCAAGCCTCGAGGCGTGCCCGGTTCTTGTCGTCGGAGTCGGCCTCATCGATGGCCAAGCCCACAAACTGTCCGTCGCGGCACACGTCGGAATCGGTCACGTTGTAGTCCGCCGGTTCGAAGCTGCCGATAAAGGCGCAGCCCGTGCCCTGCAGCCCGTCGTAGAGCTGGCCGAGCGCGCCACAGAAGGTGTCGGGATAGGAATCGCTGTCGCCGCACCCGAAGAGTGCCACACGCTTGCCGCTGAGATCGGCGGCCTGAAGCTGCTCGAGGAAGTCGTACCAGTCGTCCTGCAGGTCGCCGCAGCCCCAGGTGGAGGAGCCGAGCAGCAAGGTGTCGTAGGCAGCGGCATCGTTGGCCGAGGCTTCGCCCACATTGTGGATGTCGGCAGCATCGATGCCGAGCACCTCTGCTATTTCGTTGGCCACACCTTCCGTGCAGCCCGTAGTGCTTCCGTAGAAAATTCCAGTTTTCATTGTCGTTTGCTGATTTTTGAGGATGAGAGAAATCTGTTTGTTTCGCGTTGGAAATGGGGGCGGGCCGCTCCGCATCACGCTCCACCGAGCCGAGCCTGCGTTCTTTTGCCACGCCGTGTCCATGCATCCGATTGCGGGTGCAAAGTAACGCCATTTTGCATGCTTCGGCAATACCCACATATAGGGATATGGACATATTGAGCCATTGCAGACCGCAAAATCACCACTTGTGGGTAGGCCACGCCGGAGAATGTATGCCACTGGCGGAAGGGCTCACCATGAGGCACAGAATATCCCCTATCACGGTGATTGGGCCGAGTGGAAGAAAACACTATGTTTGCATCCAGACAACACACCTGGCAGATGGCCCCAGCAAGCCGTTCTGCCATAGCACTAATCAGACTGGAAACAATGAAGCACACTTCCCCATCACAGCCATCGCCGGCAAGCACTGGCCTAAGGCACCACCGTTTGCGGATTTGCACGGGCATCGTCTGCCTGCTGCTTCCGCCCCTCATACAAGCAACCATCTGCCTCATCCGACCGGCACAGCCCAATTGGTCGCGCGTGCTGGCCGCAGAAACCGTTGTGGCGGTTCTTGTCTACCACAGCCACGTGCGGCAACGCATGCGCCAGAGGCATCGCCACCTGCTGGGACTGCATTCGAAAAATGAAGGCAAGCATGGCACAAAGTGAGGTTGTAAGGCATAGATCTGAACAAAAACAGGCGTTTTTCAGCCAAGCGAAGCAAGTTTTCGCACCTAACGGCGTTTATAGGGACAGAAAACCAAACAGACAACACAATGATGAAGCACAAATTTTCACTCCCAGCAGCCATGGCCGTGCTGGCAGCCTTTGCTCCCTCCTGCGCCAGCCGGAAGGCAACCACCGGACAGAACGCCGACGTTGGCGTGGTGGTGCGTCAGCCCGACCTCAAGCAGACGGACCGCGCCTTCGGCGTGGATGCCGAGGACACGCCCTTGCTGCGCGTGGCCAAGGCCAACAACGAGATGGCTTTCCGCCTCTTCAGCCAGATGAAGGGCTTCGACTCGAAAGTGATGTCGCCCATGAGCATCACTTACCTCATGGGCATGCTTGCCAACGGTGCCGACGGGCAAACTCGCTCCGAAATCATCGAGGCGCTGCAGTGCAGCGGCCTCAGCACCGAGCAAATCAACCGTGCCTGCCAGGCTCTCATGCAGCAGGCCGCCGAGGACTCGACCGACGTGATGAACGTGGCCAACTACGTGGCCGTGAACCACACGTTCAGCCTGCGCCCCACCTTCGTGAGCACCCTGCGCCAGCACTACGGGGCCGAGGTGGAGGCTCTCGACTTCAAGCAAAGCTCCACGCTGCAGCGCATCAACGGCTGGTGCAGCCAGCACACCGACGGGATGATTCCCAAGTTTCTTGACGAGGTGGACGGCAGCGCCGTGTCGTATGTGCTCAATGCCATCTATTTCAACGGCACATGGGCCGACAAGTTTACGAAGATGTCGACCCGCAAGGAGGCCTTCCGCGGCTACACCCGCGACCGCAAGATGGCCGACATGATGCATCAGGAATCGAAGTTCGACTACTTTTCCAACGACACCTATGCCGCCGTCACCCTGCCCTACAGCAGCTACAACTACGGCATGACGGTGCTGCTGCCCAACGAGGGCAAATCGATTGACGAGATGATGCAGCAGCTCACGCCCGAAGAGGTGACGGAGAAAATGCCCCAGCAGATGGAGCGCTGCATGGTGGACCTCAAGCTGCCGCGCTTCACCACGGCCACCGACCTTTCGCTCAACGAGCTGATCATGAAGTTGGGTGCCAAGCGCATGTTCTCGCCCTCTAAGGCCGACTTCTCACAGCTGGCCGACGGCCCGTTCTGCGTGGCGAAGATGCTGCAGAAGGCCAAGATCGAAGTGAGCGAAGAAGGCACACGTGCTGCCGCCGTGACAGGCGCGATGGTGGCCACCACCAGTCTGCAGCCCCAGCCGCGCCGCGTGGCATTCCATGCCAACCGCCCCTTCGTGTATCTCATCACCGACCTGCGCACGGGGGCCATCCTCTTCATGGGACAGTTCACGGGCGACGGGCTTTAAGCGGCCACGCCTCCGGCACGCCCTTTACGGTGCGCCATTCATGCTCAGAACATTCGGCCGTGCGCTTTCAGTGCGCTGCCGGAAATGAGAATCCATTTTGCAAGCAAGGAGCCAAGCGCCCGATGTGGGGTGCTTGGCTCCTTGCTTATGCTTCATCCTGTCGTTGGGGCATTTCACCCGATCTGCCAGCTGTCGATGCTCCGTTGGTCATCCGAGAAGTTGATGCTGGAGGTTTCGTGCGAGCGATCCTACAGCCAATCGCGCACCTCCATGAGCGAGAAGCCGAGCAGATTCTCGCCCCGCCACAATTGCGGGACGCAGGCTTCGGGAGCGTCCTGCGAAAGGCCAATGCCCCACACGGTGTCGTAGGGCGAGGCTTCCACCAGGATGCGTCCTTCGGTGCCGAGGAGATAGTCGCGCAGGGGCTTGTTTTGCGAAAACTTGGCCAGATTGCCCCTCACCACGATCTGGCAGCAGTGGGCCACCCACTGGTGCTGATCGAAATGGCTGACCTTTCGGCCCAGCTGCTTGATGACCTTGGGATCGGTGGCCTGCATGATGTCGTGCCACACCGCAGCATCGCCGAAAAGGCGGGCTTTCTCGGCCATCATGAATTGCTCTGCGCTGTTGTAGGCCACACGGCCCACTTCAAAATGGCACGGATACCATTGGCTGAGACACGTTTTCCCCACTTCCGGCGAGTGGCTCGTGTGTCCCCAGAAGAACACGAAGTCGGTTGGCGCGTAATGTTTTCCCAGTGAGGTCAGAAGGTTTTTGTCGTATTTCATGTTCTCTTGCTTGTTTATGGTCAACAATGCTTGTGGGTCATGATGTCGAGCACGCAGCGGTCGGTCTCGTTCATGGCATCGGTGCCGATGCTCACGAGGTTGCGTATGCTTTGGTCCACATCGTCGTCGATGATGCCTTCCACGCTCGTCACGCAGTTGCCCTGCATGGCCAGCATGGCCGAAAGCACGGCGGTGCTCACGCCGGTGGTGAGCTTGAGCGCGCAGCTGGGTTTGGCCCCGTCGCAGATCATGCCGGTGAGGTTGGCAATCATGTTCTTCACGGCATAGGTTGTCTGCTCGTAACCGCCGCCCATGAGATAGGTGATGCCGCAGCTCGAGCCGGTGGCAGCCACCACGCAGCCGCAGAGGGCCGAAAGGGTGCCGAGATTGAGCTTGATGTAGATGGCTGTGAGGTGCGAAAGCATCAGGGCCCGGGTCATTTCCTCGGCCGTGTTGTGGTTTTCCTCGGCAAAGACCACCACGGGATTGGTGGCACAGATGCCCTGGTTGCCCGAGCCGGAATTGCTCATCACGGGAATCATGGCTCCGGCCATGCGGGCATCGCAGGCCGAAGCGGTGGACGAGATGATGTGGGCATAGATGCTGTCGCCCATGATGCCGCGGCCGAGCGGACGGCTGAGCGTCTTGCCTAACCGGTGGCCGTAGTTGCCCTCGAGCGAGAGGTGGGCCGCTGCCTCGTTGAGGCGGCGTGCCTCGTTGATGAAGTCGATTTCGGCAAGCGGCATGGTGGTGGCATATTCCCACACCTTGCGCAGCGTGAGCTGGAGCCGGCAGGCCTCATCGGGGCAGCCGCAGCCTTCGGCATCGGAGGAGAGCGGACTGTCGAGAAGCACCTCGCCGTTGCGCTCCACACGCACGAAGCGGGTGTGCTCGTGGGCCAGCACCACGGTGGCATGGTTGCCCTGGGCATCGGTGGCGCGGATTTCGACGTAGAGTTTTTCAGGTGCATCGTTCTTGAGGGAAATGCAGATGCGGCCTTCGCCGATGTAGGCCTTGCCGCGCTCCACGGCCTCGGGGGTGCAGTCGCGCAGCACTTCCAGTCCGCATTCCGGACGGCCCACAAGGGCACCCAGTGCGATGGCGATGGGCAGGCCCACCATGCCGGTGCCGGGAATGCCCACGCCCATGGCATTCTTGAGGATGTTGGCACTGAGGCGTGCCTCGATGCCTTCGGGCACGGAGCCGAGCACCTGCGTGGCGCGGCTCACGGCCAGGGCCACGCAGATGGGTTCGGTGCAACCGATGGCCGGCACCACCCAATGGCGGACGAGGCGGGTGATTTGTTCTTTTTCGAGAGAGGTTAGCATAGAATCTGTGAATGAGGAAGTTTCAAGGGAAAATTGAGTGAACACGTTCGGGCCGAAGAGTCAAGGCTTCCGCCCGGCGGCCTCCTGCCGCTGCTGCCGATACTCACGCGGCGTGCAGTCGTGCACCCGGCTGAAGGCCAAATAGAAAGCCTGACGCGAGGAATAGCCCGAAAGCAGTCCGATCTCCTCAGCCGTGAGTTTGGCATAGCGGGGAGAAACGAGCATCTTGCAGGCATCGCGCAGCCGGAGATTGTTGATCAGTGCACTGTAGTTGCCTCCGGTGCTGATGGCCACGGCGGCCGACACGTAGCGCGTGTTGGTGTGGAGGGCCTCAGCCAGCTCACGGGTGGTGAAGTTGGGGTCGCGGTAGAGCTTTTCCGACACCAGGAGGTCGAGAATCTGCACGTAGAGTTTGTTGGCGCGCTCCGTTTTCAGACGGCTGCAATAGGCAGGCAGCGTGCGCCCTGTGGCTGGTTGGTTCATTGTCATTTGATTTGCGAATGAGCAAATTTACGAAAAATTGTGCGAAGCCGAGGTGGCAATGGAGGCATTTCCGGCGTTTTCGGCCTACGGGTGAGGCGGGACTCGCACTTTTTGTGTAGATTTGCATCCGGCTTCCGCATTCAGCCATCCATTTCCCCACTTCATTCATCCCGCTTATGAAACATACTTTTGCATCCATGATCATAGCAACAGCAAGCCTGCTTGGCTCGGGAGCGGCCCAGGCGCAGACGAACTCAGCTGAAGCTCCCTTCCGCTACACCGACGAACAGTTTGCCGACATCCAAATGCTCCGCTACAAGGTGGAGGGATTCGAGCGTCTGTCGCTCAAGGAGAAGACTTTCATCTACTATCTGCAGGAAGCGGCCCTCGAGGGGCGCGACATCCTGTTCGACCAGAACGGACGCTACAACCTGCGCATCCGTGCCCTGCTTGAGGCCGTCTACACCAACTATCAGGGTGACCGCAAGGATGCCTTCTTCACGGCCCTGTCCACCTATCTGAAGCGCGTGTGGTTCTCGTCGGGCATTCACCACCACTACGGCTGCGAGAAGTTCCTGCCCGAATTTTCGGAAAAGGCGCTGCGCACAGCCCTGGCCAGCATTCCCGCCGAAAAGCTTCCGCTGCAGGGACAAACGGTGGACGAGATGTGCGAGGAACTGTTTCCCGTAATGTTCGACCCCACAGTGATGCCGATGCGCGTGAACCAGAAGGACGGCGACGACCTGGTGCTCACCTCGGCCTGCAACTACTACGCACCGGGCATCACGCAGGCCGAGGCCGAGGAATTCTATCTGCAGCGCAAGCCCCTGCAGGACCCGCGCCCTATCATGATGGGCATGAACAGCCGGCTCGAACGCGACGACTACGGCCAACTCACGGAGCGTGTGTGGCGCGTGAACAGCCTCTACGGCGGTGCCATCAGCCGCATCGTGAAACGCTTGGAGGAGGCCCGGCCGTATGCCTGCACCGAGGCGCAGCAGAAGGTGATCGACCTGCTGATCGACGTGTACCGCACGGGCGATTTGCGCGAGTTTGACGAATATTCCATCCATTGGCTCAAGGACACGCAGAGCCTTGTCGACTTTACCAACTACTTCACCGAAAGCTATGGCGACCCGCTGGGCATGAAGGCTTCGTGGGAGGCCATCGTCAACTTCAAGGACTTGGCTGCCACGGAGCGCACGGAGAAGCTCTCGGCCAATGCACAATGGTTTGAGGACCACTCGCCGGTGGATGCACGGTTCAAGAAGGAGGAGGTGAAGGGCATTTCGGCCAAGGTGATCACGGCGGCCATTCTGGGCGGCGACCTCTACCCCTCGACGGCCATCGGCATCAACCTGCCCAACTCCGACTGGGTGAGACGCGAACACGGATCGAAGAGCGTGACAATCGGCAACCTGACGGATGCCTACAACAAGGCTGCACACGGCAGCGGCATGGACAAGGAATTTGTGATTGACGAGGCCACCCGCCAGCTCATCAGCCGCTACGGCGATGCCTGCGACGACCTGCACACCGACCTGCACGAATGCCTCGGCCACGGCAGCGGCAAACTCCTGCCCGGCACCGACCCCGACACGCTGAAGGCCTACGGCTCGACCATCGAGGAGGCCCGTGCCGACTTGTTCGGACTCTACTATGTGGCCGACCAGAAACTGGTGGACCTGGGGCTGACCCCCAACCTCGAGGCCTTCAAGAGCCAGTACTACACCTACATGATGAACGGACTCATGACGCAGCTGGTGCGCATCAAGCCGGGCAACAACATTGAGGAGGCGCACATGCGCAACCGCGCCCTCATCGCCCGCTGGGCCTACGAGCACGGACGGGCCGACAAGGTGGTGGAACTGGTGAAACGCAAGGGCAAGACTTACGTGCGCATCAACGACTATGCCGCACTGCGCTCGCTCTTCGGCCGTCTGCTGGCTGAAATCCAGCGCATCAAGAGCGAAGGCGACTACGAGGCTGCCCGCGCCCTGGTGGAGGACTACGGCGTGAAGGTGGATCCCGTGCTGCACAAGGAAATCCTGGAACGCTACGAGAAACTGCACCTGTCGCCCTACAAGGGATTCATCAACCCGGTGTACCATGCGGTGCGCGATGCCCAAGGCCACATCACCGATGTGACGGTGGACTACTCCGAACCCTACGACGCGCAGATGCTCCGCTACAGCCGCGACTACAGCGGACTCTGACATTCTCTCTCCCCCACCCTTTGGTGACACGAAGCAAAACGAGTGCCGCCCCATCTTCTTGGCGAGATGGGGCGGCACTCTTTCGTATTTATAGTCAAACAAAAATGGTTTTGGAAAATCTGAAGTATAATCCATAGGGGGGTAGCATCTGCTCTCTTCATTCCAATCTCATGCCGCAGGTCACCCCGTTAGGGGTGA
>DAIRWG010000050.1:0-16530 GCA_036802405.1 Alloprevotella sp.
TTCTGTTAAGTAGGTGTTCAGAATTATTTTTAGATTAGAAGTGCTTTATCGGGATGCAGCTTGCTTCTTGGCTTTCGGGAGCATAGCGGGCTATGTGACTGAAAGTCAAGGAGCAAGATGCGCCCGAGAAAGTGCTTCTAAGCTGAAAGTAATCAGAGTGAGATACTATAAAATAATTCTGAACACCTACTTATTCCGTTCAAAAAGCCCAGCCGATGCCGAGATAGGGGCAGACGGGAGACTTGTGCAGTGCATGCTCGCCACCGAAGTTGAACGAAGGCGTGATGCCCGCGCGAAGCAGCAGGCCATTGGGGCGCTGGTAGCGGTAGCCGATGTTGGCAAACATGAGATAGCCGAATCGGTTGTCCGACGTGGTGAAATATTCGGATTCGCCCGTCGAGGGGGTGAAATATCCCCGTGTGGTCTTCACGTGATAAACGCCCAGGTTCATGCCGAGTCCCATTTCCAGTTTGTGGTGCCGTGCTCCGAGCAGATAGTTGATTTCCAAGGGCACGCCCACCCCCTTGATGTTCTCGTCGAAGAATCCGGAATTGTTGCCGTAGCCGAACCCGATGCCCACGCGGTAGCCCCATCCGGCCTGTCCCTGCAGCCGGCTGTCGAAGTTGAGGCCGATGGTGTTTTGTGCGCCAAATGCTTCCAGCGAAAGGCTCCGCACCTTGTGCTGCGCCGAAGCCGTGAGGCTCAGCAGCAGGAGGAGCATGGTGCAAGCACTTCTTAAGATTGTTGCCATGAATGTAAATGTTAGAATGTCATACGTATTTTCAGCGGCAAAGTTACGCAAGAGCGGGCTTCGCAACAATCCTTGCCAAAGTGAAACGTGAAAAACACGATCCGAAACAGAAGAATCGCCGCGCGAAGCCCCTCCCCATCTCATTTGAACGGCTTGCGCCAGTCGCACCCCTCCTTCCAGCGCGAGCAGCCGTAGGCCGTGTTGCCCTTGATCACCTTTCCCTGCCCGCACTTCGGGCAGATGCTTCCGGCGCGGATGATGCGCCGCCTCGGCTTCTCCTCCTTGGGCTGTGCGGCATCGTGGGCATCGGCTTTGGCCTGCAGCTTCTTCACCACGGCCGAAGGGGCCGCCGCTTCGGTGGTGCTCACGTGGCGGTTGCTGTTGTCGCGCAGCACGTCCAGCACGATGCCGTTGACCATCGTCTTGAGTTCTTCCACAAACTGCGGCGCATCGTACTCGTGGTGTTCGATTTGCCTCAGCTTCTTCTCCCAAATGCCCGTGAGTTCGGCACTTTTCAGCAGTTCCTCCTTGATGATGCCGATCAGCTCCACGCCCGTGGCCGTGGCCACAATCGTCTTGCGCTGCCGGCGGATGTACTGCCGTCGGAAGAGCGTTTCGATGATGGCGGCTCGGGTGGAAGGGCGCCCGATGCCGTTCTCCTTGAGCGCATCGCGCAGCTCCTCGTCGTCGACGGTGCGTCCGGCCGTTTCCATGGCACGCAGCAGCGTGGCCTCGGTGTAGGGCTTGGGCGGCTGCGTGAACTTCTGCGCCAGATCGGGACGGTGCGGGCCGCTCTCGCCCTTCACGAAGTCGGGCAACGTGCGCTCCTGGTCCTTGTCCTTCCCCTCCTCGTCGTCGGCCGTCGGCTGCTGGCGCATGCTGGCCGATGGGGGCACGGCGCGCCATCCCGGTTCGAGAATCTGCTTGCCCGTGGCCTTGAAGGGCACTTCGGCCGCTTCGCCCGCAACGGTGGTGGTGGCAAAGAGGCAGTCGGGATAGAACACGGTGATGAAGCGCCGCGCCACCAGGTCGTAGACGTTGCGCTCCAGGTCGGTCAGGTTCTGTGCAGGCACGCCGGTGGGAATGATGGCATGGTGGTCGGTCACCTTGGAGGAGTCGAACACCTTCTTGCTCTTGCGCAGCTTGGCTCCGCGCAGGGGCTGCAGCAGCTCGCCATACTGTGCGGCAATGCCGTTGAGAATGTTGGAACACTTCGGATAGATGTCGTCCGAAAGGTAGGTGGTGTCGACACGCGGGTAAGTGGTCACCTTCTTCTCGTAGAGCGACTGGATGAGCTGCAGCGTCTGGTCGGCCGAGAGGCTGAACTTCTTGTTGCACTCCACCTGCAGCGAGGTGAGGTCGAACAGCCTCGGCGGTGCTTCCGTGCCGCGCTTGCGCTCCACCGAAGTGATGGTGAAGGGAGCTTCGCGAATCTTCTCCAGCGCCGCGCGTCCCTCCTCCTCCGAGGTGAATCCGCGCCGCGCCGGGGCATTGGCCCCTTTCTTCTTCTCCGCTTCGGTGGCAGGCGCGGCCTCGTCGTCGTTGGGGTCGGCCATCACGGCATTGAATGTCGTGTCGCGGTAGACGGTGGTCAGCACCCAGTAGGGTTCGGGCTTGAAATGCTCGATTTCCTGCTGGCGCCGCACGATGAGCGCCAGCGTGGGCGTCTGCACGCGCCCGATGGAGAGCGGCGGCGTGCCGGGCGCACGGTTTCCGCCATACTTCAGCGTGTAGAGGCGCGTGGCGTTCATGCCCAGCAGCCAGTCGCCGATGGCGCGGCAGAGTCCGGCCTCGTAGAGCGACTTGTAGTCGCTTTGTGGCTTGAGGGTGGAGAATCCCTCGCGAATGCTCTCCTCCGTGAGCGAAGAGATCCACAACCGCTGCACGGGACATTTGGCTCCAGCCTTCTGCATCACCCAGCGTTGGATGAGTTCACCCTCCTGCCCGGCATCGCCGCAGTTGATGATGCTGTCGGCTTGCGACATGAGGCGCTGGATCACGGCAAACTGCGACTTCACGCCCTGGTCTTCCTTCAGCCTGATGCCGAATCGGGCTGGAATCATGGGCAGCTGGCCCAGACTCCAGCGTTTCCAGCCGGGCGTGTAGTCCTCGGGATATTTCAGTTCGCACAGGTGGCCGAAAGTCCAGGTCACCTGGTAGCCGTTGCCTTCCAGGTAGCCTTGGTGCTGTTCTGTGGCGCCAAGAATGTTGGCAATGTCGCGTGCCACGCTGGGCTTTTCTGCTATACAGACAATCATTTCTTATGCTTTGAAGGGGGAGAGAGAGTGTGTGGTGTGAAAGTCTCTCGTTGATGGGGATGTTGTGATGTTAATCGGGTGGCAATCGGCCGCTGGCCGCCCTTTCAGGCCGGCGTGAGCACGAACCGCATCTGCGCGGCATCGAAGTGCACGCCCTCGCCGTCGAAAAATCGGGCGATGCTGCCGTCGTCGGCCAGCTGGGCCGGGGTGCCTTCAGCCAGTCCCGCGCGATGGAGCAGCCACAAGCGGTCGGCAAAGTGGAGCGCCAGCTCCACGTCGTGCGTGCTGAGCAGGATGGCTTTGCCCGCCTCGTGTGCCAGCTGGCGGAGCAGGCGCAGCATCTTCACTTTCGACGGAAAGTCGAGAAAGGCCGTGGGCTCGTCGAGCAGGATGGCAGAGGTGCCTTGCGCCAAGGCTTTGGCCACAAACACCCTTTGGCGTTCGCCGTCGCTCAGCGAACCGATGGTGCGCTCCGACAACACGGCCGATTGCGTCAGCTGCAGGGCCTCGTCCACACTCCGGCGGTCGGCCTCCTTCAGCCGCTCGAAGGGGCGGAGGTGGGGCATCCGCCCCATTTCCACCACTTGCCTCACGGTGAGCGCCGTGGCCTCGGGACGTGCCGTCAGCACGATGCTCACCGTGCGTGCCAAGTCGTTTGGCTGAAGCGCGTCCACATCGTGTCCGTTCCATTGCACGGTGCCTCCGAGCTGCCGCTGCAGTCCGGCCAGGGTGCGGAGCAGGGTGCTCTTGCCCGTGCCGTTGGGGGCGAGCAGCGCGCAGAGCGACCCCGGCTGGAGGTCGGCATTCAGCAGTCCGGCCACTTGGCGGCGGGCATAGCCGATGCGCAGCTGGCGGATGGTGAGGATGGGAGTGGACATGAGGCTAACGGTGTTGGAATGCGGAAAAACGGTGCAAAGTTAGCAAAACTTTTCGGTATGCGCGCCCCTGCATCCCGTGAGCCAGAGGCCACCGAAGGTGAGCAGGCCGTTGAGCATGAGCAGTTCGTAGCCAAACTGGTAGCCCCACCACAAGGGGGCAAAGTGGTCGAGCACGCCGCAAGCCAGCGGTGCCAGCACACAGGGCCATGGCACCCAGCGGTCGCGCACGCCGCGGCGGGTGAAGAGGCCGAAGGCGTAGAGTCCGAGCAGCGGCCCGTAGGTGTAGGAAGCCATCACATAGATGGTGTTGATCACGTGTCCGCCCTCCGCCAGCTTGAAGGCCGTCATGCAGAGCAGGAAGCACAGCGCCACGCCGATGTGCACCCGGCGGCGCACCTGCAGGGCGTGCACTTCATCGCCCCCACGCTGCTCCATGCCGAGCAGGTCGATGCAGATGGTGGTGGTGAGGGCCGTCAGGGCGGAGTCGGCGCTTGAGAAGGCAGCTGCCGCAATGCCGATGGTGAACGGCACCACCACCCAGGTGCCCAACCATCCGCTGCTCACGAGCCACGGCAGCAGGTCGTCGCCGGCAGCGGGGGGCTGCAGCCCTTGCTGCTGGCAGAAGGCATAGAGCAGGATGCCCATGCCGAGGAAGAGGGCATTCACCGGCAGAAAAGCCAGCCCGTAGGCACACATGTCCTTCTGGGCCTCGCGCAGCGAGCGGCAGGTGAGGTTCTTCTGCATCATGTCCTGGTCGAGTCCCGTCATCACCACCACGATGAACACCCCGCTCAGAAACTGCCGCCAGAAGCACTGCTTGCTTGCGCCGTCCCATTCGAACACTTGGCTGAGCGGACTCTCGCTGATGGTGCGCACCACGCCCTCGGCATCGAGGTGCATGGCCCGTGCCGCAGCCCACACGATGCCGCAGGCGGCCGCCAGCAGGCAGCCCGTTTGCAGCGCATCGGTCCGCACGATGGTCTGTATGCCCGAACGGCGGGTGTAGAGCCAGATGAGCAGCAGCACCGCCGCTGCCGTCACCAGAAACGACGGCAACCCTCCGCCCAGCCACGGGGCGGCCACAAACTGCTGCAGCACGAGGCACACGAGGTAGAGCCGTGCTGCAGCGCCCGTGAGTTTGCTCAGCACGAAGAACAAGGCCCCCGTGCGGTGCGTGCTGCGGCCGTAGCGTTCGCCCAGATAGGAGTAGATGCTTGTGAGCTGCAGCCTGTAGTAGAGCGGCAGCAGCACAAAGGCCACCACGGCATAGCCCACGATGAAGCCCATGCACATCTGCAGATAGGTCATGCCCGTGCTTTGCGCCCATCCGGGCACCGAGATGAACGTGACGCCCGAGATGCTGGCTCCGACCATGCCGAAGGCCACCATCCACCAGGGCGACTGGCGTCCGGCACGAAAGAAGGCATCGTTGCCCGAAGAGCCTTGGCGCGAGGTGCGGTGTGAGATGTAGAGCAGCAGAAGGAAATAGGCCAGCAGCGCGGCCAGCATGAAGAGTGCGGTCATGATGTGGAAAAGTGTGTGTTGGAGTGGCAGCAGAAAAGCGTTTGGAAACATTCCGTTCCAGCTTGGTGTGCCCATGCTTCTGCAAAGTTACTGACACTTTGCGTAACGGCCAAATGGCAGCCATGCATGGTGTCACACGAAGGGGCATTTCCTGTCACACGGCCAGCCGGAGCGTGACTGCAAAAGGCACGTCCTTACACGTGCGCGCGTTTACAAGCGAATTGCACTTTCTGCTTTCATCTGTCAGCCCCCGCGGCAGTGCCCAAATGGTACCACGGTAGTGCCCGTACAGTACCATGGTAGTGTACGTACGGTACCGCGGTAGTGTACGAACAAGTCCGGGACTTTTTCAAAATAGCCTTACGCCCGTAGAAAAGTGCCTGAAACAAGGACTGCTGACAGATGACAGCAAAAAACGTGATTGCACTGTATATGTATGCGCGCGCGTGCGCGAATGACAATCCACAGTTTCATCCGCAAGACTTCGTGCATCTTCGTGCTTCTTCGTGGTAAAAAAACAAGCCGCATGGCTTCATGCATCTTCGTGCTTCTTCGTGGTAAAAACCAAAGCCGCATGGCTTCGTGCATCTCCAAGGCCCTTGGGCCCTTCGCGGAAATCAATTCGCCGCATGGCTTCGCGCATCTTCGTGGCCCTTGGGCCCTTCGTGGAAATCAATTTGCCGCATGGCTTCGTGCATCTTCGTGCTTCTTCGTGGTAAAAAAACAAGCCGCATGGCTTCGCGCATCTTCGTGGCCCTTGGGCCCTTCGCGGAAATCAATTCGCCGCATGGCTTCGCGGCCCTTAGCGGCCCTTCGCGGATAAAACTACAAAGCATACACGAGCCCGCGGGAAGCAGTGGCTCCCCAAGTCCTCTTCGTAGAACATTCCGCCGCATGGCTTCGTGCATCTTCGTGCTTCTTCATGGTAAAGAACCAAGCCGCAAGGCTTCGTGCATCTTCGTGCTTCTTCGTGGTAAAAAAACAAGCCGCATGGCTTCGTGACTATTCGTGCTTCTTAGTGGTAAAAAACCAAGCCGTGGCCCTTCGCGGACTACCCACTCCACCGCAAGGCTTCGCATACCTCAAAGTACCTTCTCGGAAAAATTCGTGGTAACACCCCCGCCGCACCAAGCAGAAATGCACTCCGGAAACAATTCTTTCCATTTTTCATTTTGCCCTTCGCCAACCTTGCACTATTTTTGCAGAATAATTATGCAAGGAACTGGCGAAAAGTCTGAGCCTCAACGCAGACCATGAAAATGCCAACCCTGCACTGACGAGATTTGACCCTATGAAACAGACTCTACTCTCTTGGTTCTACATCGTGATCGGCTGCTTCGTGATGGCAGCCGGATTCGTGTTTTTCATCAACCCCTACAACATCGTGCCCGGCGGCGTGTACGGCACCAGCATCGTGCTGCACAACCTATTCCCGTCCGTTCAGGTCGGCACATTCGGCTACATGCTCGACATTCCCCTGCTGGCCCTCTCGATGTGGCTCTTGGGAGCCAAACTCGGCAGCCGTACCATTGGCGCAGCACTCATCACCCCCTTCATCATGAATGCCCTGACCTGGCTGGCCTACCCCACCGAGGCAGCCATGCAGACACTCGACCCTGCCCTGCTGCTTGGCGGCACGATGAACATGAG
The DNA here is from genome assembly GCA_036802405.1 of Alloprevotella sp. Taxonomy (GTDB): domain Bacteria; phylum Bacteroidota; class Bacteroidia; order Bacteroidales; family Bacteroidaceae; genus Alloprevotella. The sequence goes on from DAIRWG010000050.1 coordinate 7,062, forward strand.
CCACGACCTCATGCTCACCACCCTCTTCGGAGCCGTGCTCATCGGGGCCGGCGAAGGACTGGTCATCCGCCAGCAAGCCACCACCGGGGGATCCGACATCGTGGCCATGATCATGCAGAAGTATGCCCACATCAAGTTTTCCAACGCCATCCTGATGGTCGACGGCGCTGTGGTGACGTTCGGACTGGTGGTGATCGGGTTCGGACTGGGGTCGGATGCCGGCACACAGTCCTCGTGGCTGCTGTCGCTCTATTCGCTCATTGCCATCTACGTGATCTCGCGCATCATCGCCCGCGTGATCAACGGCGCGAAGAACGACAAACTCATCTTCATCATCAGCGACAAGAAACTGGCGGAGCTGCACCACTACATCCTGAGCGACCTCGACCGCACGGCCACCTGCATCAAGAGCCACGGCCTCTACACGGGACAGGACAAGGAAATGATCTTCCTCGTCGTGAGCTACAAGGAAGTGACAGGCGTGAAGCTGTGCATCAAGCAGGCCGACCCGCGCGCCTTCGTGGTGGTGACCGATGCCTACGACACCTTCGGCGAAGGCTGGAAGCAGCTGCCCGACAAGGGCGATGTGCAGCCCGAGTGACACATTTTTCCACACAACTTTCCACACATTTTTCCACACAACATCCATCCACCGCACACCTGAAGCGGCCAGCCTCCCCACATCGGGGGAAGCTGGCCGCTTCAGGCATTCCGGGCGCCGGATGTTCAAGTCAGGCATTCTTGCGCTCCAGTTCCTGGAGTTCCTCCATCTTCTTGGCCTGCAGGAACTCGTAGATGCCGCACAGGTGCTCACGCACCCGGCCGTGGCCAAACTCGTAGACCTTCGTCACCAGGCCGTCGAGGAAGTCGCGGTCGTGGCTCACGCAGATGAGCGTGCCGTCGAAGTCCTGCAGGGCCTGCTTGAGCACGTCCTTGGTGCGGAGGTCGAGATGGTTGGTCGGTTCGTCGAGAATGAGCAGGTTGACCGGCTCGAGCAGCAGCTTGAGCAGGGCCAGCCGGGTGCGTTCGCCGCCGGAGAGCACTTTCACCTTCTTGGTGGAAGCCTCACCACCAAACATGAAGGCGCCGAGGAGGTCGCGAATCTTGTTGCGCACCTCGCCCTTGGCCACGTCGTCGATCGTTTGGAACACGGTCAGCTCGCCGTCGAGCAGCGAGGCCTGGTTCTGGGCAAAATAGCCGATCTGCACATTGTGGCCGAGCTGGAGCGAGCCTTCGTGCTCCAGTTCCTGCATGATGCACTTCACGAGCGTGGACTTGCCCTCGCCGTTGCGGCCCACGAAGGCCACCTTGTCGCCACGTTCGATGGTGAGGCTGACGTTGGAGAAGATGCGCTTCTCGCCGAAGGCCTTCCCCACCCCGTCCATCACGACCGGATACTGTCCGCTGCGCGGAGCAGGCGGAAACTTCAGGCGCAGGTGCGAGGTGTCCTCTTCGTCCACCTCCACCAGTTCGAGCTTCTCAAGCATCTTCACGCGGCTCTGCACCTGAAACGTTTTGGAATAAGTGCCCTTGAAGCGTTCGATGAAGTCCTTCGTTTCCTGGATCATCTTCTGCTGCTCCTCCCACTGCTTCATCTGCTGCTCGCGGCGCTCGGCCCGCAGCTGCAGATACTGCGAATAGTTCACCTTGTAGTCGTAGATGCGGCCCATGGTCACCTCGATGGTGCGCGTGGTGATGTTGTCCACAAACTTTCGGTCGTGGCTGATGACCACCACGGCCTTGCCGTTGTTGATGAGGAAGTCCTCGAGCCAGCCGATGCTCTCGATGTCGAGGTGGTTGGTCGGTTCGTCGAGCAGCAGCACGTCGGGCTTCTGCAGCAGCATCTTGGCCAGCTCGATGCGCATGCGCCATCCGCCGGAGAATTCACTCGTCTGGCGCGTGAAGTCCCGGCGTTCGAATCCGAGGCCGAGGAGCGTTTTCTCCACGTCTTCCTCGAAGTGGGTCATGTCGATGGCATAAAACTTTTCGCTCAGCGTGGCCACCTCTTCGATGAGCGCCATGTAGTCGTCGCTTTCGTAGTCGGTGCGCTCGGCCAGCTGGCGGTTGAGTTCGTCGATGTGTGCTTCCATCTCGTGCAGGTGGGCAAAGGCCTGGCTGGCCTCTTCAAACACCGTGCGGCCGTCCTCCGTCATGAGGTGCTGGGGCAGGTAGGCCACCACGGTGTCCTTGGGGGCCGACACCTGTCCGCGCGTGGCGGTGCGCACGCCGGCCAGGATTTTGAGCAAGGTGCTCTTGCCGGCACCGTTCTTGCCCATGAGGGCAATGCGGTCCTTGTCGTTGATCACAAATGAGATGTCGCTGAAAAGCGTCGTGCCACCGAATTCCACGGTGAGTCCGTCTACTGAGAGCATGAAGTTGTGTTTTGGGGTTGACTGGGTAAGGGGAAAGTTTCGTTTAAGTAGGTAGGGTGTTCAGTTTGGTGTACTCATTTAACATGCGTCAAAGGCGGGCTGAAAGCCCAACTGTTGCTTTCAGCCCAGGGCATCGCCCTGGGGCTGGCCATTCCGCGATGGTTGTCCGCCCTGAAAGGGCAAAAGCACGGCAGAAAGGAAGAGCTTTTTCGAGTACTACGGAGTCGGTAGAGCTTTTGCCCTTACAGGGCGAAAGGAAAACGAACTCGCTTAAACCCAGGGCGCTGCCCTGGGCTGAAAGCAACAGTTGGGCTTTCAGCCCGCCCATTCCATACTCACTCATTCGGATACTCGTTGAATCAAAATTGCGAACAATAAACTGTACACCCTACTTATTAATCTGGATGAATGCAGAGTTCGTAAATGCTGCGCGTGAGCGATGCGTCGAGCTTCACATAGTTGCCGAACACGGTGCCTTTCGTCACATGCAGGTTGTGCACCAAGGCATCCACATCGGGATGCTCGATGCCCAGCCCAGCGAGCGTGCCGGGCAAATGGAGTATCTCCGTCCAGAAGGCACGCAGGCGGCGGATGCCTTCGGCCACCACTTCGGCATCGGTCAGGCCCTCGGCATCCACGCCGAGCACCCTTTCAGCCAACTGCACGCCACGATGCGGATTCGTTCGGCTCACCACCGTCAGCCATGCGGGGAACACCACGGCCAGTCCGGCCCCGTGCGTCACGCCGTAGAGCGCCGAAAGCTCGTGTTCGATGGCATGGCTCGACCAGTCCTCCACGCGCCCCGTGCCGCACACGCCGTTGTGTGCCAGGGTGCCGGCCCACATGATGTTGGCGCGCGCCTCATAGTCGTCGGGCTTGGCCATCACCTTGGCCCCTTCGGTCATGATGCTGCGCAGCACGCCTTCGGAAACGCGGTCGGTGATGTCGGTGTGTGGCGTGTTGGAGAAATAGCGTTCGAAAATGTGCACCATCATGTCGCAGATGCCGCAAGCCGTCTGGTAGGGCGGCAGCGTGAAGGTCAGCTCGGGATTCATCACGGCAAAGCGCGGACGAAGCACCATGGGGCAGCGGAGCGAAATCTTCTGCCCGATGGCGGTGTTGGTGATCACCGTGTTGCCCGACCCCTCGCTTCCGGCAGCGGGAATCGTCAGCACCACGCCCACGGGCAGGGCCGTCGTGGCCACGGCACGGCCGGCATAGAAATCCCAGAAGTCGCCCTCGTAAGGCACGCCCAGGGCAATGGCCTTGGCCGTGTCGATCACGCTGCCGCCGCCCACGGCCAGCAGGAAGTCGTAGGCTTCACGGCGCACCCGTTCGATGCCTTCGCGCACGAGCCCGTCCTCGGGATTGGGCTTCACGCCTGCCAGTTCACCAAAGGTGATGCCGGCCTCGCGCAGCGAATCCTCCACTCGGCCGAGCAGACCGCTGCGCTTCACGGATCCCTGCCCGTACACCACCAGCACCTTGTGCGCACCATAGCGCTGAGCCAGCGTGCCGGTCTGGCTCTCCGTATCTTTGCCGAACACGAAATCCGTGGGGCTGTAGAATTCAAAGTTATCCATAATCCTATTTAAATCCTAAAAAGATTTGACGATTCTGGATGCAAAGGTAGTGCAAACCGAGCGCAAGGCAAAATGAAAGGCTGCAAGACTTTCATTTTCATGGCCGAGGTGCAGCCTACCTTATCTAAAGGTAGTGCAAACCGAGCGCAATGCGATGCTAATGTAGATGGGAAAGGCTGCAAGACTTTGCTACCTGTCCCTCAGGAATAGGGAAAAAACGTCAAACAAATCGGCGGAAGCATTTCGTCAGCTTCGGCGTTTGCCGTAACTTTGCACTTTCTTAACTTCAACACAAACTCAAGAACAACACTCATGGGAGGATTCTTTGGCACCGTTTCGCAAATCGACTGCGTGGCCGACTTGTTCTACGGCACTGACTACAACTCACATCTGGGCACCCGCCGAGGCGGCCTGGCCACCTACAACGCCACCGAGCGCACTTTCACCCGTTCGATCCACAACTTGGAAAGCTCCTATTTCCGCACCAAGTTCGAAACTTCGCTGCCCCGCTTCGCGGGAGCCACTTCGGGCATCGGCGTGATCAGCGACTACGACGCGCAACCCCTGGTGATGAACTCGCACCTCGGACGCTTTGCCATCGTAACGGTGGCCAAGATCCAGAACATCGACGAGATCGAAAGCCAGCTCATGGCGCAGCACATGCACTTTGCCGAACTCTCGTCGGGCAAGACGAACCCCACCGAACTGGTGGCGCTGCTCATCATCCAGGGCCAGACGTTTGAGGACGGCATCGACAACGTGTTCCGCCACATCAAGGGCTCCTGCTCCATGCTCCTGCTCACCGAGGACGGCATCATCGCGGCACGCGACTCGTGGGGCCGCACGCCCATTGTGATCGGACGCAAGGAGGGGGCTTATGCCGCCAGCAGCGAGAGCACGGCTTTCCCCAACCTCGACTACACGACGGAGCGCTTTCTCGGCCCGGGCGAGGTGGTGCGCCTGAGGCACGATGGCATCGAGCAGCTGCGCGCCCCGCGCAAGCAGATGCAGGTGTGCTCCTTCCTGTGGGTGTACTACGGTTTCCCCACTTCCACCTACGAGGGACGCAACGTGGAGGAAATGCGCTACGAGAACGGACGCATCATGGCCGCCGACGACCACACCGACGTGGACTGCGTGTGCGGCATTCCCGACTCGGGTGTGGGCATGGCCCTGGGCTATGCGGCAGGCATGCGGAAGCCTTACCAACGGGCCATCTCGAAATACACGCCCACCTGGCCCCGCAGCTTCACCCCGGCCAACCAGTCAATGCGTTCGCTGGTGGCAAAGATGAAGCTCATTCCCAACCGCGACATGCTGCGCGGCAAGCGCGTGCTCTTCTGCGACGATTCGATCGTGCGCGGCACGCAGCTGCGCGACAACGTGAGCGTGCTCTTCGACGACGGTGCACGCGAGGTGCACATGCGCATTGCCTGTCCGCCCCTCATCTACGGCTGCCCGTTCATCGGATTCACTTCCTCGAAAAGTGACATGGAGCTCATCACGCGGCGCATCATCGGCGAACTGGAGGGCGACCCCAACAAGAACCTCGAGCTGTATGCCCGAACGGATTCGCCCGAATACACGCGAATGGTGGAGGAAATCCGCCGTCGCCTCGGCCTGACCTCGCTGCGATTCAACAAGCTGGAAACGCTGGTGGAGGCCATCGGCCTGCCCAAATGCAAGCTCTGCACCCACTGCTTCGACGGCACCGGCTGCTGCGGATGCAATGAATGAAAGGAAAATGGAAAAAGGTTAACAGGTTGACAGGAAAGTTTGCCAGCGAAGCCCCTAATCACCCTAACAACCCTAACCCACCCTAACAACCCTAACAACCCTAATCCCTCCCCCAAAAACAATGAAAGAAAAACTGCGTTTAGGCTCCCTCTGCGTGCAGGGAGGCTACAGCCCCAAGAACGGCGAGCCCATCGAGCCGCCCATCATTCAGAGCACCACCTTCAAGTACGACAACTCGGAGGAAATGGCCCAGCTCTTCGACCTCAAGAAGGAAGGCTACTTCTACACCCGACTGCAAAACCCCACCAACGATGTGGTGGCGCGCAAGATTGCCCAGCTCGAAGGTGGCGTGGGAGCCGTGCTCACCAGCAGCGGACAGGCCGCCACGTTCTATGCCGTGTTCAACATCTGCGAAGCAGGCGACCACATCGTCACTTCCAACGAAATCTACGGCGGCACCTACAACCTCTTCGGCGTGACGCTCAAGAAACTCGGCATCGACTGCACCTTCGTCGACCAGAATGCCACGGAGGAAGAGATTGAGAAGGCATTCCGTCCGAACACCAAGGTGATGTTTGGCGAAACCATCAGCAACCCCGGCTGCGCCGTGCTCGACATCGAGAAGTTTGCCCGCATTGCCCACCGCCACGGTGTGCCACTCATCGTCGACAACACCTTTGCCACACCGATCAACTGCCGCCCCTTCGAATGGGGCGCCGACATCGTGACGCACAGCACCACCAAGTATATGGACGGCACGGCAAGCCAGGTGGGCGGCGTGGTGGTCGACAGCGGACACTTCGACTGGATGGCCCATGCCGACAAGTTCCCGGGCCTCTGCACCCCCGACGAGAGCTACCACGGACTGACCTATGTGAAGGCCTTCGGCGCCATGGGCTACACCACGAAGCTGGTGGCCCAGCTGATGCGCGACCTCGGATCGATTCCGGCCCCGATGAACTCCTTCATCCTCAACCTCGGCCTGCAGTCGCTCCACCTGCGCATGGCGCAACACTGCCGCAATGCGCAACGCGTGGCGGAATTTCTGCAAAGCGACCCGCGTGTGGCTTGGGTGCACTACAGCGGACTGCCCGGCGATGCCTACCATGAACTGGCCCAGAAGTATCTGCCCAACGGTTCGTGCGGCGTGATCGCCTTCGGCCTGAAGGGCGACCGCGACACGGCCATCCGCTTCATGGATTCGCTCGACATGATCAACATCGTCACCCACGTGGCCGACGCACGCACCTGCGTGCTGCATCCGGCCAGCCACACACACCGCCAGCTCTCCGACGAGCAGCTGCGCGAAGCGGGTGTGGCGCCCGACCTCATCCGCCTCTCGGTGGGCATTGAGGATGCTGACGACATCCTCGACGACATCCGCCAGGCGCTCGACAATATTTGAGCCAAGGCAAACCTCTGATGAAGTCCCCGAAGTGAGTACCCCGCGTTCTCCTTTGGGGACTTTTATTTTCTTCACGCCCACCACATGCACCCTTTCGTTTGCACACTCGGGCAAAAATGCGTAAGTTTGCAGCATCAACCACTTAACAACGGCCACATGACAAAAGAAGCGAAACAAGTTCCCTACGGCATTGCCGATTTTGAAACCATCATCACCCAAGGTTTCTACTACGTGGACAAGACCCAGTTCATTCCCCTTTTGGAAAGCCAACCGAGAAACCTGTTTTGCACTCGCCCCCGCAGATTCGGCAAGAGTCTGCTTCTCAGCATGCTCCGATGCTACTACGACTGCCGCAAGAAGGATGACTTCAACCGCCTTTTCGGCAATCTGTGGATTGGCCAGCATCCTACAGATAACCAAGGACGATACCAGATACTCTATCTGGATTTCTCGCAAGTGGGGGGCGACATGGCACACATTGAGGAACGCTTCGATTCCTACTGCGGCAAACGCATCGACACCTTCGTCGACCGCTACTCCGCACACTATCCCCAAGATGTGGCTGCTGCCGTCAAGGCATCGAAAGGCTGTGCCGACAAGCTCGACCTGCTGTGCAACTACGCCCAGGAACATGACCTCCCGCTCTACCTCATCATCGACGAATACGACAATTTCACCAACACCATCCTCAATGAACAAGGCGAAGCCGTTTACCATGCCATCACGCATGCCAACGGATTCTATCGCGACATGTTCAAGAAGTTCAAGGGCAATTTCGAACGCATCTTCATGATGGGGGTCAGCCCCGTGACGCTCGACGATGTGACCAGCGGCTTCAACGTCGGCTGGAACATATCCATCAAACCCGAATTCAACGAACTGCTCGGGTTTTCCACAGAGGACGTGCGCGAAATGTTCCACTATTTCAAGCAAACGGGCGATCTGTCAGCCCAATGCGATGTGGAAGCCATGATTGCCGACATGAAACCTTGGTACAACAATTATTGCTTCGCCGAAGAATCATTCGATGGCGATGGCCATGTGTTCAACAGCGACATGGTACTCTACTATTTGCGTAACTTCATGAGCCAGGGTTGTGCCCCCAGACAAATGATCGACCCGAACACCAAGACCGACTACGCAAAAATGAAAAAGCTCCTGCAGTTCGACCAGCTTGACGGCGACCGCAAGGGGGTGATACGCAAAATTGCTGAAGAGGGTCGCATCGTGGCCACCCTGCTGGAGTCGTTTCCCGCCACTTCGCTGGCCGACCCGGAAATCTTCCCCAGCCTCCTCTTCTACTATGGCATGCTCACCATACAAGGCACACTGGGCAACCTCACCGTGCTGGGCATTCCCAACAACAACGTGCGCAAGCAATACTATGGTTACCTGCTCGAGCAATACCAGGAAATACACCGGTCAAACCTCAACGACATCCTGCTGAAATTCGCTTACATGGCCTTGGAAGGACGCTGGCGCGAAGCCTTGGAAGCCATGGCTGAGGAATACGCCCAAGTGTCGTCGGTGCGCGACAGCATCGAGGGGGAACGTAACCTGCAGGGCTTCTTCATGGCCTACTTCAACCTCATGGACTATTACTACACCGCACCCGAACTGGAGTTGAACCATGGATACTGCGACTTTTTCCTCTTGCCCGACCTCACGCACTATGACACGAAGCACAGCTACATCGTTGAACTCAAAGTGCTGCACAAAGGCTACACCCAGGAACAAGCCGAACGGCAATGGAGCGATGCCGTCAGCCAGATCAAGCGCTACGCCCAGGCCCCAAGGGTGGAAGCACTGCGACAAGGCACCCGACTGCACTTGATCATCATGCAGTTTGAAGGACATCAGCTGCACCGCATGGAAGAAGTGAACTAAACGCAAGCGCGGACATGCCCACCGGGAAACCGTTCGGCATGTCCGCGCTTGCGATTTTTGTACATTTGCTAGGGTGTCCAGTTTGGTGTACTCATTTATAGCCAAGCAAAAATGGTTTTGGAAAATTCAGCCACGCCACGTTCCGCATGACTCACCCCGTTAGGGGTGAAATTGTGTAGCCAGGTATGTGGTGAGCTTGGCTCGACACATGCCTGGATTTCCGTATTTCCTTGATTTCACCACGGAGCACGCCGTAGGTGTGCGGATTGTTCCACAAACTTGCATGGCATGTTTGCCGTTTCATATGCTAGGCGGTGTGTTCCACACCTAAGAACAATCCGTACACCTACGGCGTGCCCCATCCTCGACAGGATGTTTCATTGAAACCAGGCATGCGGAGTGCCTCCGCATGCCTGGCTACCCAATTTCATAGGGTGTCCAGTTTGATGTTCGCATTTTTGATTCAACGAGCATTCGTGTGAGTA
>DAIRWG010000051.1:0-16300 GCA_036802405.1 Alloprevotella sp.
AACAACACCATCGTGAACGGCTCAGGCCGCCGCACGATCCAGTCGAACTCGACGAACACTTCCCATGCCCATTCACGTCAGGGCAAGAAACCCATGAACCAGGAATCGCTGAAGATGGCTTTGGCGGCTTTGGCCGGAGCCGGAGTGGGCAGTGGCGCCATGTGGGCCGGCACCCAGGCTGCCAGCGATGGCATGGTGGTGGACCCGGTGGTGCCCACGCCCGATGGGGAACAGACGGCCCAGCCCGCCGTCGTGCAACCTGAGGAGACTCCCGTGACGGCTGCCGATGTGGATGCTTCGGCTGCCCAGCATACGGATGACTCGCAGCAGGAGAAGCACGCGCAAGGTGATTCGGACACGAACAAGGGAGGTGGCTCCTCGTCGGATCACCATCGGCTCCATCCGACTCCCAAGCCGGATCCCGTTCGCCCGACGCCCGATCCGGAACCCGTTCGCCCGACACCACGTCCGGTGTCCCACACTTACGAGTTTGGCGAAGTGGAGGAAATCACCGACGACGAGGGCAACACCATGCGTTTTGCCCGAGGCAAGATGGACGAGCACGAAGCCGTGTTCCGTTTGGACAACGACAACCGCGTGCTGGGTGCTGTGGTTGACCTGAACGACAACGGGGAGTTTGAAAGCAATGAATTCGTGGACTTGCGCCATGAGAACATCACGGCGGTGGTCATACCTGACCCTGACCCCGAGGTGCGCGTGATCTCGGTGGAACACGATGTCGACCTGGACGGGCATCTGGTGAACGTGGCGCGTGTGGCCGTGGGCGATGATCATGCGCTGCTGGTGGATGCTGACCAGGATGACGAAGTGGACTATGTGGTGCACGACGACAACAACGACGGAAAAATCGATCGAAGCGAGGTGCACGACATCAGCGAGCGCCATATGCCGATGCCCACTGCTGACGATGTGGAAAGCTCCGGCGCTGAACTGGCGCAGAACGACGGTTTGCCCGATTATTCGAACGACAACGACATCACGAACTATGATGCCTGAAGCCAGTCAACCTGTCAACCTGTTAACCCGTCAACCTCAAATTCATGAACATCAACCTGAAATGTCCCAATTGCGGAACGGTGGCCGCGGTGGTTGCCTCCGATGGGATGGAAAAACTGAAACTGGCTTGCCCCCATTGCAAGGAGACGAGGGTGGTGGGCGAATATTGGCCCAAACTCTCGCTGCGGACCGGGGCGGAAAAGTATCAGCTCCACTTCGGACCGCAGTGGGTGGGGCGCAAGTCGGAGGGCAACGATGCTGAAGTGCAGATGCCCGACCCCACACGCTACATGAGCCGGCGCCATGTGCTCCTGCAGGTCAACTGCACGGCCCAAGGGCTGCGCGTGACGATGGAGGAGCATGGCAAGAACCCCACCGAACTGCAGGGCGTGGAGCTCACTGAGGGCGACATCGTCTACCTCAACGTGAACGATTGCCTCAAGATGGGCGACCGCCGCATGTATTTGGCCAACGAATATGAATGAAATGATGAAAATCAAGATATCACTCCCTGTCTGTTTCTCGGAAATCGGACAGAAGGAAAACCAGGAGGATGCGCTTTATCCACCCCGAGAACTGGCTAATGCTGAGCAGCGTGTGTTTGTGCTGTGCGACGGCATGGGCGGTCATGCCCATGGTGAAGTGGCCAGCCAGTGTGTGGCCGAAACGGTGGGCTCGTATGTGCGCGATGCGCTCTCCGAAATGGCGGTGGGCACACAGCAGCGCACCGTGCCTTGCCCGATGCGGCAGATGCGCGAATTCTTCGAGGAGGCCCTGAATATGGCTTATGCCGAACTGGATCGCCGCGACGATGCTGCGCGCGATGAGGCACGGAACGGTGCGACGATGGGCACCACGCTCACCTTTCTGGGCATCTGCTCCGACGGCCTGCTGGCGGTGCACATCGGCGACAGCCGCATCTATCAGTTCCGCCCCGGCCGGGGCATCGTGTTTCGCACACGCGACCACTCGCTGGTGAGCGAACTCGTGCTGGCGGGCGAGATCACGGAGGAGGAGGCGCGCACGCATCCGCGCCGCAACGTGATCACGCGGGCCGTGCAGCCGCATCAGGAGCATCCGGCACGCGCCACCTTCGATGCGCTGACGGATGTGCGCCAAGGCGATGTGCTGATGCTGAGCTGCGATGGCGTGACGGAGCAGGTGACCGACGAGGAACTGGCGGAGCTGATGCTCCAATCTTGGCCGCTGGCCGAGCGAGTGGAGACTTTGCGCAAGCTTTGCGCCAAGCGCCACACACGCGACAACCACACTTGCTGGGCCTTGGAGGTGGAGCAGGTGGATGCTGATGGCGATGCTGCTGGCGATGCTTGTGCCGCCAGAGTGACGTCTGCCCGTGTTTCGGCTTTGGATGCTCTTGCTCCGAAAACGTTGGCTGATGCTCGGGAGAATGCTCCGGCGTGTGCTCAGGAGGATGCTCCGGTGTGTGCTCAGGAGCATGCCCAGAAGCATACAATGGAGGAAATGGGCAGAGAAGCTTCTTCCCAATGTTCCCCTTCGCGTCATGCTTGGCTGGTGGCGCTGCTGGTGGTGCTGGCTTTGGCTTGTTTCGTGGCGGGATTCTGGTTGTTCCGAAGTGCTTCTTCGGGGACCAGCGGTAGTGCAGCACCGGCAGAATCTGCTGCTCCGCAGGTGGAATCGGCTCCGTCCTCATCGTCGAACGACTGCGTTCAAGGCACGATTACTCGTGAGAGGACACAAAGGTGAATGAAGCCTTGCGCCTTGCGGATGAGTGCTTCATTATACTTTTCCGCGAAGGGCCGCTAAGGGCCGCGAAGGCCATGCGGCGGAGTGCTTCACCACGAAGGGCCACGAAGATACGCGAAGCCATGCGGCGGATTTGCCGCGTGATAACATTTGAAATCAGATTAATAGGGCGTCTAGTTTGGCGTACTCATTTAGCATGCGTCAAGGGCGGGCTGAAAGCCCAACAGGTGCTTTTAGCCCAGGGCAACACCCTGGGGTAGCCCATGCCGCGATGGGGGGCGCCCTGAAAGGGCAAAAGCACGGTCGAACAGATGAGGCATTTTCAAGTACTACGGAGTCGGAAGGGCTTTTGCCCTTACAGGGCGAAAGGGATATGAACTTGCTTAAACCCAGGGCGTTGCCCTGGGCTGAAAGCAACAACTGGGCTTTCAGCCCGCCCATTCCATAGCCACTCACACGAATGCTCTTTGAATCAAAAATGCGAACAACAAACTGTACACCCTATCAGATTAAACACATCAGTAATATTCTATGATAAACGACAGTGCGAAGCTCCCCGTCGGCACGCTGCTTTTCAACGGCAAATATCGCATCGAGCAGTTTTTGGCTGCGGGAGGGTTTGGCAACACTTACCGGGCTCGCGACCTGCAGTTTGACGAGCAGGTGGCGGTGAAGGAACTCTTTCTGAAGGAAACGTGCGGACGCACTTCCGACACGTTGCTTGTGTCGGTGAGTCTTACGGCCAACCAGAAGAGTTTCGAATCGTTTCGCGAGAAACTGCGCAAGGAGGCCCGCCGCCTGCGCAAACTCCACAATCCGCACATCGTGGCGGTGCGCGACCTCTTCGATGAGAACGGCACCACCTACTATGCCATGGACTACATCGAGGGGCAGAGTCTGGCACGCCGCCTCAAGGTGGACCGAAGTCCGTTGCCCGAACGCGAGGTGATGACGGTCATCCTGCCGCAGCTGCTTGATGCGCTGGCCACGGTGCATGCTGCCGGTATCTGGCACCTTGACCTCAAGCCCGACAACATCATGCAGACTCCCGGTGGAAACATCGTGCTGATTGACTTCGGGGCCAGCAAGCAGCCGCACGTGGAGGATGGTGCCCTACAACTGTCATCCACCACCAACTATCTGACGAAAGGCTATGCCCCGTCGGAGCAGATGGCTGGAAAGATGGAGAAGTACGGCCCGTGGACGGATTTCTATGCGCTCGGGGCCACGCTCTTCAACTTGCTGACCAACGAATGCCCGCCCGAAAGAATCGACTTGGCCGACAATCCGCATTTCCTGCAGGATTCGCTCCGGGCAATGTCACCCGCCACGGTGAACCTCATCGTGTGGATGATGAATGACGGCACGAAGCAGCGTCCGCAGAATGTGGAGAAGATTCGGGCTTTTCTGAAGGAGAATATGAATGGTACTTTTGGAAATGGTCAGGGCACAAGGGCTTCGCATGGTTCGTCTTCTTCGGCTTCCGCTTCCGCACAGAATGCCTCGCGGTCGTCCTCATCCGAGGCCGAACAATCCGACGGGAACGAGGGTACAGTCATTCGCGACGAAGAGCAAGATTCGGCGTCGTACGATCCGGCTACTTCTTCTTCTTCTTCGGATTCCGCAAAGAATGCCTCGCAGTCGTTTTCTATGGAGGCTGAGAATCCTGACGGAAACGGAGGTACTGTTGTTCGCGATAGAGAGCAAGATTCGGTGTCATATGATTCAGCCACTTCTTCTGGGGGACAGATAAGTACAGATGCTGAACATGAGCGGTTAATGAAGTGGTGGTCTCGGTTATTGGTCAATATGAAAGGCGCTATAGGAATGGAAAGAAAGGATAAGCCTAAACAGATGCTGACTGCCAAGTCCAACAAGCCGAAGCGAGGTCTTTCGAATTTAAAAGGCCATTTATCTTCCGTTCCCAACCTTCAACAGGAACTTGACAAACTTGCCAACAATATGGTTTATGTGCAGGGCGGAACCTTTATGATGGGATTCGGTGACGACGGCCAATTTACAGTGGTGACTCATGCTGATGAATCGGAGACCGATAACGATGAGAAACCAACACATCGAGTGACCTTGAGCAGCTACTACATCTGCAAGTACGAGGTGACACAGTTGCTATGGGAATCCGTGATGGGTAGCAATTCATCCCAAATCAAAGGTGACAATCTTCCTGTAGAATGTGTTAGTTGGTATGATTGCCAACAGTTTATCAGCAAATTGAATGCCTTGACGGGGCAGCACTACCGATTGCCGACAGAGGCGGAATGGGAATTCGCAGCCCGTGGTGGAAACATTAGCCGCAAGTATAAGTATAGCGGAAGCAACATTCTGAGCAACGTGGCTTGGTATGACGGAAACTGTGTACTTACGACGCATCCCGTTGGTATCAAAAGTCCAAATGAACTAGGGCTTTATGACATGAGCGGCAATGTAGATGAGTGGTGCTTGGATTGGTATGGCAGTTACAAATGCAGTGCTCAAACGAATCCAGCTGGGCCTTCAATTGGAATGAACCGTGTGCTTAGGGGTGGCAGTTGGGGAAGCAGTGATAGTTACTGTCGTGTTTCTAGACGTAAATATGATACGCCAGACTCCCGTAGCGGATACATCGGCCTTCGCCTCGTTCGCTCATGTCCTGCCAAAAAGAAATAAAGTATTTACGACCTCATCATTAATTCTCGAGCAACCTGAAAATATGAAACACATCTTATTGATCGCGGCCTTGCTGGCCTCGTTTGCGTTCTGTCCTTTGGGGGCGGATGCTCAAGGCGTGATTGTGAAGCCTAAACCGAAACCGAACCCAGTTGTCAAGCCCGATAAGGCGAAGCAGGAGGAAGCTCGACGTCGGCAGCGAGAGGCAGCGGAACGTAGGCAGCGTGAGCAAGAGGAAGCACAACGGAGGCAGCAGGAGCGTGAGGTAGCGGAACGTAGGCAGCGTGAGCAAGAGGAAGCACAACGTAGGCAGCAGGAGCGTGAGGCAGCGGAACGTCGGCAGCGTGAGCAGGAGGACGCTCAACGGCGAAATCCAGAAATCTACAAGCTTGCCAACAATATGGTTTATGTGCAGGGCGGAACCTTTATGATGGGAGCAGATGCCAGTGACAACGATGCTTATAAAGATGAGAAACCCGCCCACCAAGTGACGTTGAGCAGCTACTACATCTGCAAGTACGAAGTGACGCAGGCGTTGTGGCAGGAAGTGATGGGCAGCAATCCCTCCCGATTCAAAGGTGACAATCTTCCTGTGGAGAGTGTGAGTTGGAATGATTGCCAAGTGTTTATCAGCAAGCTGAATGCCATGACGGGGCAGCACTACCGTCTGCCGACCGAGGCGGAATGGGAATTCGCAGCTCGTGGCGGAAACAGTAGCCGCGGTTACAAATATAGTGGAAGCAGCACTTTGAGTGATGTGGCTTGGTATGGTGAAAACAGTGGAAATAAAACGCATCTCGTTGGCACCAAGAGCCCCAATGAATTAGGGCTTTACGACATGATTGGCAATGTGCGGGAGTGGTGCTCGGATTGGTATGGCGATTACAATAGCAGTGCTCAGACGAATCCAGCTGGGCCTTCGCGTGGAACGTACCGTGTGTATCGGGGCGGCGGCTGGTTCGACAATGCCAGGCTCTGTCGCGCGTCGTGCCGTAGCAACTACGCCCCCGGCTACCGTTACGGCGACCTGGGGCTTCGCCTCGTTCGCTCATAGTTTAAAATGTCCTTCAAAAT
Organism: Alloprevotella sp.; assembly: GCA_036802405.1. GTDB lineage: Bacteria > Bacteroidota > Bacteroidia > Bacteroidales > Bacteroidaceae > Alloprevotella. The sequence continues at coordinate 6,481 of DAIRWG010000051.1, forward strand.
AGAAAAGAGTAACTATCCCCAGCCCAGAAAAGGCCGAAGGCGAGGAGGCCGAATGCAAACGGCCTCCTGCCTCGGGATTTACTGGGGTGGGGCGCGGAGGCGGCAAATCCGTTGTGCAAGAGCTTGTGGTCAGAAAGCCACGGCTCCCCAGCGCGCATCGCCTTGGAAGCAGAGAGGAGGGACGGAAAAGCTTAGCAGAAAATAACAAGAACAAACATATATGCCAACAACATCAGACAATCATCAAGAGCCTCAGGCGCGGCTGCTGCCGGTGGGCACCATGCTTTGCCATGAGAAATACCGCATCGTACGGCATCTCGGGTCGGGCGGATTCGGCAACACTTACGAGGCCGTGGACATGACCTTCAATGAGCCGGTGGCCATCAAGGAACTGTTCCTCAAGGGCACGTGCGGACGCGCTGCCGACAGCCGGGAGGTGAGCATCTCGCTGGAAGAAAACCAACGGACCTTCGAACAGCATAGGCGGAAATTTCGCAAGGAAGCGCAACGCCTGCGCAAGCTCCACAATCCGCACATCGTGCATGTGCACGACCTCTTCGACGACTGCGGCACGAGCTACTACGTGATGGACTACGTGGACGGCGAAAACCTGTCGGAACGCCTCAAACGTACGGGCAAACCCGTCGGCGAAAAGGAAGTGATGGAGCAGATGCTGCCGCAGCTGCTCGATGCCCTCGCCACGGTGCACGCCCAGGGCATCTGGCACCTCGACATCAAGCCCGGCAACATCCTGACGGACGGCAAGGGCGGGGTGGTGCTGATCGATTTCGGCGCGAGCAAGCAGATGCACACGGCCGACGGGCAGTCGCAGTCCACCTCGGCACTGACCTGCACACCGGGCTATGCTCCGACGGAGCAGATGGACGGCAATGTGGGGAATTTCGGCCCGTGGACGGACCTCTATTCCCTCGGTGCCACGCTCTACCACCTGCTCACGCTGCATCGGCCGCCGTTGCCTTCGAGCATCCTGGAGAACCCCGACGGAGCCTTGGCGTTTCCCAAGGGCTGCGGCTGGGTGACGGTGGATCTGGTGAAATGGCTCATGCAGCCGATGCGCAGCATGCGTCCGCAAAGCGTGGAGGCCGTGCAGCAGTTTCTGAAGGATGCTTCGGAACTGTCGAAAAAGTCCGAGCCGAAGCCTCAGCCCAAGCCGCATGATGACGATGAAACGAAGATAATCAAGCCCAAGCCTACCCCCGGTCCGAACCCCAAGCCTGCCCCCGGTCCGAATCCCAAGCCCGTGCCTTCTCCCAATTCACGGTGGCTCAAGCGGATGGCGCTGGGAGTGGTGGCCGTGGGCATTTTGGCCAGCGTGGGCTTGGGCGTGATCTGGCCCGATCCCGACCCCATGCCCGTTCCCTCGGACAGCGATTCGGTGCTGCTCGTGATGAAGGACGTGAAGGACCTGCCGGTGTCGGTGACAGAAGGCCCGAAGAACATGCACCACTACCTCTTTACCGGCGAGCTGGTGGACAGTGTGGGCGCACTGCCCGATGGCCCGGGACTGGCCAAGTTTGAGGCTACCGACGGCGTGCCCGCCGCCACCTATCGGGGCCGCTTCGAGCGGGGACTGTGCCACGATGCCACGGGCAAGGCCAGCCTCACCTTTGCGACTGGCGACAAGTATGTGGGCACCTTCGACCATGGCTACTATGCCACGGGGCGCTACACGCTGAAGGACGGTTCCTACTTCTCGGGCACCTTCAAGGGCGGACAGCCCTACAACGGCCGATGGTTCAACTCCGACGGTACCCTCTCGGCCAATGTGCGGCATGGCAAGGAAATGGAGGGAAAGTGACTTGCAGGAAGCAACGGGCGCTGTTTTGCGCCCCTTCCCTGAGCAACAATGCCCATGGATTTGTCGTAGATTATCCGTCAATTCTTTCCTTTGCGATGAACCAATGGCCGATTCCGAGGGCGAGAGGTGCGAAATCTTCGCAAAAACTTATCAGCATTCGGAAGAAATGACTACTTTTGCCATGCACAAAGAGCAGATGAACCCATTGGGGCGACATCGGCGGGGCGACATCGGCCCTTGGAACGGTGCATCCGAAAGGAAGAACAAACAGATAGAACAAACATTATCATCAACAACCCTAAGCCCTATATTACTATAGCCTAATCATGGAACAGAAAGATTTGCAGCACATTGCCAATCAGTTTGAAATCAAAGGCTCCGTTGTGGAGGTGAAGCCTCTGGGCAACGGCCTGATCAATACGACCTACAAGGTGGTGACCGACGGCGACAACCCCGACTATGTGCTCCAGCACGTGAACAATGCCATCTTCCCCGACGTTGACCTGCTGATGCGCAACATCGTGGCCGTCACTTCGCACATCCGCGGCAAGCTGGAGGCCAAGCACACGGAGGACATCGACCGCAAGGTGCTTCACTTCGTGCCCTGCAAGGACGGCAAGTACTACTACGTGCACGACGGCAAGTACTGGCGCATCATGGACTTCATTCCCGACACGCAGTCGAAGAGTGGCGTGAGTCCCGAAAGCTCCTACATCGTGGGTGAAACGTTCGGCGACTTCCAGGCCATGCTGGCCGACATTCCCGAGGAACTGGGCGAAACGATCAAGGATTTCCACAACATCGAGTTCCGCCTGCAGCAGCTGAAGGAGGCCATGGCTGACGACAAGATGGGCCGCTTGGCCGACACGAAGCACGTGGTGGAGGAAATCGAGAAGCGTGCCGAGGACATGTGCCGCTCTGAGCGCCTCTTCCGCGAAGGTAAGCTCCCGAAGCGCATCTGCCACTGCGACACGAAGGTGGACAACATCCTCTTCGACCAGAACGACAACGTGCTCTGCGTGATCGACCTCGACACGGTGATGCCGAGCTTCATCTTCTCGGACTACGGCGACTTCCTCCGCTCCGCTGCCAACACGATGCCGGAGGACAGCCCGGAATACGACAAGATTGAGTTCCGCATGGACATCTTCAAGGCCTTCACCGAAGGCTATCTGAAGACGGCCAGCGCCTTCCTCACTCCGATCGAGATCGAGAACCTGCCCTATGCAGCGAAGCTCTTCCCCTACATGCAGGCAGTGCGCTTCTATGCCGACTATCTGAACGGCGACACTTACTTCAAGACGCAGTATGCCGACCACAATCTTGTGCGTACGCTCAACCAGCTCACGCTGCTCAAGAGCGCTGAGGCTCACGAACCCGAAATGGTGAGCTTCATTGCCGAGCAGCTGAAGAAGTGATGTTTCCTGCATTCTGACAGGAAGAACTTTTATCGTACGATTTGACCAAGGCCTCACGGGAGTTTTCCGTGAGGCCTTTTTGGATGGGCGTAGGGATCAATAGTCCGTTGAGTTCTATGGAGGTCGTATGGCACGACTCACCCCGTTAGGGGTGAAATTGCGTACCAGGTATGTGTAGAGCTTGGCTCGGCACATGCCTGGTCCTTCCGATTTGCGCGATACCTTCACGGGGCACGCCGTAGGTGTGCGGATTGTTCTACAAACATGCATGGCATGTTTGGCGTTTTTGCAGATTTTTCCGCATGGCCAACGGTGTGTTCCACACCTAAGAACAATCCGCACACCTACGGCGTGCTCCATTCTCTGCAGCATGATTCGTTGAAACCAGGCATGCGGAGGCACTCCGCATGCCTGGCTACCCAATTTCACCCCTAACGGGGTGAGCACGAATGCGGAAAAATCAACAGGCAAAACAAACGGACTATTGATGGATGCTTTCCGCCAAGGAAGAGGCGAACCATTCACGGGCGGAAATGCAAAGCGTGCGTGCCGATGGAAGCGGCAAAGCAAGGGAAAGGAAAAAAATGCAGGAGGAAAGGGAGGTGAAATTTCGGTGAGAGGTCATTTATTCGTATCTTTGCAGCCATAACACATAAGGTACCCTTTTTCGGAATATGATCAACAGAGAACTGATAAGGCTGAAAGTGGTTCAGCTCGTTTATTCGTACTATCAGAATGCAGAGAAGCCGTTCGACAAGGCTGAGGATGAACTCACCTTCTCGCTCAACAAGGCTTACGAACTCTATGAATACCTGCTCTCGCTGCTCGTGCAGCTCAAGCGGGTGGCAGAGCGTAAGGACGCCGTGCGGCTGGCTCGCGAACAGCGCACCGGCGTGGTGGTAGGCGGCGTTTCGCCCGACCATCAGTTTGCGTGCAACCATTTTCTCGAGCAGCTGTCTGACAACAAGGCTCTGATGGATTATCAGGAAAAGAGCAAGGCTGCGTGGCCCGAAGAGGATGCCTTCGTGAAGAAACTTTACACGCAGTGCGTGGAAAGCGACATCTACACCAACTACATTGACAAAGAGGACTTCGGCTATGAGGCCGACCGCGAAGTGGTGCGCAAGCTCTACAAGACCTTCGTGTGCAACAACGAGGAGCTGGATGCCATGATTGAGGACCATTCGCTCTACTGGAACGACGACAAGCACGTGGTCGACTCGTTCGTGCTCAAAACGATCAAGCGCTTCACGCCCGACACGAAGCCCGAGCAGGAACTCCTTCCGGCCTACGACTCCGACGACGACCTGCCCTTTGCCCACCAGCTCTTTACGGCCGCCATCACCCGTGGTCCGGAGCTGCGCGAAATCATCAAGGAGAGCTTGCAGAAGTGGGAATTCAAGCGCCTGGCCTTCATGGATGTGATCATCATGCAGATTGCCCTGGCCGAAATCCTGACTTTCGACAGCATCGCGCTCAACGTGTCGATCAACGAGTATCTCAACATTGCCAAGGTCTATTCCACTCCGCGCAGCGCCTCCTACATCAACGGCATGCTGCAGGGCATCATCAACAAGCTGAAGGAGGACGGACGCACCACCAAGGAGAGCCAGCCCTACAAGGGACGCAAAAAACCGCAGGTGGTGGACCTCACCCGTGCTGACCGCTGATGCGGCATTCCCCCCGACTTTTATTACAGACAACAATCCCTCAACCCTAATTACGACAACAATGAACACATTCCTTTTAGATGCTGCAGCAAACGCCAACAACGGTGGCGGCATTCAGATGATCGTCATGATGGTGGTGCTTTTCGGCATCGTTTACTTCTTCATGATCCGTCCGCAGAACAAGCAGCGCAAGAAGATCGAAGAATTTCGCAAGGCGCTGACCGTGGGCCAGGACGTGGTGACCATCGGTGGCATCCATGGCACGGTGAAGAGCATCAACGAAGCAGAGAACACCGTGGTGCTGGAAGTGGCCACAGGCGTGAAGGTGACCTTCTCGCGCGATGCCATCAGCCCCAACGCACCGCAGAAGTAAGCTTGCGCCCCATATTATTATAATATACGCGCAACCGGCAGCGGAGCATGCTCCGTCGGGTAAAGCAGCACACGCCCCCTCACCGCAGAGCCTGGCTCTGAACGGCTGAAGCTGTGTGCCGCCCGACGGTGTAGGCTCCGTTTTCACTTTTCTCCCCTTAAGCTGCCTCCAATGAAATTCAAAAGCATCCTTCAGTACTGCTGCCGCAAGGTGTGGAACAAGCAGTCGCTCATCTTCCTGTTCTTCTTGGCACTGTCCTCCGTGTTCTGGGTGATCCAGGCACTCAACGAAACGTATGAGGAGGAGTTTCTGGTGCCCATCGAGCTGAAGAACGTGCCTGGCAATGTGGTCATCACCACCGACCTGCCCGAAGCCTTCCGCATTTCGCTGCGCGACAAGGGCATCATGCTGGCCAACTACCGCTATGCCAAGAAGTTCTCGCCCGTGGTGGTCGACTTCAATGCCTACTCCAACGCTTCGGGCCATGTGGCCATCCCCGTGGCCGAGCTGATGCGTCAGGTGGCCTCGCAGCTGGCTCCCGGCACGCAGCTCCTGTCGATGAAGCCCGACACGCTGGAGTTCTACTACAACTACGGCCTGTGCAAGCGGGTGCCGGTGGTGGTGCAGGGCAACATCCGCCCCGGGCGGCTCTACGCCATCTCCGACGTGCTGATAGCCCCCGACTCCGTGACGGTGTATGCCTCGAAAGCACTGCTCGACACGATCACGGCGGCCTACACCCGTCCGCTCGACCTGCGCAACCTGAGCGACACCACCCAGGTGCGTGCCGAATTCCAGAACGTGCGCGGGGCAAAGTTCGTGCCTTCGCGGGTGGGGCTGACCTTCTGTGTGGACCGCATGGTGGAAAAGACCGTGCAGGTGCCCGTGCAGCAGGTCAACTTTCCGGCCTCGAAGCAGCTGCGCACGTTCCCGGCCACGGTGTCGGTGACCTTCCAGGTGGGCATGGGCCTCTACCGCCACATCACGAGCGACAACTTCGTGCTGGTGGTGAACTATGAGGACCTGCTGAAGAACACGGCCAACAAGTGTCACCTCTCGCTCAAGACGGTGCCGACGGGCGTGTCGCACGTGCGCATCTCGCCGCAGGATGTGGAATATATTATCGAAGAAATACCTGAAAATGAATCAGATTCAGATGCTTTCTAATCAATTGGCCAATTCACTCTCTGGGCCGGTGCTGCGCATCGGCATCACGGGCGGCATCGGCAGCGGCAAGAGTTATGTGTGCCGTCAGCTGGAGGCCGCGGGCCACCGCGTGTTCTACTGCGACGACGAGGCCAAACGCATCATCCGCACCGATCCCGAAGTGAAGGAGGAACTCCAGCATCTGGTGGGCGAGCAGGTGTACGATGCCGACGGGCAGCTGGTGAAGCGCGTGCTGAGCAGCTACCTCTGCCGGGGGCGTGACTACGCCCATCGGGTGGACGACATCGTGCACCCCCGTGTGGCCGCTGCCTTCAGCGTGGCCGCCCTTCAGATGGCCGGCCAAAGGCAGGGGGGGAGCCGAGCCGTCGGTTTTTTCCGCTGTGGAACGAATTGTGATGCGTATAACGCAACTGATGGCGGAGCGCATCCCGAAATAAAGCCCCAGCCCGTCGACGTGCAGCAACTTCGTGACCTGCAGCCTGGTGAGGTGATCTTCATGGAGTGCGCCCTGCTTTTCGAATCGAAGTTCGACTGCTTGGTGGACTGCTCGGTGCTGGTGCACGTGAGCCAGGCCACCCAGCTGGCCCGCCTCATGGCGCGCGACGGCATCAGCGAGGACAAGGCCCGCGAGTGGATGGCGCTGCAGCTGGGCGAGGAGGAGAAAATGCGGCGTGCGGACTATGTGCTCGACAATGAGTGATCCTTCCCCCCCACATCCTTCGGGAGAGCGTGGAAAACGGCCCGCGAGGCGGGCCAAAAGGGAAAGTTTTGCCCCATTCGCTTGGCTCTTCGGTAGGTTTGCACTATCTTCGCACAAAATTTGCATTTCGCATACGAGATGCATTTCCCACAACGATTTACACTAATTCAGAATATTCCAAGAAAATGCAAGACACTATTTTGGCCATTTCCGGCAAGCCCGGACTCTACCGCCTCGTTTCCCAGGGACGCGGCATGCTGATTGTTGAAACTGTTGACGCTGCCAAGAAGCGTGTGCCCGCAGGTGCCCGCGACCGCGTGACTTCGCTCAACGACGTGTCGATGTACACCAACGAGGACGACAAACCCTTGATGGAAATCTTCCAGGCCATCAGCGACAAGGAAGGCGGCAAGTGCACCAGCATCGACTACAAGAAGGCATCGAAGGCCGAGCTGGCCGAGTTCATGGCTGCCGTGCTGCCTGACTACGACCGCGACCGCGTGCACGACTCCGACATCAAGAAGCTCATCCAGTGGTATAACATCCTGGTGAACGGCGGTTACACCCAGTTTGTGGAACCTGCTGCCGAGGAAGCCACGGAGGAAACTTCCGCCGCCGAGTAATCGGGATCCCAACGTGACGATGCGGATGAAATCGCTTCAAGATGATGAAATCGTTTCAAGATAAGGTGTGCGATGCGCTCACGCTGGTGGGACTGCTGGCAGTGATCGGACTGGGCAGCGCCTCGCTGCTGCCCGAAAGCCCTGAGCCCGAAAAGGCGGAAGAAGCCGCCACGGCCGACAGCACGCTGCTCGCCCCAACCGACACGCTGACGGAGGTGTCCACTCCAGTGGAACCTGTTCGCCAGGAGGAGGCCAAGGCTGACACGCTCGCGACCGACTCGCTGGAACTTCCTCAGGAAGAACCTGCTGACACTTCGGCAGCAGCCCATGGTGCCAAGCAGCATCAGGAGGCTGAATCCGCGCAGCCGGCCGAACACCATCACGAAAGCGTTCATCCGGCGGAGCATCCTGCCGATCCGGCCAAGGCGAAGGACCCCAACGAGGGCCACAAGCAGGAGGACCAATTGTTCGAATGATCCTTTCGGGGAAAAGATGTGCCCGAAGGGCTTTAGTTGAAGCTGCGCGCAGTGAAGATTCTCTTCGCTGCGCGCAGCTTTTTGTCAATCATTAGGGGAGTGCGCAAAGCCCAGTGGCGGATTTTCGACATCGATGGCAAATAATTCGTCAGAATAAGGGGTTTGACGGATTTTCCGTCCCTTCGCTTCGGGACGGTGCGCTAATTTTGCGGAAACACTCGATTATTCATCCTTTGGATTTCGCTGCTTCTGCCCGAACGGAAAGGAGTGCAGGGTCCGAAACATTTCACATTACTCCTCATCATGATGAAGAAGATTTTCAGTGCCATCATTTTGGCTGCCGCTTTGGGTGGAGTTGCCCCGGCCAGTGCCCAAAAGGTGGAAGGATTCCGACACACGAAGTTTCATCCGCGCCAATTGTGGTTCGACACCGAGGGCCGCGTGATCAATGCCCACGGCGGCGGCATGCTCTACCGCGACGGCCGCTACTATTGGTACGGCGAACACAAGGGCGAGCATTCCAACTCCGCTTGGGTGGGAGTGACGTGCTATTCGTCCACTGACCTCTACAATTGGAAAAATGAAGGCGTGGCTCTGGAGGTGAGCGCCGACACCACCAGCGCCATTGCCGCCGGCTGCATTTTGGAGCGCCCGAAGGTGATCTACAACGAGCGCACGGGCAAGTATGTGATGTACTTCCACCTCGAGCTGCGCGGCAAGGGCTATGGCGCTGCCCAGTGTGGCGTGGCGGTGAGCGATGCGCCCACGGGCCCCTTCCGCCTGGTGCGCAACGGGCGTGTGAATCCGGGAAAGTATCCCGAAAACATGACCAAGGCCCAACGCAAACTGAAGGACCGTGCCGGGGACTACAAGTGGTGGACCGACGAATGGCGCCAGGCCATGGCCGACGGCCTCTTCGTGCGCCGCGACCTGAAGGGAGGACAGATGGCGCGCGACATGACGCTCTTCGTGGACGACGATGGCAAAGCCTATCACATCTACTCCTCGGAGGACAACCTCACGCTGCAGATTGCCGAACTGTCCGACGACTACCTGCAGCACACGGGCCGCTACTGGCGCCTGGCCCCGACGGGCCACAACGAGGCTCCCGCCATCTTCAAGCGCAGCGGCAAGTACTACCTGATCACTTCGGGCTGCACGGGCTGGGCACCCAATGCAGCGCGCCTCTTCACGGCCGACCACATCAGCGGCCCGTGGACGCAGCACCCGAACCCGTGTCAAGGTCCCGGGGCCGACAAGACCTTCCAGGGACAGAGCACCTACATCTTCCAAGTGCAGGGACGCGACGAATTCATCTTCATGGCCGACAACTGGCGTCCCGACAATCCCATCGACGGGCGCTACATCTGGCTCCCCATCCGATGGAGTGCCGACGGGCTGCCTACGCTTCAGTTTGAGAAGGAGTGGACACTCGAGTGAGTGGGCAGATGATGCCACCGCTCCGGCATGCCCGCAACAATAACTAGGGTGTCCAGTTTGATGTTCTCATTTCGCATGTGTCAAGGGCGGGCTGAAAGCCCAACTGAAGCTTTCAGCCCAGGGCATCGCCCTGG
>DAIRWG010000052.1:0-15943 GCA_036802405.1 Alloprevotella sp.
CGGTTTTCGAGCTGCTTGCGGCTTTCGGTGTTTTCGATGAGGATTTCTTCCTCCTCGCCCGTGTCGGGATCCTTGTACTGATAGCGCAAGCGGACGCCGGTTTCCACCTTGTTGACGTTCTGACCGCCAGCACCGCCTGAGCGGAAGAGGTCCCAACTGATTTTGGAGGGATCGACGTAGACTTCGATGGTGTCGTCGACCAGGGGAGTGACAAAGACGGAGGCAAAAGATGTCATGCGCTTGCCCTGCGCATTGTAGGGCGAGACACGAACGAGACGGTGCACGCCGTTTTCGCTCTTGAGATAGCCATAGGCATCGTCGCCTTCAATCTCCATGGTGACAGTCTTGATGCCGGCCTCATCGCCATCCTGCAGATGGGAGATGGTGCATTTGTAGCCGTGTGCTTCGGCATAGCGCATGTACATGCGCATGAGCATGGAGGCCCAGTCCTGGCTTTCCGTACCTCCTGCGCCGGAGTTGATCTTGAGCACGCAGTCCATGGAGTCTTCCTCCTGGCGCAGCATGTTGCGCAGCTCCAGTTCCTCGATGGCCTCGATGGTGTGGGCGTAGGCTTCGTCGACTTCCTCTTCGGTGACCATTTCCTCCTTGTAGAAATCGAAGGCGAGGGCGAGTTCGTCAACCAGTGTCTTGACTTTCTTGTAGCCATTGATCCACTTTTCGATGCCTTTCACCTTCTTCATCTGTTCTTCGGCACGTTTAGCATCGTCCCAGAATCCGGGATCCTGGGTACGGAGTTGCTCTTCTTCGAGCTGCATGGTCTTGGCATCGATGTCAAGATAACGGTGGAGGGCCTCAACACGGTCCTGGGCATCTTTCAGTTGGTCGGAAGTTATCACGGGATGTTGTTGTCTTTATTTGATGTTGTGTATATCTGTAATAAATCAGGGAATCATCTGCCGGAGGCGGGCTGGTGGGCTTCAGCCTCGGCATACATGCGGTCGATCTGCTGGGCATAGTGCTCGTAGACGACACGGCGCCGCACCTTGAGCGTGTTGGTGAGTTCGCCGTTTTCCATCGTGAACGGCTCGGGCAGAAGGATGAACCGCTTGATCTGTTCGTAGTGGGCGAGATCCTGCTGGAGTGTGTCGATTCGTTCGGTGAAGAATTGGATGACCTGCTCGTTCTGGCAAAGTTCGGCATGCGTTTTGAAGGAAATGCCATGTTCCTTTGCATACTGCTCGAGCACCTTGAAGTCGGGCACGATGAGGGCGCTCACGAACTTGCGTTTGTCGGCCACGATGACGGCTTGGTCGAAATGGCGGTCGAGCACCAGTTTCGACTCGATCATCTGCGGGGCGATGTACTTGCCGTTGGAAGTTTTGAAAAGGTCCTTGATGCGCTCGCGCAGGAACAGCTCGCCGTTCTTGATGTAGCCGGCATCGCCGGTGTGGAACCATCCGTCGGCATCAATGGCTTCCTTCGTGGCACTTTCCTTCTTGTAGTAACCCGGTGTGATGGTCTTGCCCCGGAGGAGGATTTCGTCGTTCTCGCCGATCTTGAGTTCAAGCTGGTCGACAATGCGGCCCACGGACCCTGTGGTGACGGGCATACCCGGCACGTCGCACGACACGGTGGCGAGGCTTTCGGTCAGTCCGTAGCCGACCACCATGTTGAGTCCGGCAGCATGGACGAACTGTTCCACTTGCGGCGACACGGCAGCTCCGGCCGTGGGGAAGAAATTGGCCCGCTCGAGACCGAGCGTCTTGCGGAGGAGCTTGATGACGGTCTTGTCGTAGAGCTTATACTGGAGGGTGAGTCCGATGGGGGCGGTTTTGCACTTGGAACGGTAGTTCACCCAATAGCGTTTACCCACTTCCAGTGCCTCGCGTATGAGCTTGCGCTCCATGAATGATCCGTTGTCGAGCTTGTCGAGCACGGCTTGGTAGACTTTCTCCCAGAAGCGCGGCACACTCGACATACAGGTGGGATGAACCTCCTGCAGCGACCGCAGCACGTCGGCCGGGCGGAGGTTGATGGCCTGCTGGGCCCCTTCGCTCAAGCCGAGATAGCACCAGGCGCGCTCGAATACGTGGGTAAAAGGCAGGAAATTGAGGAACACATCGTTTTCGGAAAGGGGAAGCACGAGGTCGTTCACCCGGAGGCCTTCATGATACTGCCCGTAGGTGAGCATCACGCCCTTGCTCTGCCCCGTGGTGCCGGAGGTGTAGAGGATGTTGCAGAGGTCCTTGAAGTTGGCCTGCTTCTGGCGCAGCTCGTATTCAGCCTTCTCGGCCGTAAGGTCGGCGGAAAGTGCATCGGCAAGGAAGTCCTTGAAGTAGACCGAAAGATGGTCGTTGGGATGCTTCTTCACCTGAGGGTCGAAAATGACGATTTTCTCCAAGGTGCGTGCCACGGAGATGACGCTAAAGGCTGTGTCGTACTGCTGCTGCTCGCCCACGAAGAGGATGCGCACTTGGGCATCGTTGAGCATATACGACACTTGCGCCGCACTGCTGGTGGCATAGAAGGGAATGGTGGTCACCCGGATGCCGTAGGCGCCGAAATCGGTGAAGAGCGTTTCGGGCTTGTTTTGCGAGAACACAGCAATGTTCTCCTGCACTTCCACTCCGAAATGGAGCAAAGCGAGCGACACCTTGCGCACTTTGTCGGCAAAAGCGTTCCATGAGATGGGAATCCAGCGGTTGAGCGTGTAGTCGCGGTAGCTGAGTGCCGTGCGTTCGCCATATTTCTTGGCTTGCTCGAGCACGAGCTTCGACAGATGACAATTGTTTTGCATAGAGCGGTCTCTTTAACGGTTGACGGAATTGGCTCGGACGCTTGACGCTGGGAGCCTTCGCACCTTGATAAGGGCAAAGTTATCTATTTTTGCCGTAATTTCGCGGCTTTCACACAAGTTTTTCGCTGAAGATGCGTTTGCGGTGGGAAAAAAAGCATGAAGACGGGGCAAACGGGTGATTCATTTGCCCAGAATTTACTAAATTCGTGGTGGACATTTCCGCCATGCATTCAGTCGGGAATCTTGCCCTACGCATTTCTCATCCTAACACACCTCATCCATACCTCATCATGCACACCCCACTCACCGCCACACTTTCCTCCGAAGCACTCCGCGTGCTGAAGCAGCTCATCCGCATTCCTTCCGTCAGCCGTGACGAGCAGGCGGCTGCCGACTACTTGGAAAACTATCTGAAGGCTCGCGGCACCAACCCGCATCGCTTGCACCACAACGTGTGGTGTGAAGCTTCCACCCCCAAGGGCGACCGCCCCACCCTGCTGCTGAACGCACACATCGACACGGTACGCCCCACTGCCGCCTGGCAGCACGACCCGTTCATGCCCACGCTCGAGGGTGACCGCCTCTACGGACTCGGGGCGAACGACTGCGGCGGAGGATTGTGCTGCCTGATGCAGGTGTTCCTGCACTTGATGCACGACGAACGGGTGCCCTACCACTTGGTGTTTCTGGCCTCGGCTGAAGAGGAAGTGTCGGGGCGCAACGGACTGGAGGCGGTGCTTTCCCTGCTGCCCACGATTGACGTGGCCCTGGTGGGTGAACCGACCGACATGCAGCCGGCCATTGCCGAAAAGGGACTGATGGTGCTCGACTGCACGGCCCACGGCAAGGCGGGGCATGCGGCGCGCAACGAGGGGGTGAATGCCATCGTGCAGGCCTTGCCCGATGTGGAATGGTTTTCCTCCCACCAGTTTCCGAAGGTGTCGCCACTTCTGGGCGGGGTGAAGATGAGCGTGACGATGATTGAGGCCGGCACGCAGCACAATGTGGTGCCGGATGCTTGCCGTTTTGTGGTGGACGTCAGATCGAACGACTGCTACGGCAACGAGGAACTGCTCGGCCTCATCCGCCAATCGGTGAAGTGCGAGGTGAAAGAGCGTTCCACCCGACTCAATTCATCGCACATTTCGCCCGACCATCCGCTCGTGCAGAAAGCTATACGCCTGGGGCGCAGCCCCTTCGGTTCCCCCACCTTGAGCGACCAGGCACTGATGCCGTTTCCGTCCTTCAAGATGGGGCCTGGCCATTCGGGCCGTTCGCATACAGCCGATGAATTCATCTGCCGGAGCGAGATGGAGGAAGCTATTGGAATCTACTTGGACGTTCTGATGTAAAAAAACAACGGTAATCATGCAAGAATGGCGCTATTCCTTCGTTATCACATACAGATCTACACCTAATCCAAAAAGAAATGAAAACGGTCTATCACTTCATTACAATCACGATACTTGCCATACTATGTATCTGCTGCTCAGATGATTCGAATCACTACCCTATTTATAAAGGTGGTTTTGATTTTGGTGATGATGGTTTGGTTCACCTCATTGGCCCAGAAGCGCAGACTCTGACTTTCATTGAAGAAGCATGGGAAAGAAATGCTCCAGAAGATAGCGTTTGGAATGAAATCACAATTTGGAACAACCCGGAGCACGAACCAGCATATCCAGTTGCATATGACTATGATGCTGAAACTCAAACTTATCATTATGACTGGTGCACGTTCACTGTCAAGAAATTGGATAACAAACGTCGGCAGTTCAATATTAAGGTAAAAGAAAATGACACGGGACACGAAAGAGGAATCTTTATTCAAGTAAGAAAAACTGGGCTCCCCAATGGAGCAATATGCTCAGGAAAACTTTATATCGAGCAAGAAGCAAAAGAAACAGCCCTATCGGACAGTGCTGACGATACAGCAACCGTGAAATAGACCCCGATTTGCCGTAACCAAAAGTCCTTCCGACGTGAATCCTGCACCATAAGAAATGGGCGTTTCGCGTTGGAAGGACTTTATTGTATATGCTATGGAGCACACATTGTTTACTTTTTCTCTTGCTCATGCAGCACGCCCTTCATCGGGCCGTCGAAAACGGTGTGGGCAGGTTCGCTGGCCTGCTTGGCATAGCGGCTGACACTGAGGATGGCCCCGATGTAGAAGCAGTTGATGAGCGTGGACGTACCGCCACGGCTGATGAGGGGCAAAGGCTGGCCTGTGACAGGCATGAGCCCCACGGCCACCAGCATGTTGACCATGGCCTGTACGACAAGGAGCAAGGCAAAGCCAATGGCCAGAAAGGCCGGGAAGGAACGTTCGCACTGGTTGGCCAATCGGCCCACCCGGAAGAGGAGAAACACATAGAGCAACACCACAATGGCTCCGCCCCACAATCCGAGTTCCTCCACAACGATGGCAAAGATGAAGTCGGAGAAAGCCTGACTGAGAAAGTCGCGTTCGGTGGAGTTGCCCGGCATTTTTCCCACGAAATTGCTGGAAGCAATGGCAATGTTGGCATGTGCCACCTGCGCTCCGCCATCGATGTCGTACTTCATGGGATCCTTGTCCTCCTCCTTTTGCACGAACTTGTCCTCAATGCGTTCCACCCAGGTTTCGCCACGGTGCACCACCTTGCCCACAACGGGCAGCTTGCCGAGCTCTTGATCAGGGTCCATCGACTTGACCAGCCAAAGCGACCCTACAGCCAGACCGACAATGAGAAACGTCACCCCCAGCAGCTTGCCCAGCTGCACGAGCGGCACACGGCCAATGAACATCTGCAGGAACACCACCACACAGATGATGGCTGCCGTAGAGAGGTTTTCGGTGAAAATCAGTCCACCGATGACGAGCGTGACAAACAGAATCCAACGGATGGCCTTGGGATCGGCTCCTTCCTCTGTCTGCATGCTCGAGAGAATGAGTGCCGTGGTCATCACCACACCACACTTGGCCAGCTCCGAGGGCTGGAAATGGATGCCCATCCCGAGGTCAATCCAGCGACTGGCATCGTTGACCACAGCGCCCTTGACCAGCACAATGAGCAGCAGGACAATGGCCGTGAAATCAGTAAGCACGGGCAATAGCCGGAAATAGCGGCAAGGCACGCAGTGCACGATCCACGCCACCACCGTGCCACCTAACAGGAAGCAGGCATGCATGCCAATGGGTGCCCAGTAATTGCCCGACTTGAAGGCGAGGCTGCTGACGGCACTAAACACCTCAATGAGCGAGATGGCACAAAGGAAAAAGAAAATGGCCCAGATCACGCGGTCGCCCATGAAAAAGGAGCCAAGCGATTTCTTCATTTCTGATCAGGATTAATGATGTGAGTTTTCAACCATACACTTGGGCCATCGCTTCACTCGGCAGCCCAATTCTTCACCCAGGCCTTGAACTGTTCGCCGCGGTCCTCCATGTTGTGGAAGAGGTCGAAGCTGGCGCAGCACGGACTGAGCAGCACGGTGTCGCCGGGCTGGGCCAAACGCACGGCCTGCTCCATGCATTCGCACAGGGAGTGGGTGTCGGCCACGGGAAGGCCGAAGCCATCGAAATGGGCATGAAGCTTGGCATTGTCCACGCCCATAAACACCAGTGCCCGGCACTTTTCCTTCACAAACGCATCGATCTCGGCATAGTCGTTGCCTTTGTCCTTGCCGCCGAGGATGAGCACCACGGGGGTGTTCATGCTTTCGAGTGCACAGTAGCAGGCATCGACATTGGTGGCCTTCGAATCGTTGACGAAACGGATGCCCTTCACGGTGCCGGCCTTCTCCAGGCGGTGTTCCACTCCGGGGAAGTCGGACAGGCCTTCACGCACCACTTCGGCATCAACGCCTACGGCCAGCGCGGCCATGGCAGCAGCCAGCGAATTGCGCAAATTGTGACGGCCCGGCAGGGAGAGCTCGCTGAGCGGCATTTCGAAATGCACCGGGGCATTCACCACAAATCGGCCCTCGGCCGTATTTCCGGCGGAGCCCTCGGCCGCATATCCGGCAGAACCCTCACGCGCCTCGTCGGTGAATCCGCAAAGGCGTGCCTTCATGTCATACTTCGGCAGTTCCACCGGCACGTGTTCGTCCTCAGCCCAGTAGATGAACGTGTCGTCGGCCTGCTGGTTCTGGCGAATGCGCATCTTGGCATCCACATAGTTCTGCATGCAGAATCCGTAGCGGTCGAGATGGTCGGGCGTGATGTTGAGGAGCACGGCCACATTGGCACGGAAATCATACATATTGTCGAGCTGGAAGGACGACAGTTCGATCACATAGTTGGCATGAGGAGCCTCAGCCACCTGCAGGGCCAGGCTGTGGCCGATGTTTCCGGCCAGCCCGACGTCCATCCCGGCCTTCTTCATGATGTGGTAGATGAGCGAAGTGGTGGTCGTCTTGCCGTTCGAACCGGTGATGCACACCATGCGCGCGTCGGTGAATCGTCCGGCAAATTCGATTTCGCTCAGGATGGGAGTGCCCTGCGCCATGAGTTGCTGCACCATGGGGGCCGTTTCGGGAATGCCGGGGCTCTTCACCACTTCGTCGGCACTGAGAATTTCTTCGGCCGTGTGATGGCCTTCCTCCCACCGGATGTGGCGCGAGGTGAGCATATCCTTGTAGCGGGGTTGAATGTTTCCCATGTCGGAAACAAACACTTCATATCCTTGTTTCTGAGCCAGCACGGCGGCACCCACACCGCTTTCGGCTGCTCCTAACACTACTAATTTCATTTCTTTTTTAGTTGACAAGTGGACAAGTTAACACGTGGGCAAGGATTTTGGTCCTTGGTCAGCGAATCTTGAGTGTGATGATGGTGAGTGCGGCCAGAATGATGGTCACGATCCAGAAGCGCACCGTGATTTTCGACTCATGCCATGCACCCTGCGGCCAATGGCCGAGCACGTAGCGGCACGTCTTGTCGAGCTGCTCGGGCAGCACACGGAAGTTGTCGTGAATCGGTGTGCGCTTGAAGATGCGCTGGCGCACGCCCTTGCGTTTGCCCAGCTTGAAATACTCCACCTGCAGGATGACACTCAGGCTTTCGATGAGGAAAATGCCGCACAGGATGGGGATGAGCAGCTCCTTGTGGATGATGATGGCCAGCACGGCAATCAGTCCACCGATGGTGAGCGAACCCGTGTCGCCCATGAACACCTGTGCCGGATAGGCATTGTACCACAGGAATCCGATCAGGGCCCCCACCATGGCACAGATGAAGATGACGAGTTCCTGCGACCCCGGCACATACATGATGTTGAGGTAGGAGGCATACTCGATGTGGCTCGACACATAGGCCAATATGCCCAAGGCAATGCAGATGATGGCCGAGTTGCCGGCCGCCATGCCGTCCATGCCATCGTTGAGGTTGGCCCCGTTCGAAACGGCCGTGATCACAAAAATCGTGACCAGCACGAAGAGAATCCACCCCGCCTGCGTCTTATACTTCCCGCAGAATCCCACGAGGTCGGCATAGTCGAGGTTGTTGTTCTTCACAAAGGGGATGGTCGTCTTGGTGCTCTTCACCGGCTGGCTCTTGTGCACGATTTCGGTGACGTTGCCCTTGCGCTGCATCTCGATGTTCTCGCGGATGGTGGCATCGGGGCTAAGGTAGAGCGTCAGTCCGACCGCCAATCCGAGCACCACCTGCCCCACGATCTTGAACCGTCCGGGCAAGCCTTCCTTGTTGCGCTTGAAAATCTTGATGTAGTCGTCGAGGAAGCCTAGCATCCCGAGCCACACGGTGCTCACGAGCATGAGGATCATGTAGACATTGCGGAGGCGGCCCAGCAGCAGGCACGGCACCAGGATCGACACGATGATGATGATGCCGCCCATCGAAGGCACGTTGATCTTCTGCACGCCGAAGGGGTCGATGGACGCGTCGCGCTGCGTTTCACTGATGTGATGGCGCTTCATCCAGCGGATGAAATACTCGCCGAACCACGCCGAGATGACCAGCGCCAGAATGAGGGCGAGCAACGAACGGAACGAGATGAAGGACCACATGCCCGATCCGGGCACGTCCCACTGTTCCAAAAAGCGGAATACGTAGTATAGCATGAATGTCGTATGTGAGTTATCAGTTCAGAGTGGATGTCGGGCGTTTCAGCCGTTCACGGGCAGTCCGAAAGCCTTTCGGATCTCTTCATGATCGTCGAAGTGGTGCTTCACGCCCTTCACGTCCTGATAGGGTTCATGGCCCTTTCCGGCCACCAGGATCACATCGCCCGGCTGCGCCATCATGGCGGCGGCACGGATGGCCTCACGGCGGTCGACGATGCTCACCACCTTCGTCATCTGCTCGGCATCAAGTCCGGCCAGCATGTCGTTGATGATGTCCTGCGGTTCCTCGAATCGCGGATTGTCGCTCGTGATGATCACACGGTCGGAACGCTTCACAGCCTCCTGGGCCATGAGCGGACGCTTGCCCTTGTCGCGGTTGCCACCGGCTCCGCACACGGTGATCACCTGTCCCTTGCCCTTCACGATCTCGCCGATGGCCGTCAGCACGTTCTCCAAGGCATCGGGAGTGTGGGCATAGTCGACAATGGCGCTGCAGCCCTTCGGCGAACGGATGGCCTCGAAGCGGCCGTTCACCGGGTGGAGCGTCGACATCACGCGCAGCACCTCGTCGCTCTGGTGTCCCAGCATGACAGCCGCGCCATACACGGCCAAGAGGTTCGACACGTTGAAGCGGCCCACGAAGCGCACGCTCACCTCACGCCCGTCGATGTCGAGCAGCATGCCCTCGAGGCTCTCCTCCAGGATGCGTCCCTTGTAGTCGGCCGCCGTGCGGGTGGAGTAAGTGCGGATGGCAGCCCGCGTGTTCTGCACCATCACCATGCCGTTCTTGTCGTCGGCATTCGTGATGGCAAAGGCCTCCTTGGGCAGCGCGTCGAAGAAAGCCTTCTTGGCATTGCGGTAGTTCTCAAACGTTTTGTGGTAGTCCAGATGGTCGCGGGTGAGATTGGTGAAAATGCCGCCCACGAAGCGGAGTCCCCCGATGCGTTTCTGGTGAATGGCATGCGAGGAGCACTCCATGAAGGCATATTCGCAGCCCTCGTCCACCATCTGTGCGAGCAGGCGGTTGAGCGTAATGGGGTCGGGCGTGGTGTGGTCAGCCTCGATGGCGCGTCCGTCGATGTAGTTGCACACCGTGGAGCAAAGTCCGCACTTGTAGCCGAAGGCGCGGAACATGTTGTAGAGCAGCGTGGCAATTGTCGTCTTGCCGTTCGTGCCCGTCACGCCCACCAGCTTGATGCGGCTGGTGGGGTCGCCATAGAATTGCGTGGCCACCTTGCCCACGGCATCCTCCGTGTCGGCCACACGCACGAATGTCACACCTTCGGGCACATCGGCCGGAATCGGTTCGCACACGAGCACAGCCTTTGCACCCTGTTCCAAAGCCTTGGGCACGTAGAGATGGCCGTCGGACTGCGTACCCTTCACGGCCACGAAGAGGTCGCCCGCCTTCACCAGGCGCGAATCCATGTTCACGCCCGTAATCTCAAGCTGCAAGTCGCCGCGCGACTCCAGCACATTCACATTCTTCAGGATGTTTGACAGAATCATTGCCATAGTATGCTTGTTAGGTAGGGGGCAGCCTGCCCGTCCGCACCCTCAAGCGGGTGTGCCGTGGGCAGGCCCCTTTTCTTTATTTTGAAAAATCCTTACGATTTGTTCTTCTGCTTGGCAGCACTCTTGGCCGCTGCAGTCTTTTTGGAAGGCTCGTTCTTCGACTTATCTTTCGAAGACTTCTTGTCGGAAGAAGATTTCTTATCCGAAGATTTCTTGTCGGAAGAAGACTTCTTGTTGGAAGAAGACTTCTTGTCGGAAGAAGACTTCTTCTCCGAAGACGCCTTTTTCGACGGTGCGGCATCGTTAGCCTTCTTCTTAGCCTTTTCGCCTTTCTGAGCAGGCTTCTTGTCGCTCTTGGCCTTCGTCTTTTCCTTCGGATCCGAAGTCTTGGCCGAGGCAGCCGGCTTGCCGTCCGTATTCTTGCTCTTGGCGGCACGTTTTTGTGCCGGCTTGTTGTCGTCCTCACGCAGGGCAGCAGCGGGCTTGGCAGGCTTCTTGGCCGCATCGTCCTTTTTCTTCTTCTCGCCGTTGGAGCGGTCAGCCTTCGGAGCCGGATTGTCGGCAGCAGTACGGGCCACCTTCTGGCCCGGAGCAGCTTCATGCGGTTCCATTTCGTGCTGCACCATGTCGTCCACGCTCTCTTCGTCGTGATGGCTATCTGCGCCAATCGAATCGGCCTGCAGCTCAACGGCCTCGGCAGCATCGCCCAAATAGAGCGTCACCACATCGCCACGCTTGAACACGTGACCCGGCTGCATCGACTGCCTGTTCACGCGCCCCACACCGTGCACCTGCACCTTCAGTCCCATCTTCTCCAGACGAAACAAGGCATCGCGCAGTCCGTAGCCGCTCACATCGGGCATCACATTCTGCCCCATGTCCTTCACCTCCGAAAGCTGAAGCCCGCCGTTGGTCGTGGTGCACGTGCCCCAAGCGAGGGGACTGTTCTTCGCCGAGAGCAGGTTTGTCTGGTGCAGCACGCCCAGCTGGTCGAGCACGCTGGCAGCCGCCTGCAGATTGCCTGCATTCACCACGGGGTTGAGGCAATGGAGCGTGTCGCGCGCATCGGCATAGTCGTCCACTCGGCGCTGGGCCATGACCGTTTCAGCCACGCGCTTGAACACCGGGGCACACATGCCGCCGCCCGATGCCGGTGACCCCTTGCGGATGCACACGATGCAGGAGTAGAGCGGCTGCTCCGAGGGGAAATAGCCGGCAAAGGACACCAGATACTGTGCATCAAATCCGTGCTTTGTCCAGATCTGTGCTGTGCCCGTCTTGCCCGACACGTGGAAATACTTTGATCCAGCCTTCTTGCCCAATCCCACACTCACCACACTCTCGAGGCAATCCTGAATGTTCTTCACCGCCTCGGGCTTGGCCATGTGTTCGCGCAGCACCACCACGGGATATTCCTTCACCACCTCATCGCCACGCATGATGGCCTTCACGAGGCGCGGCCGTAGCAGCCGTCCGTTGTTGGCAATGCCGTTGTAGAAGTTGACCGTCGTGATGGGCGGAATCTGCGTTTCATATCCGATGCTCATCCAAGGCAGCGCCGTGTTCGACCAGTTGGACCCGTCGGGCTTGGGGCGCCGGATGCGGGGCTTGGCATAGCCCGGGATGGGAATTTTCAAGTCTTCGGCCACGCCGATGCGGTAGATGCCGTCGACAAACTTCTCGGGTTGGTTGTGGTAGAAACGGTCGATCAGGGTGCTCACGCCCACGTTGAGCGACTTTTGCAGGATCTGCGGCACGGTCACCACGCCGCTTCCGCCCGAACGCCAGTTGGCATCGCGCATCTTGCGGCCATACATTTCCTTGATGCCGCAGCCCACATCGACCACATCGGTCATGTGGATGTAGCCGTCGTCCATGCCCACGAGAAACGACATGGGCTTGAACACGGAGCCCGGTTCGTAGAGGTTCTTCACAGCATCGGCATTGATTTCGCGGTACGAGCCGTCGGCCATGCGCGTCAGGCTGGTCATGGCCTTGATGTCGCCCGTGCCCACCTCCATGAGGATGCACACGCCCGACTGGGCCTCCAGTTCCTCGAGTTTGTCGCCCAAGGCCTTCTCGCAGATGTCTTGCATGTTCACATCTAGCGTCGTCACGATGTCGCAGCCGTCGACGGCCGGACGGTCAACGAAGGTGTGATAGCGACTGAGCACCTTCTGCCGGTGAGCCAATCCGGGCACGCCGCGCAGCTCCTTGTCGAACTTCAGCTCCAGTCCCGTACGGGCGGAGTCCTTCTCCTTGTAAAGGTCGCCGATGGTGCGGCAGGCCAGGTCGCCATAGGGGTTCACACGCGTTTTGAACGTGTCGACGTGAAATCCGCTCCTGCCCTTCGACATTCTGAACCACGGCAAGGAAAGCACCTGCCGATACTGGATGTAGGTGATGCGCTTCTTGTAGAGCGGCCAATGGTGCCTCTTCAGCGCGCGCCCTTTCTCCAGGAGCTGGCGGAATTCCACCGGGGCGATGTCGGGAAAGATGCTGTGCATGCCGTTGCACACGCTGTCGATCATCGGGGGCAGGAGCATGCTGTCGCGCCGCAGCTGATCCTTCGCGCGGCGGGTGGAATCCTTCTCCCACGACATGAAGTCCATGTACATCCTGAACTCCGGCAGCGAGGCAGCCAGCACTTCGCCATTGCAGGCCAGAATGTTGCCGCGTGTGGGGACCACCGGCACGTTGGTACGCACGAATCGCGTGCTCACCTTCATCCAGTAGTCCTTCTCCACCGACATGATGCAGGCCGCCTTCACCAGAATGGCCAGTCCTATCAAGGTGAGAACGGATGCCACGAGGCTGTAACGTGGCATCACCTTCGATGCTGGAAATTTCATTCGTCTTCTTCTACTTTCAAGTTATACGATGGCGTGTTCGACGTTTGCAGCGTGGTGTCAGTCAGCACTTTTTCGATGTAGCCGCGGCGCATGCACTCCTTGAGTTGGCTGCTGCGCGTGAGTGCCTTGTAGCGGCGGTCAAGCAGCGTGTCGTTGAGCATGCTTTGCTCGTTGAGTTTCTGCTGGCAAGTGTAGCGGTTGTTGACATACACGAAGAGCATGAGCAGCACCATGATGAAGTAGGGTATCTGATGGCGGAACCACGGCTGGGCAAAAATGTCGCCGCCGAGCAGTGAACCCAGCGATTTCGGGCGGCCCTGCGGCCGATCCTCCGATTCATCGCTGGTGAAGTTGCGCAGTTCGCGCAGGGTCGAGCGGAAGTCGTCGTCCTTGTAGCGGTCGCGCTTGCGTCGGGGCTTGGCGGCAGGTTCGGCCTCTTCGTCGGCCTGGTTGTCGGATTCGGTCCCCTTCGCCTGCTCCGCCTCCTCGGCCTCCTCGGCCTCGTCGGCCGAGGGGGCTTCTGGCGTTTTCGCATCGCTGACGGATGCGCCCGCCGTTTGTTCGGCTGCAGCCTCGGGTGCTGCATCCTGCGGCTGCAGTGCATCAGCGGCGTGCTGCTGCAGTTCGGCCTGTTCTGCCTCGATTTCAGCCCTCAGGCTTTCGATTTCCTGAAGGAATCGGGCATCTCTATGTTCTTGTGTCTCATTGTTCGCCATGATTCTTTGTCAAAAAAAATGGGTCGTCAGGGTTCGTTCATGAAGTGTGCTTGCGGAATTGCGTCACGCTTCCGCGTCAGTCCATGTCGAGTTTTTCGGCAATGCGCAACTTGGCCGAGCGGCTGCGTGGATTTTCCTGCTGCTCCTCTTCGGAAGGCAGGATCACCTTGTTGTTGACCGCGCGCCAAGGCGTGAGCCGCCGTCCGTAGAAGTCCTGCTCCACCTTGCCGTCGATGCGGCCGGCACGGATGAAGTTCTTCACCATGCGGTCCTCCAGCGAGTGGTAGGTGAGCACCACCAGACGGCCGCCCGGGCGGAGCACCTGCAGCGCCGCCTCCAGCATTTCGTGCAGGGCATCCATCTCGTGGTTCACCTCGATGCGCAGGGCCTGAAACACGCGGGCCAGATCCTTCTTCTCGCGCTCGCGGGGCATGAGGGGCTTCACCACGGCCAGCAGGTCGGCAATGGTGGCGATGCTCTTCTGCCCACGGGCCTTGGCCAAGGCGGCGGCCAGGCGGCGGCTGTTCTTCAGTTCGCCGTAGAGGTAGAGCACGTTGGCCAGCTGCTCCTCGGAGTAGTTGTTCACCACATCGGCCGCCGTCATGCCCGCGCGCTCGTTCATGCGCATGTCGAGCGGGGCATCGAAGCGGAAGGAGAAACCGCGTTCCTCGTCGTCGAAATGGTGGCTCGACACGCCGAGGTCGGCCATGATCCCGTCCACTTGCTGCACGTCGTAGTAGCGCATCCAGTTCTTCAGGTAGCGGAAATTGCTGCGCACGAAGGTGAACCGATTGTCGCCTTCGGGCACATTCTGTTCGGCATCGGCGTCCTGGTCGAAACTGTAGAGGTGGCCCTCCGCGCCGAGGCGGTTGAGTATCTCGCGACTGTGGCCGCCACCGCCGAAGGTGACATCGACGTAGATACCGTCGGGACGGATGTCAAGGCCGTCGACACTTTCATGAAGGAGAACTGGAATGTGGTACATCTGTCAGTGGGGGTATGATTATTTTTGGGGGGAAATGCAGGTAATGGCGGTGCTTGGCACTTGCTTCGGGCCGGGAGCCCTATGGTTGCAACGGGGCATCGGGCGTGAGTCGTGAAGCCATCGTTTCGGCCAGGGCCGAAAATTGGTCATTGGGCAGGAGGGTGTGCTGCAACGTTTCGGGTTGCCACAGTTCCACACGGTCGTCCACGCCCACGAAGCACACGCTGCGGTCGATGCCGAAGGCCTCGATGCAGCGCCGCGGCAGGAGCAGCCGTCCGCTGGCATCGAGGGTCATGACCTGGGCTTCGGCCATAAACTGGCGGAGCATCATGGCTTCCTGCGGATTCCAACGGTTGAGCCGCGCACGCAGCTGGGCCACCTCGGCCTGCCACACCGTGCCGGGATAGATCACCAGGCAGGGCTGGAAGGCATCGCGCCGAAGCACAAGCTGAGCATCCGCCACCGTGAGTTGGCGGCGGAACTCGGAGGGGAAGAACACACGGCTCTTCGCATCAAGTTTGGCTTCGATGGTGCCTGCAAACAGCATACTTTTCTCTTTGAGGAGTCAAAAGTACGGATTTTCCCCCACATTGCCCCACCTTTGCCCCACTTTTTTTCCTTTTCGAGAAGAATTGGTGGAGGAAGGAAACGCTTATCGGCTGACAGTCAACGACTTACTCATAATCTCGCGCGGTGGGGCGGTTTTTTTGCGTCAGCTGCTTCGGGAATGCCGTGGTGAGGGCATTTTGTAGTGTGCTCGGCGAGGGCAGATAGGACATCATCATTCACAGGAATGGACACCATCAAGGGCCACAAAGAAGCACGCCCCCTGCGACGGAGTCTTTACCACCAAGGTCCACGAAGAAACACGAAGCCCTGCGGCGAAATTTTCCGTGAAGGAAGTCTGGGATGCCCTACGATTTTATCCGCGAAGGGCCCGTTGGGCCGCTAAGGGCCGCGAAGACCATGCGGCGGAGCCTTAACCACCAAGGGCCACGAAGAAACACGAAGCCCTGCGGCGAAATTTTCCGTGAAGGAAGTCTGGGAT
>DAIRWG010000052.1:16043-16234 GCA_036802405.1 Alloprevotella sp.
GCCCTACGATTTTATCCGCGAAGGGCCACGAAGAAACACGAAGCCCTGCGGCGAAATAGGACTGCAATGCCTTGGGTGTGCTCATTGGTTATCGGCACGAAACGTTACAATGTATAGCCAGGCAAGAATGGTTTTAGAAAAGTCAGCCACGTTACTTTTCGTATGACTCACCCCGTTAGGGGTGAAATTGT
>DAIRWG010000053.1:0-16053 GCA_036802405.1 Alloprevotella sp.
GGTTCCCATGCTTTCAGAAAGTCCAGCACATCAATCCAGTGGCCGAAGCGTTCGAGTTTGGCAGAGAGCAGCGTGCGGTTTTCTTTTCGGCTGAAGTAGAAGAATCCTTTTCCTGGTTCCAGCAAGAATCCGATTTGGGCGAAGTAGTCCTGATAGTCAGGCAAGTGATCCTCCAGGTCCATAAAGATGCGCTTCGTTTCCTCGTCCGTGCTGTCGGAGGAAATGAAGCCGCCGCGGCTCAAGCGTTCGAAGGTTTGTCGGATGTATTTCATAGTTTGGCGGGATAAATGATCGGATAACGGATGCGGCCCATTTCGCTCCATTCCTCGGTGAATCGCAGGTGTGCAAAATGGTTTTGGATGATTTCGGTGTAGAGTTCCACACGCTGCTCCTCGGATTGCGGCGTGGCGTAGTGGTAATTCATCACGAAGCGGAACAAGTCCTGCCCTGAGGCCAGAAAAGCCGTGGCCAGGGCATCGGTGTCGACGAAGTCCTCCACCACGGGGGCTGGCTGCATGGCATGGGGCGTGACGGGCGGTGTGGCAGTGTGACGATGCTTCACTTTCTGCGTGATGCCGCGGCGTGCCTCGTTGAGCGCCTCCAGCCCTTCGGCGGAGTTGGCCAGCAGCTCGAGCGATGGCTTGATCTGGTAGTAGGGCTGTGGTTCGAAGCAGAGCGGGTTGATTTGTTCCATCACCTCCCTCACGTTGGTCTGGCTGCTGGTCCAGGTGAGCTGGTCCTTCAGATACTTCAGCTGGCGGATCTTCTTCACCAGCCGGTTTTGCTGCTCGATCAGGTGCAGGTAGTCGCGAATGGTGCGCTGCAAGTCGATCAGGTGGTGGAAAGCCTCCTTCAGCTGCGTGCGCACATCGGTGATGATGCCCATCAGCTGCTCGTCGGGAGCAAATCGGCTGAAGGTGGCGTGCTCGTCGTCGAGCAGTTGCTCCGTGGCATTGACGAGCGAGGAAATGTAGCCGATCTGCTCCTGGTATTTCTCCAGCTTGGCCCGTTTGATGGCGTAGTTGCGCTCGTGCTTGTAGGTGTCGTTGATGTTGCGCTTCAGGTCCACCACGTTGCGTTCGGCCATTTGGGCAATGTTGCGCAGCTGGCGTTTCACTCTGCGCAGATAGGTGCGCTGCCCTTCCGGGTTTCCCTGTTCCTTCAGATAGAAGTCAATGTATTGCTTCAGCGCATCGATGCTTTCGGCCACCGAGGCGTTGCTGATTTCCTCGTTCACCTGAAGCACCGTTTCCAGAAACTGCAGATACGTTTCTTCCAGTTCCAGCAACTCGCCCTCTTGGCGGATCACGCCGTAGTCGATGAGCAGCTGCAGGTCGTCTTCCGATTTCACCTCGCGGCAAGCGTCCTCATAGCGAAACTCCATCTTTTTCCTTCCGATGAACATTTCGCTCAGCAGTTGCCGCTCAGTGTAGAGCCTCCATAGGAGTTCCTGTACGTTTTTGAAAGTTTTCTGCATAGGTTTGGGGATGGTGGTTGGGGAGTGGGGGCCGGTTCGTGCACCTCTTGCTGCGAATTTACGAATTATTTCACATAGCCCGTGCCTGATGTGTGCATTTTTAAGCTGCAGCTCGCAATTATTGAACGTTTCGAAGGCTTTATAGGAATCGTACATCCGCGAGCACTCGTCTGGAAACGGCGGATTCCTAACTCCTTTGTGGAAATCCTACGCCGCATGCCTTCATGCTTTTGCACGAAAAAAGCCGACAAGCGCCCGTCGGTTTGACTTTGTGCTTGTCGGCTTTTTCCGTTCGTGTGTCAGTTCGCACCTTCGCCGATTCCTTTCTTCGAGGGCTTCACCTTGATGTGATACACCAGATGGAGCGAGGCATAGCTCTGCACGCTGTTGATCCACCATTCCATGTGGCCCTGTGCATTGATGGTGTTGGTCACGTTCGAGAGGTTGTGCAGCAGGTCGAAAGCTATGGCACGCACCACCCATTGCCCGCTCTTGCCCAGCTTGGTGCTCAGCGCAGCGTTCCACACCCACTCCGTGGTGTTCATCGACCGTTCGTGGTATCCTCGCCGCATGTTGAGCTTCAGGTCGGTGTCGAAGTCAATGCCCCATAGCAGCGGTGTGGCAAAGCTCAGGGTGTAGTACATGTCGGTGTAGCTCATGTTCCGGAAGGAAGGTTCGGGAGAGGTCAAGCCGTTCCAACGAACACTACCATCGAGCGAAACCCTGTGGTTCCTGTGGTTGTAGGAAATGCCAAAGGTGCCTCCCGCCCGATTGTTGTGTACGGTGAAACGCTGGGGACTGTCAGCTCGTGCATCGCTGGAGTAGTCCACGCTGTTGGCATAGGTGTAAAAGGCTTGGGTGGATAGGTTGAAATGCTTGGCTTTGTCCAGTGCCCGTCCGAAGGAAACGCGTCCCGAAGACCACCAGTTGCCGTTGATGTTGTCCGACATGGAAGTGGTCACACCCGTCTCGCGGTTGTAAGTGCGTGACATCGTGATGTGGTTTCGCAGGATGGCATGGGTCAGCGTGGCGTTGAACCATTGCGAACGTGCCTTCTTGCCCTTTGACCAGCTCAAGTCAAACTGATGCTCGAATGACTGTTTCAGATTGGGATTTCCCATCGTGCGGTACAGCGAATAGGTGTCGTCGTAAATGTCGAGCAGGTTGTTCATGTAGGGCAGCGAAGAGCGCATTTCATACTTTCCGGTCAAGGCATAGTCCATGGCAAAGATTTCCACCCGTGGTGTGAGATAAAGGAAACGTTTCCTAACTTCCTGTTCGCGTGTGTTGCGATTGTCAACCACGCGGTGGATGTCGGCGTGGAAGGGCACTTCCACTTTCATGTCTACACTTTTTTGCTTCCTCAGCCCGGGAAGTACGATGTTGAAGTTCAGCGTGGTGGTGTGGTCATCGGTGTAGAGGTCGGTCAGGTAACTGTTTCGTAGATTGTATTCCCAGGCATATCCCGTGTTCATGTCGGGCATCCATTGCGGCATTTCATCCTGATTCTTGTAGAGACCGCGTTCCTTGTATTCGTACTTGTGTTTGTAGTCATACGCTATGTCGCTACTGACGCTCCAGCCTTTGCGATAAATCCGAAACAATCCGTACGATGCTCTAACAGACTCTTTCAGCGAGTGCTCAGGCGAGGTGGAGAACAGATTGTTGAAATACGACGTGTTAGGCGTACCCACTTGCGTGAAGCTTAATCTTTCGTAGGTGCTGCGTTTATACTGAATGCCAGCATTGAGCTGAAGAAATTTTTTGGATTGTCCTAATTTCAGACTGCCGTTGAAGGTCGCTCCAGTGCTTAGGTCGTTGCTCCGATTGCGTCCCTTGCTTTGTTGTTTGCTGATCAGAATGTCTTCAAGCCTTTTGCTGGAGGGTGTGGACCATATGCTGTCGAGCGAGGCTGTTCTTCTAGTCTCTAACGGGTCGGTTTCGAAAGAAGCAGATAGCGTATTCTCGCGGCCATTCTTTTTCCAAAAGTTGAGGTCAGGTCTGAGTGTAAAGCTGAATCGTTTCATACTCTTTGAAAACGAGGCATTCCAACTGATGCGGCAGTCCTTGTTCTGCTGCGAAATGCGGTCGCGGCTGAAAATGTCGCCTGTCGAAAGGAACATCTGATTCGAAATTTGATTGACAATGTCGTTTTTTACATGCATGACGTTCAAGTCTGTTTGAAACTTAATCCGTGTCTTTTTCCCTTCCACCGCAAAGTCAAGGCCTCCCGATTGAGTTTCTGCCATACCTCCAGAGTATGGATTCATTTCGCGCCAGTTCCCGTCGTGTGTTGCCGAATAGTTTTGGCCCACATTGTTGGCGATGCCGTAGATACCGATGCTTGAATGGTCGGTGAAGCGCATCGTGAAGAAGCGCCCGAAGTAGACACTGTTCCAGTCCGTACGTGTGCGGCTTCCGCCTCCCACCTCGAAATTGGCCAGCCACATTTTCGAATATTGCTTTTTCAGCCGCACGTCCATGGTCAATTGAGCCGTTGCAAGTTTCCGTAGTGAGTCGGCTTCGCTTTCAAACGTGGTGCCGATGTCGTGATACACTTTGACCTTCCCGACCGTGTAGTAAGGCAAGTTTTTGAGGGCTACGAGTGGATCACCGTTGAAGAATTGGCGTCCGTTCACCAGCATTTTGCTGACGAATTCCCCGTTAATCGTGATTCTTCCATTATTGTCAAGTTGGGCGCCAGGCAGATTCCGGATCAGGTTGTCCAGCATCGAGCCGGCAGAGAGTTGCAGATTGGCCACATTGTATTCCAGCGTGTCGCCCTTCACCACCATTTGCAGTCGCGATGCCGTCACTTGTGCTTCGCCCAATTGTTGGGCAGTCAGGCTGCGGTGGATAAAAATCTTTTTCAGTTTGTCCCAATGATATTTTCCTTCCTTGTCTTTTTTCAAAGTTTTTACATCGGGCAAGTCCACGGCTTGCACATAGGTGTCATATCCTCTCTTCTCCACTTTGATGACAATGCGCTTCAGAATGGGGACGTATGCTATGGCCTCTTCAATTTCCCGTTTTCCGTTACTGGTGCTTCCGCTGTACCAAATCTGCTTGGTGATGAAGGTTGTGCTGTCCTCCCTATAAATTGATACCGTCATGCTGTCTGCATCCGAAAATCTTTCGCGGGTATACCAATCTTGGATGTTGAAGTCGGAAATGACCAAGTCTCCCTTGTCCATTAATATCCATCCTTCACCTGGTGGCTGGCAGTAAGCGTGAACGAAGCAATAGAAGAATAAAATGATGATGGATATGCATTTTCTCATGATGCAGATGCTTTTTTTTAATGGTAGAACAATGGTGAGCAGCACAAGACGGCAGTTCATAAACAGCCGTCTTGTGCTTGTGAAAGGAGCATGTAGCAATTTTAGCTACCGGAGTTAGAGCCGCTCAAATTGGAAAAAGAGTGAAGGCCATCGGCATGGTCGCAACCGGTAGTATTTTTGCACCTCGCTTCACATGCTGAAGTGCATTCGTCTTTGCAGCCGAATACACCTTTGGGTTCTCCGGCTTCAGTGCGCCAATAGTCATAGCCATTAACATTCACCTTGTAGTACAAGGTGCATTTGCAAGATACCTTGCCCTCAGCTCCGCCAATGATGGCTTTGAGCTCTTCCTTGGTCAGGACTCTGCCCAAGTTTTCCACTTCTGGAATTTTAAATCCGTTCATGGTGTAAAATTATGTAGTTTATAAATGTTTGTAGGCTTCTACCACAATGGTCTCCATCTCATTGGCCCATTGGGGAATGACTTCTCCATGGCGTTCCAAATTCGTGAGAAAATCGTTGCGGCTCTGCCCGTTCTCAAATTTTTCTATTTTGGTGAACCCTGCCAGATGCAACACCTGCCTGAGCGTTTGCTCGTCATATATCATCTGATGGTCCCAGAAATGCATGAAGTTGTTGATGACCAACGACA
The DNA here is from genome assembly GCA_036802405.1 of Alloprevotella sp. Lineage (GTDB taxonomy): Bacteria > Bacteroidota > Bacteroidia > Bacteroidales > Bacteroidaceae > Alloprevotella. Next base: position 5,411 of record DAIRWG010000053.1, read on the forward strand.
CGGGCAATGTGCCGTGCTCCGTTTGGAAGTCTTCGTACATGTCGGGCGCATAGTGTCGCAGACTCCATGCCACGTAGCGTTGCGTCCTTTCACTGTTTGGTTCCCTGTACAGATTCATCAGAAAATCGATAGTCGGAACGGACATGCGCAACGTGCCTCCGGGTTTCAGCACTCTCCAGCATTCGCGCAGCATGTTCTTTCCAGCAGCGTAAGGCAGGTGCTCCAGCAAATGCTCTGAATAGACGTAGTCGAAAGTGTTGTCGGCAAAAGGAAACGGGAGTGCTGCATTCAGAAACATGGCCCCCTTTTCGGGATGAAGGTCCGTGTTGAGCCATCCTGGCTGCAGGTTTGGGCCACACCCGATGTTCAAGCCTTTGGGCGAAGCCGTCTGAAGGTAGGTTTTCATCAATGCTTCATCCTCGCTGGCTGAAATTAGCCCGTCCGAGTCATTATCGAGTATGTCCAGATAGGCTCTGACTTGTGCCTCCGCTTTGCCGAAGAAGGTGGAGATTTGTCCGTGGCGGTTGTTTTTGAGCGTCACATCCGAGTAACCGAATTCTGCCTGTCGCGAAATGAAGGGCGCGATGACCAGTTTGTTGGAGAACAGTTCCGACAGGAATTCGTCGGCCACATTCGTTTCTTTGAAATCAGCTTGCAGGATGGTGTGGAATGCTCTACGGTAAATCACAGTGAATTGTGTGCACCAGAACCAGTCGGTCCAAAAAAGTCCGTGGCGTGTGGGCATCATCTTGCCAAATCCGCCTACGCCTCCCAGCAGAATGTCAGCCCCCATCATTCCGCCTTGCATCACTTGACGGAGGAAACGATGTCTGTCGTAGTCGGCAGTGAATTGGTGGTCGTCTTCGCAAATGAGAATGACATCCTGAGCTTCGGCTTCGGCTTGGGCTACTATCTTGCAGATGGATTGCCAAAGCCCCATGGCACCGATTCGGTGCTGGCAAGCCTCCACCAGATGCACTTTAAATTCTTCGCGGCCAGCAAATTGCTGTAGCACGTGCTGCCGACGGTCAGCACGTTGCGGCAGATTGATGACATATGTGGGCAAGCACAGATTTTCGGGCATCTGTAGGAGGGTGTTCTCAATGCTGTCCCAGTTCGCATGATCAAAATGGCGACGCACTTTCGTCAGTACTTTCAGGGAGGATTGGGCATACTCAAACAGTTTGCTCACGCGTCCTGACTGATTGTTGTTGGCCGTGACATCCGAATAGCCGAATTCCTGCTGGATGCTGATGAAGGGATAGGTGACGAATACACGTGGGCATACTTCAGCCAAATGGCGGTCGAGAATGCATTTTCGTGTGCGGTCGCTGAGTATCGTGTCGTATGCCCGTTCAAATACCACGGTGAATTGCATTCCTGTGAATCCCTTCACTTGAAACAGATGTTCAGTGCGCTGCACGACCGCTTCGGTTGCACTCATGCCTCCCGACAGGAGGTCGGCACCTCTGTGTTGGGATTCGGCAATGCATTCTTTCAACACGGGCCATTCGTAGCAGGAAGTGAACACATGGTCGTCTTCGCAAAAAATGAAGTAGGGTGTGCCTTTTTCCTTCTCCTGCTCCACAATGGAGCAGAATGTTTGCCACAAGCCCCATGCACCGTCGGTGTCCTCTATTGCTTCGACAATATGCAACTCAAACTCTGTTCGTCTCTCAAACTGATGTTCAAGAGATTTTCTTCTGTCGGTTCTGCAAGCCAAATTGGCGGCGAAAACCGGGATGGTTTGGGGTTCTTCTTGTTTCATGCGGAATAGATGATTCGAATGTCTTCCACTTCGTAGAGGTCGGGAAGCAATCGTTGGTTGACGAGGATGGTGGGGGTGGTGTAGAGTTGTTGCTCCCGGCACCAATTGAATTGTGCTTCGGCTCTTAACCGTGCTTTTCCAGTGACGGTGATTGGTTTTCGATTCCAATACTCTTTGGGGCGTTTCCGCCCAATTGTAAACCATTCGTCCAAAAACTGCCACATGGATTCTGGAGAAAGCTGTTCGGCATAAGCAGCAATCTTTTCGTTGGCAGTGAACAAGGATTGGTTAAACGAAGTAAGCACGTACTGAATGCGGAATCCGTCGTTTCGAAGTGCGTTGAGCCTTTGGTGCAGGAGAGAGCAGGGCTGGCAGAACGGATTGCTCACCACCGTGATGGTGGGTTTTCCTGTTTCTCCTTCAGCGAGCACGATGGGGCGAACGTCTGTTGCCAATTCGTGCAAAGGGGCTTCATTCAATTTGGCTTCGAAAATGGCTGCGTCACTTCGAAATCGGTTCAGCTGGTAGCGGAGTTGAGTGATATGTCGGTTTCGTTTCCAAAGGTCCAACACCGAATGGGTGGCAAGTAGCGTGAAAACACCGAGACCCGCATAGGCACTTGCAAGTTTCCATCCGTCTGTGAGAGAAAAACAAGTGCTGAAAGCGCCCGTGCACATGCATAGAAGAGTTCCGGTCCAAAGTATTGCCAGAACGGTCATGCAGAGCATGCACCACGCCTTGAGCTTGAAAGCCTGTGTCCAGAAGCTCCAAAGTGTAAATGGAAGGGAGGCAGCAAAGGCCCAAGGCATCCAGAAAGTGTAGATGGAAGGCAGCCAGCAAGCAACGGCCAGATTGGTGAGAAAAAAGCAGAACCCTATTTCACTCCAGTGAAATCCCCAAACGGATGCCTCGTCGGAGTCAAGCACTTGATGGCAGTTGCCTTTAGTGAAAAGGCTGCACACCTTGTCTATGGTTCCATTGTCAATGTGCGCGCTTTGACGTAAAAGCAGCCAGGAAACAACGGCTCCGCATGCATTTAGTAACAGCAGGGCTATGTCTGGCCAATAGTAGTGGCTCACTTGGGTGCACCAGCCAACTGCCAGAGCAGACAGGGGCAGAATGAGCAGCAGTGAACGGGTAATCCATTTCCTTATTTCCTGACGGCGATGTCGCTCGTAGAAAGGTTCTTGGGCTCGATTCCCCTTTCTGAGTAAAGTCACTACCCCCGACCACGATTCTTTGAACTGTGCTGCCGGCACGTTGATTCGTTCGTGATGCCAAATCAGTTGCACGCCATCGGAAGAAACTTCCTGCACAATGGCCAAATCCTGTGAAAATTCAGCGAGGAATGGGGGCTCCAATTGGGAAAGCTTTTCTTTGTCGTCAAGCAAAATGGACACATTCTCCACCCCGTAGGCATTGAGCAAACGGTTGATGCCCCACAGGTTGTTCCTGTCGGGGTGTTGCAGGTAAGCCTCGCGGGTGTATGACCGCGTAAAGGGCACGTGCAGTGTTTGCAACAATTGTTCGAAAAGCGTTTTCATACGCATGTATGGATTTGTTGGGAATGATATAGGAGCAAAGCTGGGTGCCGTTTTTTCAAAAGTTACGCCAAAGTGTAAAATGTTCCGTTTTTGGAAGCCGTTTGCTGCTATAAGCCGTTTGGGAACTATTTATGATGTGCAGACCGTTGATGGAGGAGAAAGCTTCCTTCACTCGGCTCTCAGTAAGTTCAATAGGTTCGCAAATGGTGGCAGTGTGATGGTGTATGTGTATGGCCAGCTTGCCGTTAGGCTTGAGCACACGTTTGATTTCTTGAGCGGTTTTTTCAAATTGGTCCACGTGGTCGATGGCATTGACGGAAATGACGACATCGAAAGAGTTGTCGCCGAATGGCATTGTTTCGGCAGAAGCCGTGGCAAAGGTCAGCTTTTCACCGAACATTGCGTGATATTTGCCATAGGGAAATCCCAAAATTTGGTAGTAGGGGTGCAATGGATCAAGCGCCGTGATGTGGCAATCGTGGAAGGCGCATGCACTTGGCATAGGTCCTGAACCCACATCAAGCACGTTCAGCCCCTTGAATGCATCGGCCGGCAATTGAAGGTCTGCCAAATATTTCGGCATTTGGTGCAGTTTCAGCCAAGTCAGAACAGCAGCGTGTTCTTGGGTGTCAGATGAAACTCTCTCAGTGGTGTATGGAGATGGGGTGTTGTACAGTTTGGGACGTGTTCCTTCCATCCATTCGGCATAACGCGTGATCTCATTGTCCCAGAAAGCTAATTCTTTTTTCTGCTTGTCGGACAGTTGGATGGGGATGCTCATGATATAAGATTGAGTTAGTAAAATTTATGCCTGTTATTTGTTGTGGGCAAAGGTATGGCTTTTTTCTTCATCGTCCAAATTTTTGATTGGATTTTTTCTTTTTGTTGATGAATCGGCTCCTGCTTTCTGGCGGCATTCTTTCAAGGTCGTCTTTTTGTGCATCTATTTCAAGTGCATGCGTGATAATCAAAAGAGTGCGCTCTACGCGCGCACGCGTATACATCGCATTCATGTTTTTTACTGTCAAGTGTCAAGATCCCTTGTTTTCATGCACTTTTCAACAAGTCCCAGACTTGTTCGGACACTACCGCGGTACTCTCGCCACACTACCGCGGTACTCTCGCTGCATTATCGTGGGGAGCTGACAGCTGAAAGTAAGAAGTGTAATTACGGTGTAACGCGCGCGTAGGAGGTGCGGGCTTACTGTCAGCACCCCATCGTGTGACATTCGTATGGGAACGCGACAGATAATTTGGCCTTTCTGAAAATAGTTGCTATATTTGCAAGCAAAATAACGGTTCAATAACGAATCGAGTGGGCTGTCAGATAGGTAGGGTGTCCAGTTTGGTGTACTCATTAGGCACGCCCATTCCATACCTACTCACAGGGATGCTCGTTGAATCAAATATGCGAGCATCAAACAGTACCCCTATCAGATAGGACATTCTATTTCACTTGGGTAGAGGTAACACGAAGTGGCACAAAGATGCTTGAAGTCATGCGGCAGAAAGTTTCACAAAGATGGCTTGGGAAGCCGCGGGCTCGAGGCTGTTATACGATTATCCGCCAAGGGCTGCGAAGCCATACGGCGGAATCTTTACCGCCAAGGGCCAGTAAGAAGCACGAAGCGCTGCGCCAAAATATGACTCCATGGACTATCATGCAAAGCCTTGGTGGTGGACACTTGCTTACCCGCACGAAGCGTTACAGTGTCTATTGGGATGACGCCACGCTGAAGCGTTATAGAAGCTGTTGGTTGAAAATTTTAGGTGTAAGAAGAATTTTTCGCGTTAAAAACATGTTCTTAAACATTGCTGGTGTATTTACTGGCTAAATAATTGCATGGGGATGAAATAATCGTTATTTTTGCCACTGGGCTGTGAAAGATTTATCTCTTGAATGGAGGCTTATTTGCACGCGTAAGGGAATTTCAGCCAGCCCGTACCATTCCACTCATATGGATGCGCGTTGAAACAAGAATACGACTCCATTCTGGATACCATAGTGAATGCATTTTGCATTCGTGTTAATTTTAAAGAATCCTATATGAAACAATCAGTACAAACCTTGTTGCTTTTGTTTTGTTTTCATTTCTTATGTATGCATTTAAAGGCTCAGGGAAGTGAAGAAAGAATACCTTATTTGGTCATCTCTGGCATAAACGTGCAAGATGCTTATACACGCAGCCGGCTCGTAGATGCCAAGGTACAGATATTTAAGTCAGATAGTGTTACACTGTTGACTGATGATGTTTCATATTCTAAAATAGTTAACTTTGGAAAGGTGAGTTATTCGGACGGGACGGCCAGCTTTTCATATTGTCAAGACATTGTGGTGAAAGTCTCTATGGACGGTTACAATCCCGCGGTGCTTGCCATTCACATTCCGGAGAATCAGGTGGAACATTGGAAAAACGGCAACTGCGGTTGGGGAAAATTCCCCAAAATCCTTTTGTCGCGATGCATCGCCACCAAGCAACTTGGCGAAGCACAGGTGACAACTTCCCGGCTGCTGATGGTGGTGAAGGGTGACACGCTGGAGTACAATGTGGCCAACATGCAAATGTCGGCAGGCTCTATGCTTGACAATCTGATTCGTAGCTTGCCGGGTGCGCAGCTTGACCACAATGGCCGCATCACCATCAACGGGGAATTTGTGGAACGTATGTTGGTGAACGGACGTCAATTCTTTCATGGCGACCCGTTGGTGGCACTGAAGAACTTGCCTTACTACACGGTGAGCAAGATTAAGGTGTATCATGATGTAGGTGGCAGTTTTCGCAGTGAGTCCGATTCTTTAAAAGCGTTGGCACGGGCCAACCTGACCATGGACGTGCGATTAAAGCGAATCTATTCGGAAGCTTGGCTGGCCAATGTGGAATTGGGCAGCGGAACGCGCACACACACCGATTGGGATCCGGTTTATTTCGGCCGTTTTTTTGCCATGCGTTTTACAGACCATTCAAGTCTCGGCATATATGGCCTGACAAACAATGTGGGCAAAAACTATTCGGCCACGCACAACGGGAACTGGCGCGAAATGCAGGCTGCAGATGGTGGGGAACCCGTGACTCGCTCTGCTGGGATAGACTTCTCGGTGGACGGGAAGAAAACGCTGCTGAAATTTGAGACCTCGCTGAATGTGTCGCAAACCACGAACGATGTGGAAACGCGCACGTCAGCTCAGAATTTTCTGGAAACGGGTGATTTGTATGCCCGGAGCCGCAGTCAATCGCATTCCAAGTCATTTCGTGCGTCATGGTCGGCATCCCTGCAACGCCTGGGGCAAACGGTAGATTTCTCCTTCCGCCCATCTGTGATTTATGACAGAAGCCATGATAGGGCTGAAAGTCAGAGCGCCCTTTTCAGTGAAGATCCGTTGGAACAAGGCCGTACCGCTTCGCTCGACAGTTTGTGGGGTGTGAACTCCAGTGAACGCCTGGAAGCCTTACTGATCAATGATACCCGAAGTTTGAGCCAAGTGAAGCGCGATTGGCTGAACACGTCAGCCGGAGTCGGCATCGGCATCAAAATGCCCCATACGAACAATCGGCTTCGCTTCAGTCTCGATGGGCAATACGTCCGGTCCACTTACGGCCAGATTGATTTTACGAGCGTGCGCTCAAAGGTGAAGACGTATAACGACAATCTGTACAGCACTTCCCCCCGACATCGATTCAGTTATAAAGCGGGTGTGAACTATCCGATTTTTCACATTGCTGGCAAGAACGGATTTTCCGTTTCGAGCAATCTGGGCTACACGTTTGAACATCGTTACGACCATGCAGAGCGGGCACTCTACAAGGATGACGGCGACATGCCTTCCACATTGCCCGACATGAACACGGGGCTTGCCTGGGAGTACAACCTTCGCAACAGTTACCTCACGCACCAATACGAAGACAATCACTTGGCCAACTGGTCGCTTATGCTGAACATTCCAGGCCTTCGAAAGGGCCATACGGTGGACCTTACGGTGGAAGTGCCTTTCCATGCCGATGGGCGGAAGGTGGAGGACGAACGCAACCGGCAGAACCGTCAGCTGCGAAAGACCTACTGCTATTTTTCGCCCAATGTGCGGGTAATGGCCTTGAACTATGAACTTTCGGGTGGGTATTCGCTGAAGCCTTTCGTTCCTTTTATGAACCAAATGCTTGACATCACCGACGATGCCTTCTCGCTCTATCGCACGGAAGGAAACCCCAACTTGAAAATGCAGTTTACGCACGAATTGCAATTGGCATGGAACCGCCGCATGAAGGAAAAGGCCAAATGGATCGGACTGTCGTGGGAGCATTCTATCGTGGAAAACAAGCAGACCTATGGTCGTACTTTTGATCGTGAAACCGGTGTGACCACATCGAAAAGCATGAATATCGGGGGCAACTGGTGGACCACGGGCAAGGCATCCTACGGTCAGGCATTTGACAAAGCCAAGCATTTCAATTTGGCTTTGTCGGCTTTCTATACCTATGCCCACAGTGTGGACTACTCGGGCGACACGCAGCGTGAAACGCCACAGCGCTATACGGTGCACAACAATCGGGCCGGAGGCAACGCTTCCATCAGCTACAGCCGAAAGGAGCAGCGCGTTTCACTGCAGGGAAACGTTTCGTGGACGGGGCTGAAATCGCCTGTGGACGGGTTTCGCAACATGAGCTATACCGACATGTACTACACGCTGAGCCTTGCCACGCCTCTCATCTGGGGCATTGATTTCGACACGGACTTGAAGCTCAATCTGCGGCGTGGCTACCACGAACCGTCCATGAACACCACGGAATGGGTGTGGAACGCTGCGCTGAGCACGAAGCTTGGCCGTGGAGGACAGTGGGTGGTGCGTGCCGTGGCATTTGACATACTGCACAATCTGTCGAACGTGCGCAACACGATTGATGCGCAGGGACACACGGAGGTGTGGAACAACTGTGTGCAGAGCTATGTCTCGCTCCATGTGGTCTATCACTTCAAGGTGAAGCCGAGCAAGAAAGGCATTGGCTCGGCAACGTGATTGGCAGATTCACACTTGGATGACGCTGGCCACCGATTGCCGTTCTGGATTTTGCAAATAGTGAATCTTCCCAATCAGACACAAAGGCCGATGGATTTGGAAAAGTGAAAAAATCTTCTTACATTTGTGGCAACTTAATGCTTTACGCCCATGGGACGATTCATCAACCCCTTCACCGACTGGGGATTCAAGCGCATCTTCGGTCAAGAGTTCAGCAAGATGCTCCTTATCGATTTCCTCAACGACTTGCTCGTGGGGGAACGGCACATTACGGATGTGACATATCACGACAAAGAGCAACTGGCTGAAACAATGGATCAGCGCTGCATGATCTACGACATTTATTGTACGACTGACACAGGCGAGCGCATCATTGTGGAAATGCAAAACAAGCCGCACCCTTATTTTCTGGACCGTGCGCTCTGCTATGCGAGCAGATGCGTTATCGAACAAGTGAAAAAGGGAAAGAAAAAAGACGTTGGCGAAACTGATGCAAAGGACGATGAACTGGCTAAAGCAATGGGTGCAAACAGCATGAATTACCATTTCCTGCCTGTTTACACGATTTGCTTTATGAATTTCAAGGACAATGCGCTCAAGAAGTTTCGTACTGATGTGGTACTGGCCGATCGTGATGACCATCGCATCGTGTCGGACAAGCTGCGTTTCATCTATCTCACTCTCCCTCTCTTTAAGGAGCATGAGGAGGAATGTTCCACAAATTTCGAAAAATGGATTTACGTACTCAAGCATATGGAAGCACTTGAAAGAATGCCTTTCACCTCGCAGAAACAGGTGTTTAAGGTCTTGGCGGAATATGCAGACCGCCATGCACTCAACCAAGAAGAGAACGAACGCTACGAAGAGAGCCTTTGGCGTGCCAGAGAAAACTATGATTATTACATAGATGCCATTCGCAAGGGTCGTGCAGAAGGTCGTGCAGAAAATGAGAGAGAGATGGCCCTGTCGCTTCTCCATAACGGCGTAAGTCCCGAAGTCATTGCAAAATCTTGTTCCTTGTCCGTTGAGGAAATCAAGAATTTGGCGAATTAGGGCAAGCATAAGAACGTGCTTTCCACCAATTTCAAAGAAATGGATTTACGTACCCAAGCATATGGAATCATTTGAAAGAAAGCCTGTCACCCCAGAAAAGCAGGTATTTAAGGTCTTGGCTGAATATGCAGAACGCTATGCACCCTACCAAGAAGAATACGAACGCTACGAAGAGAGCCTTTGGCGTGCCAGGGAGAACTATGATTATTACCTAGATGCCCTTCGCAAGGGCCGGGCAGAAGGCCGGGCAGAGGCTTGGGCTGAAGGCCGAGCAGAGGGGCTTGAAGAGGGTCGTGCAGAAATTGAGAGAGAGATGGCCCTGTCGCTTCTCCATAACGGCGTAAGTCCCGAAGTCATTGCAAAATCTTGTTCCTTGTCCGTTGAGGAAATTGAGGCTTTGGGTAAACAAGATTAGGTAAAACAAAAGTCAACTTATGCCCAGATTTCCCCATTGTCATCAGCTCAATCAAATGGATTGTGGACCCACTTGCTTGCAGATGGTGGCCCGATACTATGGCCGGCACTACACGCTCGACACGCTCCGCCGACGCTCATTCATCACCCGCGAAGGCGTGTCGATGTTGGGCGTGAGCGATGCGGCCGAGAGCATCGGCATGCGCACACTCGGAGTGCGCACCTCGCTGGAGAAACTTTCGGAGCATGTGCCCCTGCCTTGCATCCTCCATTGGAACCAAAACCACTTTGTGGTGCTCTATCGCATCACGAAAGGGTGGAGGGGAAAACGTCGCTACCACATAGCCGATCCGGCTTCACAGCGCCTCGTTTATGGGGAGGAACAATTTGCCCGCTGCTGGGTGAGTGCCCACGGGGCAAACGGCGAACGGCTTGGTACGGCCCTTCTGCTGGAACCTACCCCCGAATTTGAGCAGATGGAAGGGGAGGCGGAAACGAGCACCAAACGCAGCCTGGCGTTCTTTGCCCGCTACCTGCTTCCCTACAAGAGTCAGTTTCTCCAACTCGTGGCCGGACTCGGTTTGGGCACGTTGCTGCAGCTGGTGTTCCCCTTTCTCACCCAAGCCATGGTGGATGTGGGCATCGGCGGACGCAACATGGGCATCATCACCATCATCCTGATGGTGCAGCTCCTGCTCTTTGTGGCACAATTGGGTGTGGGCTTCATCCGTAGCTGGATTTTGCTCCACATCAACAGTCGGGTGGATGTGGCCCTCATTTCCGACTTCCTCATGAAGCTGATGAAACTGCCGCTGCGCTATTTCGACACGAAGATGACGGGCGACATCCTCCA
>DAIRWG010000054.1:0-4792 GCA_036802405.1 Alloprevotella sp.
CAGCTCGGCACCACGGGCAAGCAGTCGCTCGCATGGGATGAAGGCACCACCGAGTGGGCCATCACGCCGGGCTACGACGGGGCCACCATCGAGAGTGCCAAAGCCTCGGCAGGCACCCTGCGGTTCAACGCCCCCGAGGGCAGCTACGCGCGCTTCAACGTCTACACCTCGCAATCGCTGCCCCTGCCCCACCTCTATGTGCGCGGCCAGCAGCGTGAGCCCGTGGTGGCCCGCGCGCTCACGCTGGAGAGCGACGAACTGACCGTTGCGCTCACCGAGGGACACCTCGCACTTCATCCCACGCTGCAACCCGCCTCCGTCACCGACCAGCGCATCCGCTGGAACAGCACCAACAAGGCCGTGGCCACCGTGAACGGAGGCTTTGTCACCCTGCTCTCACCGGGCGAGGCCACCCTCACCGCCCGCACCGCCGACGGCGGGGCCGAAGCCTCGGTGCGCCTCACCGTCACGCCCGATGCCACCGGCATCAACACCCCTTCAGCCCCCTCGGCCAACCGCCCGGTGCGCAAGGTGATCCAGGGCACCGACATCCGCATCCTCACCCCCAACGGACTGTGCTTCGGCACTCGGGGCGACTTACGGTACATTTTATAGTCAAGCAAAAATGGTTTTGGAAAATCTGAAGTATAATCCATGGGGGCATCTGCTCTCTTCATTCCGATCCCATACCGCAGGTCACCCCGTTAGGGGTGAGTCATACGAAAGTGGCCTCTGCCGAGCGTCAGGCCACTCATGGCCCATCTCATACGCCCCATGCCTCCTCTCGTTTTCACGCCCCCAAGCTACCATTTCGCCGAGAAGTGTCCACAGCCGTGTGACACTTCTCTTTTTTTTTGCAAAAAAACTTTCGTTTTCTTGATACATGAAAAGCAATTCCTTACCTTTGCCATGGAAGATTGTCAGGTGCAAGTGACAACCAGAGATGAATCGGCCGCATAAAAAGCCCAAACGATGCCGAGCGGCTGTACCTTGAGAGATGAATACGGCACACGGCACCACCGACATTTCCCCCCTTCACAACGAGAAAACCAGAACCCTCAAATCCGCAAGTTGCTATCCAGAGCAGTGATGAACTGCCAGAAATCGCAAAATGGTCGAATATTCTGGGATGAACCGCCAGAATTCGTAACGTACACGCATATCTACCCCTTACCCCACAATGCGACTTGAGGCAATACGCTGTCAAAATGGAAGTAAAATGATTGGAGTTATCCAAAGTCCGACAAGAAGATATGCTTGTAAGTCTGGTTTTCGGTGTATACGTTCAGCACATGCTGCCTTGCCGTTTTGACCCACTTGGCCGGCACGGAAATGAACTTGAAGACAAAGGCCTTGATGCGACTGGTCTTTTTGAGTCCGAATTTCTCCACATCAAGTTTCTGCATGATGGCCTTGTAGAAATTGCGAATCATTGCGGTCAAAAGCAGGAATGCCGTATTGTCTGCCATGACCGATTTAGGTAGCCTCTTCCATCCGAATCCATTGTTCATGTCATCGAAGATGCGTTCCTTGCCGCCTCGTAGATTGTAGTATTCAATGATTCCCTCCATGGAAGTTTCATAATCGTTAGTCAGGATGCAACGATAGGTGTATTCCCCATCCCAAATGTCCTGCTCATTGTCTGTACGCCTTTGGCGTTGTATGACAAGGCGGTACTGCTTTCCCTTCCATTTCTCAATGCTTATAGAATGCAGCTCAAACTCGATTCCGTTGATTGTCACCCTCTTCCATCCCTCCAAGGAAGCTGTCTTTTCATAGAATGCACCGCAGCGATTGGCGCGGATGTAGAATTTTTGGCAGTTCTTCTCAACAACACTTACGATGTTTTCAGAACACGACCCACAGTCTGCCCTGAATGATCCGATAACGAGACCGTTCTGCTTAAACCTTTCAAAGAATCGGCTCAAAGTGTCCTCTTGATGAAAACGCACGTTGGTATTGCCATCGCTATTCTCTATTCCGACAATCATGTCGCCTATGACGGCCACACCAGGCCTGTAGCCGAAGAATTTCTTGTATGTGGGTTTGGTATCACGCTTTTCGGTTTCGAGGAACTGGTGGTCGAAGTCAACGTCGTATGATTCGCCCTTTTTCAATTGTCCCGTTGAAAAAAGGCAATTGAGAAGAAGCTGGTTGAGGGTATCCGCAGTATTGAAGTCATATACCTTTCCTGATTCTGAGGTGTAGGAGACGTTCGTTTCTGAGAGTTCCTCTATGGCTCTGAGGATTGTATCCGCACTGCAAGTGCGGAGTGTCGGGTGGAAAGAAAGGTGGTGTCCCAAATGGGTGGTGACATCTTCGATGCAACTACCTCCACAAAAGTAAACGCACATAAGAGAACGGATGATCTCGCTGTACTGATAGCCATAATGCTTTACTCTTTGGCCAAGTGTCGAGTCAATCACGGATGAAAGCATGGAGTCAAATTGATTCATGATCGGAAAAATCCCTCCAAAAGATGTGAGCTTCTCGGTTTTTATCTGTATTTTTGCCATGTCGGTCGTGTCTTTGCTTTTGTTTTTTTTGCACCACTAAGTTAAGTGAATTCTACGATATGGCAAAATCCTGGGTAACTTATTGTTACTCAGGAACTTTAAATTTTTCGCTTTTTATTGAGTTGCGGAAATAAGGAACAAAATACTAACCCCTCAAACCTTTTTAGCGATGAAAAAGAAGTCCCATCTCTATGGCGTACTCCTTGCAGCAGGATACTGCACGCTGGCCCTGGCCTCATCAGGCACAGGCCTAAGCATCGTGTTCACGCCCGACCATGCATCGGGCAGCGCCAACGTTCAGGCAGCGAATGCCGATCCCGTGAAGCGGCTTCCCGCCAAACTCTCCCTCGCCCCCGACCAGCTGGGCCGGATGCTCAAGCGCATGCCCACGCGCCAGAGGGTGAGCACGCTGGATGCGGAAAGCGGAACCTCCACCGTGCAATACGAAACGAAGCTCCTCGTCACCATCAACGATGTGGCCGGCGACTCCACCGCTGCCATCATCCACGTGACACACGAGGCCGACGGCACCATCACCTTCAAGCTTCCGAACTTCATTCTCGGCAGCGACGACGATAAAATGCCCGTGGGCAACATCACCCTGCGCAACGTGCAGGTGGAGCAGAAGGACGGCTACGAGGTGCTCACCACCAACCAAAGCATCGAGATCGAAGCCGGCGACGACCCCAATGTGAACGAAGACGAATGGATGGGCCCCATGCTGGGCGAAGTGCCCATCGCGATGACGGGCAAGGTCACTCCCGACAAGCTCTATGCCTCCATCGACATCAAAATGGAAGAGCTCAACCAAGTGATCCATGTGGGCGTGGGACAGGACATCGGCTTCGACGAGGTCGATCCGGGCAACCCGGGCGACAAGGGCGACACTCCCGAAGTGAATCCCGGACAGAACAACAAATTCACACAGACACTTTGGGATTCGGATGTGGACAACGCATCGATGCAGTCGTTCACAGAAGGCTGCACCATCAACGAAGGCAGCATTTACTTCAATGGTGGAAGTGCCAAGAATTTCTTCGTAGCTCCTGTTAGTGATGAAAGCTATATAGGATGGAAGAGCCGTGCGGGATTTACCTATGATTACAGCGGCACCATCTCGGCCGACAAACCGACAACCGTGACCGCCTGCATAATCTATAGTCCCACAAACGACTACACTCAGCTCTACGTTCTCCGTTCGAAGAAGGTGGCTTTGGATTCCACCAACCACTACACTGGCGATTTCAATCTGTCAGCGACCCTTTTGAGGAGCGACATTACCCTGCTCGTGGCCTTCGTCACCGAGGAAGACACTACTGGTGCCACGCCAGCCATTCAAGTGAGCCACAACAAAATGACAGTAAGCTGCCCCATCTTCGGCACTGTCAAGCCTTGGGATTCTGAAAATTCGTTGCCCGGACTTGGACTGTCGAATGACCTCGATGGCGAAAAGTACACCATGGCTTGCTCTGACAGCCTTACAACGCTCGGACTTCTCTACCAGAACAACGAAGTGTTCATCACTGGCATCAACACTACTGCAGCCGAATTCACGGTTCCCGCATTCGTCACCATTGATGGAGAGGCACGTCAACTCTGTTTCGGAAAACACGACTATTCGTTCGATTGGAGTGCAGCATCCTCGCTGAAAAAGCTGGACATCACACAGGCAGAGCCGATGAATGTCGATTTTTCGGAATCATCCGTCACCGACATCTACTACAATTTGGATATTCCTTTCTATGGCTTCACTGGTGTTGAAAACATCTATCTGCATCTGCCCTTCACCGCCACACGAAACGATTACAGTTCCAATGGCTTCAAGCGTGTACTGCTTGGTGTAGAGCAACCGAACTTCCCTCAACCTTACGACAGTTCCTTCTTTGTGGTGCCCGGTGAAAATGAAAACGACTTCTTCTCCATCGCCATCTACGATGGTCGTTTCCAACTGGCAGAAATCATCACGGACAAGGACACCATCACTCTGCCAAGCATCCTACCTTACACATCAAGCACTGGCTCCCACTACGCCGTTTCACTATTGGGAGCTGACAACCGTTACACAAGTGGTCTCCTATGCAGAAAAGCATTCAAGCTCAAATCTGTAATTGTGCCCGAATGCTACGATGAATGCTACGTCAATTGGGACAGGAGCACCTTGCTCAACGAGTTGCACCTGCGCGGCAACAAGCCTTCCACCTATTGGAACCTGAGTTCGAGAATGACGGTTTATGCACCGACCCAGAGCATCTATGATGATCTCACCACTGACTCTC
>DAIRWG010000054.1:4892-15824 GCA_036802405.1 Alloprevotella sp.
TTGCCGCGGCTTGAAGAAGGTAACGGCTCCTGGCGTGAACAAGGTTGACTATGGCGCCTTCTACTACTGTTCGCAACTGACAGACTTCGACCTCACGCAAGTGACATACATTGGTTCGAATGCCTTCAACAGTTGCACACTGTTCAATCCCCCTGCACTCTGCGAGGGCCTCACCACGTTGGGTTCTTCAGCTTTCTGCTACAGCGGAATCACGCAGGTGACCGTGCCTGAGGGAATCAAACAATTGGAGAATAGCGTGTTCTCCAGCTGCGAGAATCTCACGAAGGTAACGCTCCCGACCCACCTCACCGAGATTGGAAGTTCCGCATTCTCCCAATGCAAGAACTTGCCCGAAATCCAACTGCCCGAAAGCCTCATCAGCATCGAATCATCGGCTTTCAACAGCTGCAAGAAGCTGAAGGAACTCACCATTCCCTCGAACGTGCAGAGCGTGGACGACAGCTTCATCAGCTACTGCGACTCACTGCTCACCGTGAAGTGCAAGGCCGTGGTGCCGCCCAACACAAGTGGCAGCTTCACCGACGGACTCGACCTCAACCACTGCGTGCTCTACGTGGCCCCCTTCGCCATCGATGCCTACCGCGCCGCCAACAACTGGAAGAATTTCCTCATCATCAAGGCACTGGAGGAACCGGTGAAGAACATCTACATCAACCGCCCGATGACCTTCGACCTTCAGTCGCAGGACGATGCCGTGCTGCAGGACAACCCCAACATGACGCTCTCATGCAAGAACTCCGACGGCAACTACAACACCTCGAACGTGGGCCAGCTCACGGCCAACGGCGACGGCACCCTCTCGGCAGGCGTGTTCGACATCCAGCACAAGATGGCGAACCGCGACAATTCCTACTACAACTCGGACTACCGCACCTCGCTCGTGAACAACGCCGAGCACATGCGTGCCGACAGCGTGGTGTGCCGCATCGAGTTTGAGAAGAACGCATAGCACTTCATCTCCTTCCAGTACGACGTGAAGATGACCGACATCCAGCCGCTCTACGGCACCGACTTCGTCATCCGCCAGTACGACAGTGCCAAGCGTGCCGGAGCAAAGGTCAGCACCAAGGGCATGGGAGGCGGCGGCAGCAGCAGTGAGCAGACGGAGAGCAACTGGGTGGACGTGCCCGCCGACGGCACCCTGCTGGCCGGCAAGGGCTACATCATCCAGGTGGCCAACAACACCACCGACAGCCTGAACAACACGAACCCCGCCGTGGTGGTGTTCCCCTCGCGCAACACGCTGACGAAGAACAAGCTCTTCGCCTCGACCAACGTGGTGGTGCCGCTGGAGGAATATCCCGCCGAGTTTGCCCACAACCGCTCGTGGAACCTCGTGGGCAACCCCTATCCCTGCTACTACGACCTGCACTACCTCATGGACGACTTCACCACGCCCATCGTGCTGTGGCGCGGCTCGAGCTACCAGGCCTACTCGCCTGTGGACGACAACCTCATCCTGCGTCCCAACGAAGCCTTCTTCGTGCAGCGTCCGCTCGACCAGGAGCAGATGGCCTTCGCCACCGAGGGCCGTATGCACTACACGGATGCCCGAAACAGCAATGCCTCGCCGGGTGCCAAGGCTCCGGCAGCCGACCGCAGCGCAGCAGGCCGCAGCGTGTTCAACTTCCTCGTGGCGGGCAACGGCGCTGACGACCGCGCCCGCATCGTGATGAACGAGCAGGCCTCCGCCGCCTACGACACACGCACCGATGCCTCGAAGTTCTTTGCCGAAAAGGCCACGGGCATCGAGCTTTATGTCAACGCCGACACGCGCTACGACATCTGCGAACGGCCCATGGGCAACGGCACTGCCACCCTCGGCATGCGCGTGGGCAAGGCGGGCACCTACACCCTCTCGCTCAACGGACGCAACACAGAAGGTTGGACCGTGATGCTGACCGACACCCAGACGGGCCGCACGGTGAAGCTCAACGAACGCGACTACGAGTTTGAAGCCGCCGCCGGCGAGCAGCCGCAGCGCTTCCAGCTTGCCTTCACCTCCGCTCCGGCCACGGGCCTGGAGGGCGTGAGCGTGAGCGATCCCGACGCACAGGTGCGCGTGGTGAACACCGCCGGCCTGACCGTGTTCCAAGGACGCTTCGCCGACTTCCGCGAGCAGGCGCCCACGGGCGTCTACGTGGTGATCGAAGGCAGCAAGTCCTACAAAGTCGTGGTGAAATAATCACCCCTCACCCGCTCTTCCGCCCCGGCGGAAGAGCCGACGGCATGCCGCAGCTCCCTGCCCCACCCGCGGGGCAGGAGCTGACGGCTCCGCCACGATTTTTTCCCCACACAAAAGAATCACTATGCATCATTCCATATGAAAAACCAACATCTGACCTCATACCGATCGGCCCTGCTGCTCCTCCTGCTCCTCGTGGTGGGATGGGCTACGGGCGGCACGGCTTGGGCACAAAGCTCGCTCAGAGCACCGGCTTTCTCCCAATCGTCGTGCACCTTCTTCAGGGCGTTCGAGCTGACGCTGACCGACCGCAACTCCGAGCCGGCCACGCTGCGCTACACCCTCGACGGAAGCGAACCGACGGCCTCGCACGGCACGGTGTACTCCGCCCCCATCCCCATTCCCGTCGGACAGACGCTGACGGTGAAGGCTGTGGCGGTGGACGACTCGCTGGGCGTGAGCCCCGTGGCAGAAGCCACCTACACCTACGAGCTGCGCTACGAGCTGCGGCTCAAATTGCCCAACCGGAATGCGGTGAACTACGTGTACTGCAACTCCAAAAGCACCTACAACCAGCTCACCCAAACGAACCCGAGCTCGTTCATCCCCGCGGGCGAAACAGTGAACCTCAGCATTAGCTTCAACACCGGCTATTCGCTCGAGGGCCTCACCCTCGACGGAAGGGACGTGAAGGACAATGTCAACTACGGCAGCTATTCCTTCACCATGCCCGAGCACGATGTGGACCTGGTGGTGAACTCGCGTTACAACCCCTCGAGTCCCTCCGACCCGCAGCCGGCCGACACCACGCGCAAGTACCAGCTGACCATCACGACGAACCCCGTGGGTGCGGGCAACAACGAAAGCCAGGGCCGCTATGCGGCCGGCGAACGCGTGTATGTGAGCAACTATCCCCAGTCGGGCTACGTGTTCACGGGCTGGACGCGCGACGGACAGACCTTCAGCACCGAAAATGGCTTCTACTTCGACATGCCGGCCACCGACGTGGTGCTGACGGCCAACTTCGTGTATCGCCCCACCTCACCCTCCGACCCCGAGCAGCCGGCCCTGATGCATCCGCTCACGGCAGTGGCCTCGCCCGCCGGATCGGCCTCGTTCAGCACCAGCGGCTCGAAGGTGAAGCGCGGGGAGGAATACTATGTGTATGCCTATCCCACCACGGGCTACCGCCTGAAGGGCTGGCTCTTCAACGGCCAGCCGATCGACACGACGGCCACCAGCCTTCGCGGCACAATGACCGAAGCCGGGGCGCACTACGTGGCACTCTGCGTGTTCGATCCCTCCTCGCCCTCGAATCCGGGCGCCAACTACTACAACGAAGATACGGGCCAGCTCATCGTGGATGACTTCACAACGGGCAACCTCTACAATGCCATGTACCAGGCGGTGGGCAGCTCCGACTTCAGCAACGTGAGCCACCTCATCGTGAAGGGACGCGTGAACTCATCGGACATCAGCAACCTGAGTAACCTGCCGGATGCCCAGACCGTCGACCTCTCACGCGTGGGCGAAGAACTGTCCATCCAGAGCTATGCGTTCGAAAGCATGAACTGGTTCGACCTGTTGCTGCCTGCCTGCACCAAGTCGATTGGCAGCAGGGCTTTCTCCAACTGCCCCAACCTGCAGTCCATCACGGTGTATGCCCAGGAGCCTCCCACCTGCAGCGACTACGCGTTCAACAATTTCTCCGCCAAGGACTACTGCACCGTCTACGTGCCCGCGGAGGCCCTTCCCCTCTATGAGAAGGCCAAGGGATGGAAGGACCTCGACCTTCAGCCCATCTCCAACGACACGCACACACTGGAGGTCAACCTCAGTGGAAACACCAACGGCAAGTACAAGCACAACTCGCTGGAACTGGTGAACATCAACACGGGCGTGCGCCAGAAGTATGTGGTGACCGACCGCAGCCTCTACTCCTTCTACGGACTGCAGAAGGACGAGCAGTACAACATTTACATGTACTCGCAGTCGGGCCTCGAGCTGGGCCGCATCGAGAATGTCACCATTCCCGACGACGACCTCAGCGTGAGCTTCTCCCGGCTCAAGCAGACCTATAAAGTGGAGGCCCGCGTGAACGCTCCGGAAGAAGTGACCGACCGCGTGACCGTGGAATGGCTCCGCCCGCTGGAGGACGGCACGACCGTATTCCTGCGCAAGGGTGCCACACTCACCGACATTCCCGAAGGGCAGCAGCTCATCTGCCGCGTGACGTTGGGCAACGAGCTCGGCACCGCTTATGTGGCTCCGAAGGACAGCCTCTTCACCGTGGATGGTCGCCACACCGTTTGCGAGATCAAGTTGCAAAGCTACCCCACGTGGGAACTGCGTGGCGGGGTGAGCAGTGCCGACGGCACCGCCCTCAGCGGAGCCACCATCACCGTCAGCCAGATGGCCAACGGACGCTACGAGAAGACCTTCACCACCCAGGCCAACGGCACGGGTTCCTGGACGCTGCAGGTGCTCAACGCACCCGAAACGCGCGTGACCTATGCTGCCCCCGAGTGCGTGACGCGCCGCGACACGCTCGCTGCATTGCCCGGCGACTATGGGTACACGGAACTGGACCGCGTCACGCTGAAGTCGATCGTGGGTGCCCGCATCACCTACGGCTTCACCTTCCGCGAAGCCGGTGAGGAGGAAGCCTCCGCCGGCTACGACGACCAGAAGAACGTGGCGTTCAGCGTGTACAACCTCACGCAGCAGCGCGAGCACCGTGACATCTCGGTGCAGTATCCGCTGCTCGTCATCCTCGACAGCGAGGTGCAGAGCGGCGACCGCCTGCGCGTGGTGGCCACCTCAAAAACGGGCCAGTTCCCCATGGTGGCCGACACCGTGACCGTGGGCGACGACCAGCGCGCCCTGGCCACCTTCCACCTCGTGGGCAAGGGCGGCATCCGTGCTTCCTATGCCCAGGCCGAGAACCCCGCCGTGACGGCCCTGCTCTATGCGGCCAACGGCGAACTCCTGCAGAAGGCCACCTATGCCGACCAGCAGACCACCTTCACCCACCTCGACGACGGTTCCTACACGCTCGTCACGATGGGACAGTCCGACCTCCTCGGCTCTGTGCTGCGCCTCGCGAACTTTGCCGAAATGGGGCTGACCGAAGGCCGGGACTATGTGAAGCACACGGTGCTGGTGCAGCGCGGACGGCTCACGGAAGTGGCCGTCGGTGCAGTGCCGGCCTTCGACGAGAGCATCTTTGCCTACACCACCGAAGGCACGGGCATTTCCTCGAGCAAGAGCAGCCTCTCGACCGGCGCGTTCCTCACGCTCCGCACAAGCATCGGTTTCCGCAGCATCTACAAGGACCAGGTGAAGAACGTGGCCCTTACGGTTGACCTGCCCGACGAATGCGATTTCGTGGAGAAGTCCGTGATCCAAGGCCCGAACCTCCTGCCCTACACCCGCGACGGCCATCGCCTCGTGATCCAGCTGGGCAGCAACTGGACGACGCAGACGCGATTCTGCGTGATTCCCACCAAGGGCGGCGCATTCAACGCCAACGCTTCGGTGAGCTTCGAGCTGAACGGACGCACCCTGACACAGCCCCTCGGTTCGGCCCTGGCCGAAGTGAAGGACCTGGAGATTGTCGTGCCGAGCGTCATCGCCTCGCCGCGGTTCAAGGTGACGGGCATGGCCAAGGGCCACTCGCAGGTGAGCATCATCGAAAACGGTGCCGTGCTCGGCACAGGCAAGGCCAACGCGGCCGGCACCTGGAACGTGGACTGCGCCCTGACCGACTCCACCAACCAGTCGACCCACACGATCTATGCCGAAATCACCACCGCCGAGGGCACACAGCTGGTGTCCGAATCGAAGCAGGTGACCTACGACCAGAATGCCGTGCAGGTGGCCAAGGTGACGATGCTGCACTACAATCCCGAAATTCCCAAGACGTTCACCTCGGAGTTCAACTTCCTCAACCCGAAGACGGAACCCACGCAGTGGACGCTCTACTATCCGAAGAAGCGCTTCACCTACACCGTCGAGTTCAACGACAACAACCCGCAGCGCATCCTCGACGTGGTGCTCCACCTGCACACGGCCGACGGCCGCTACGTGCCCGTGGAAGCCACCTACAATGCCGAGAAGCACCTGTGGATGGCCGAGGTGAACATGGGTTCCTCGTCCGACGGCTACTATCCCGTGAACTGCTCCGTCGACTTCGAATACCTGCGCAGCGACGGCAAGCTCGACAAGCAGTCGATCCATGCAGCAGGTGAAGAACGAACGCAACGCGCTCGAGGACATCACCTGGATTTCCAGTTTTATTTATGGCGATGCTTTGAACATTTATCCGGACTTCGAATGGTGGAAAAACGAATATGCCAAATACGGCATGACGCTCGAAGAAGACGAAAGCGTGCTCCAGCTGCCCGACGGCTTCGACAACTGGACCGAAGAGCAGAAGAAGGAGTGGATGCAGCAGATCGACCAGCAGATGCAAGCCGAACGGGATTCGCTGAACAAGGAGATGAGCCCGTTCCTCCAGCAGTTCGACACCAACAGATACCAAGACACCGCTTCGCTGACGCTGGCCAACGGTTCGACCATCACGGTGAAGAAGTGCGACGGCATCACGCCCGAGCAACTGACGGAACAGGGCTTCACGGCCATCGAAAGCCTGGACAGCACGACGGTCTACCTGCTCACGACCGATGAGAAGAGCATCTATGCCGACCTGAAGGAGAACCTGTGGGTGGAAACCACCGGCAACGTGGTGCAGACGCAGGCCATCGGCGACGACCTCATGAACTGCCTGCGCTCGCTCAAGGAGGTGTACAAGCAGTGGGACGATTCCGACCCCGCCAAGTGCATCAACACGCTCAAGGAGATCAAGGGCGTGCTTGAGAATGCCCGCATCAAGTGCTCCGACCTGCTCAACTCCGTGCGCGTCGACCTCGACATGGCGGCCGACAAGTGGCTCAACACCCTCTCGCACCAGCAGGGCAGCTATGCCCGACTCATACGCAAGGCGCCCAACGCGGCCATGGACTATGTATACCGCGAAAAGTATAAGGACGTGATGATGAAGAAGACTTACGTCATGGCGTTCAAGTCGAGCGTGAAACCGGCCTTCCGACTGATGGAACGCGCCCTGCCATTTGCCGACGTGATCCTCACCACGGCCGACCTCATCGACAAGGGCACCGACATCTGGCAGACGCAGCAGCTGATCGACCACAAGACCTGCCTCACCACGGAGCAGCGCGAAGCGTTCACCCAGCGCAACAAGGAACTGCTCTCGCACCTGGGCGGCTACACCATCGGCACCCTCATCCCCACCATCGTGGGCGATGCCGAAGTGTTTGTCGGACTGCTCGGCACGATGCACACGGGCGGTGCCTCACTCTCGGTGAGCATAGCCGGCTACGGCATCAAGACGGGCGTGCAGATCGGCTCGATCATCATCAGCAACTACCTGACCAACGACATCCTGCTGCTCCGCAGCGAGGTGAACGCCGTGAAGTGCGGCGACGGCAACGGACTGACCAACAGCAACCTTCCGGGCGCACACCGCTCGGGTTGCCCCGACGACATCGTGTACATCGACCCGGCGGGCTACGTTTACGAAGCCGTGCCCTCGAACCGCGTGGAAGGCGTGCAGGCCAGCATCTACTACAAGGAGACGAAGGAAAACATGTGGGGCGACCCCGTGGAGGAAATCGTGCTCTGGAACGCTGAGGAATACGCTCAGAAGAACCCGCTCTTCACCGACGAGCACGGCATGTACCGCTGGGATGTGCCGCAAGGCCTCTGGCAGGTGAAGTTTGAGAAGGAAGGCTACGTGACGACCTACAGCGACTGGCTGCCCGTGCCGCCTCCGCAGCTGGAAGTGAACGTGGGCATCCGCCAGAACAAGCAGCCTGAAGTGAAGGAGGCCCGTGCCTACGAGGAGGGCGTGGAAGTGACGTTCGACAAGTATATGGACCTCTCCACCCTCACCACCGACAACATCTACGTGGTGGCCTCCGACGAGAAGCTGGAAGGCGAAATCCGCCTGCTCGATGCCTCGCTGGCCGATGAGTTTGCCCGTGCCGACGATGCCGCAGCCGTGCGCTACGCTTCGCGCCTGCGCTTCGTGCCGACCACACCGCTGGCACTCACCACGGGCGAGGTTCGCCTCATCGTGAGCCGCAACGTGAAGTCGTATGCCGGCATCCCCATGGCACAGACCTACTCGCAGGTGCTCGACGTGGAGAAGGAAGTGCAGGCCATCACGGCCGACAACGTGAAGGTGCTCTATGGCGGCGAGAAGGAAATCACCGTGCATGCCACCCCGTTTGACGCTGCCGTGGGCCGCCACGTCAGCGTGGCCAACTCCTCGGCACTGATTGCCTCACTCGGCAATGCCGAAGCCACCTTCGACGAAGAGGGCAAGGCCACCTTCCTCGTGAAGGGCGAACTGCCCGGCACGACGCAGCTCACCTTCACCGCCGAGGACTGCAGCGTGAAGGGTGAATGCACCGTGGATGTGGTGACCGAACTCATCACGGCCGAAGCTCCCTCGGCTTCGCGTGCAAGCGGCACGGCCGTTTACCGCGGCACGAAGGTGAGCCTCAGCACCGACTCGAAGAATGCCACCATCTACTTCACCACCGACGGTTCCTGCCCGTGCGACGAAAACGGCACGCGGCGCAAGTACTCGGTGCCCTTCGTCATCGACTCCGACACCCACATCAAGGCCATGACCGCTGTGGGCAACGGCGATGAGGATGTGTCGGAAACGGTGGAATTCAACTACACGCTCAAACGCTCCGACATGGACTTCCAGATGGCGAACGGATGGACTTGGATCTCGCACAGCTTCGAGTCGCCCATCACTCCCGCACAGCTGGCTGCCGACGAACACGTGAGCCGCATCCTGAGCCAGACGCAGGAAGTGGTGCGCGACCCGCAGCTCGGACTCGTGGGTACGCTCGCTTCGCTCTCGGCCAACGAGAGCTACAAGGTGCAGACGGCCGACAACACCCAGCACCTGCGCCTGAGCGACGTTGCCTGGAACCCCGCCACGCCGATTGCCCTCAAGGCCGGCTGGAACTGGCTGGGCTATCCCGTGCCGCAGACCATGAGTCCCGATGAGGCATTTGCCACTACGGCTGCCGAAAGCGAGGATGTGATCGTGGGCCAGGAGGGCTTCGCACAGTTCGACGGCGAACACTGGATCGGTACGCTCCGCACGCTCACTCCGGGCAAGGGCTACCTCTACCAGAGCGCCTCGGCCAAGGACGTGGTCTACAACACGGCCATCGTGTCGAAGGCCGCTGCCAAGAATGTGCTCGGCATTTCCGAAGTGCTGCCTTGGGCGGTGGACATCCGCAAGTATGCCAACGTGATGCCGATGGTGGCCACCGTGTGTGACGCCGACGGTGCCGAACTCGACAACAGCGACTACCGCGTGGCCGCCTTCTGCGGTTCGGAGTGCCGAGGCATCGGCCAGCTGGTGAACGGACTCGTCATGATGAACGTCTATGGCAACAACGACGACCGCATCACCTTCCGCATCACCGACGCGAAGGGCGAACAGGACTACCGCAACGACCAGTCGCTCCCGTTCGGCGAAACGATGGTGGGCAGCCTCTTCCAGCCCCACGTGCTCCAGATCGGACAGGCCACGGGCATCTCGCAGGCCGACCTTGAAGGCCGCGTGAAGGTCATCGCCACCGACGGCGTGCTCCGCATCAGCGGCATCGCTCCCGAGCAGATCGAATCGGTGGAGATCTTCGACCTCAGCGGACGCAAGGTGCTCCATGCCGACCACGTGACGGAACGCGGCATCGCCGTGTCCTCGCTCCATGGCAACACCTGCGTGGTGGTGGTCAATGCCCACGGCAACTTCACCTACCACAAAGTAGCTATCCACTAACTTTAACGCACAATGAAGAACCTCATTATCCAATGCAGATATGCGATAGTGATGCTCGTCATGCTGACTCTCCAGGGTGTCGTGGCTTCGGCCGCGACCCCATGGACGGTCACCCCGAGCGACTACCGCTACGACATGAGCCTCTATCTCGACGTGAGTTTCACCACCACCGGGATGGACTACACGCAGTACGACTTCGCGGCCTTTGTGGGCAACGAATGCCGCGGCGTGGCCGAGGTGCTGCCTCTGGCCAACGGCCGGAGCTGCCTCTACCTGCGCGCCCGAAGCAACCAGGCATCGGGCGAGAAGCTGACTTTCAAGTATCACAAGAAGGCCACCGGCGAAATCCGCGATGTGGAGAACGTTTCGGTGGACTTCCAGGCTGACAAGCAGTTGGGTTACCCCTCCTCGCCACACCAGGTGCAGATTCTCGTTTACCGCAGCATCAGCATCACCGCCACCGCTGGCGGCCACGTGAGCGATGCCGGAGGACGCAAGGCGGAAGGCACGAGCCTCGTGGTGACGGCCACTCCCGACGAAGGCCATAGCTTCAAGCAATGGTCGGACGGCAACACCGACAATCCGCGCACCATCCTCGTGGACGGTGACAAGGCGCTCGAGGCCCAGTTTGTCGTGAATTCCTACAAGCTCTCCTACTCTGTGGACGGCGCGGCCTACAAGGAACTGTCCGTTCCCTACGGCACCACCATCACGCCCGAAGCTGCTCCCACCAAGGAAGGGCACACCTTCAGCGGTTGGCAGGGATTGCCCGAAACAATGCCTGCGCACGATGTGCAGGTGACGGGCAGTTTCACCATCAACTCCTACAAGG
>DAIRWG010000055.1:0-15547 GCA_036802405.1 Alloprevotella sp.
ATGCCCACTCATTCGGATGCTCGTTGAATCAATAATGCGAACAACAAACTGTACATTCTACTTTTTTTACTTAGCCTCGGTGTTGGCATCGGTGGCGTTGTCGGCGGGTGCCCAGTTGGAGCTGTCCCAACCGTTGCGGTCGACGCTTTGGAATTCGATGCCGGGATACTTGTTGCCGTCCTTGTCAATGCCCAAAGAAGCGCAGATCACTCCCTCGTTGCGCAGCTCGATGGTGTGGAGCTGCGGAGCGGAATATGTCTTTTTCATTGTTGTGCTTGAGTTTAGTTTCGTAATGTGTTTACTTCACGAGCACCTTCTGGCCGTTGACGATGTAGACGCCGGCGGGAAGGCCCTCGGTGCTGCCGTTGGCGTTGAGCTTGACGCCCTGAAGGTTGTAGACGCCGGCAGCACGCTGCTTCACTTGTCCGTTTTCGATGACGAGGTCGGAAATGCCCGTGGGGTCATTGCCAAACTTCACGGAGAGGGCGGTGGGGCTGCTGATGTTCTGGAAATCGAAGTAGGCAGCCGTGGCGGGAAGGGTGGATCCTGCGCCGCCTTCCACGATTTTCTCCTTGCCTTCGCTCACGGTGTAGATGCCGTACTTGCCGTTCATGTCGAACTTGGCGGTGTAGTTGCCCACGAAGCGGGCCGTGGCAGCGTCGGCAGCGTTGGCAGCAATGCTTTCATAGGCTTCGCCGGACTTGATGGCCGTGACCTGACCGGCATAGTAGAGGGTAAGGTCGGTGGCTTCGTCGAAGTGCACGAGATAGGGCACATGGGGCTGGAGGGTACCGTCGCCCACCTTCTCGAACTTCAGATAGCTGCTGTGGAGTTCGGTGAGCTTGTCGGCCTCCGAAGCGCCGAGCTGCCCAGCGGTGGCCGGGAACGGGAGGATGATCGAGTTCCAGCCCTGCTTGAAGGAACGGGTGAAGGTGACATTGGCCAAAGCATCGGCGGGGATGCTGAGGGTTTGGTCGGGAGCAATCTGCACGGAGGGAGCGAGCACCACCTTGATGGTCTTGTTCAAAGCCTGCTGCATGTCGATGTTGATGACGGCATCCAAACGGTCGGAAACCAGTGTGGCATCCAGACTTACGGGAACCTGTCCCAGTTCCGGGCCAAGCCACTCATCTTCGGGCACCGAGGGGTCATTGCCTTGCGTGATGAAGATGTTTTGCGAGGTGGTGAGGTGTGTGCCGTCCACAGTCACTTTGTTCAACTCGATGTTGCCGATGGGCATGGCGTCCTCTCCTGCACCAAGCATGAAGTTATTGAGCTGGAGCGTGGCCGTATTCTCGTCGGGGGCGATGATGAGGGTGTAGGTGGTGGTTTGTGGAGCGGAAGTCGTGCCGTTGATGGTGACACTCAGCGGATTGGTGAGGGTCTGCACCTTCGAGGGCTTGAACTGAAGGGTGTAGGTGGCCGTGTGCTTGCTGTTCTTGTCGAAGTCGATGCCCTTCACGGTGAGCTGCACCTTGCCGGTCACTTCGTCGTAGGTCTGCTCCACCGTGGCACCCGAACTGAGTGCGGTGTAGCTCAGCTTGGAGGCATCAAACACCTGGTCGGAAAGGTCGTAACTGTAGGTGTTGGGAGCAAAGCCCTTGACGGTGGCACCATCGTACTTCACATCGGTGAGCAGGTGGTTGGCAAACTGGATGGTGTAGGTGGTGAAGCTGGAGGGATTGACCGAGAAGTCATCGCCCTTCACGGTGATGGTGAGCACGCAGGTCCTCTCGTCGTATTTCTTCTCCACGGTAGCGGCTACGCCTTTCTTCGTGAAGGACACCTTGCTGGCATCGTAGATTTCGTCGGAGAGGTCGTAGCTGGTGACGTTTTCTTTGAAGCCCGTGAGGGTGGTGCCGTTGTACTTGAGGTCGGTGAGGGCGTGGTAGTAGATGAACTCCAAATCGTCAATGAGCATATAGTCGGACCCTGTGCCCTTACCCGGTGTTGCATTTGTTGAGAAAGAAACCAATGCATAGGAGGGCCTTGTTCCATCCGTTTTACTATAGACAAAAGGAATGGTCAAATCTTGCCAATCCGTGATGCTCGGATTCACATTCACATTCTGCGCAATGGCTACTTCACGATTTTGACAATCTGTGTCAGTCGTTTTTCGTGGATCCTGATAGTAGCCATTCGTATGCAACACTGTAGATACTTTTGCTCGGAAATCCTTGTTTGTGGAATGATACTTAACCCACACGAACATGGCATCAGGAAGTCCGATAAACTTTTGATTGAAATCGTCTTTTTCTGTATCAGTATAATTACAATTTCCTTTCGAACTTTTATTTCCGCATTCAGAAGGATCCATATTGCCCATATTGATACAGCCCGTAGTCATATTACCTTGAGCATATGCCACATGCTGGCCCAAAAACGTTACGTCGTAATCAACAATCTTGGCACAGTATTTTCCTTTTGCTCCACTCCGCACATCTGTGCTCTTAAACAGCTGAGATGCTTTACAAGCAGTACTTTTCAATCCCCCCGTCCCCGTGACAAACGAATTCCAATGAGTTGGTTCTTCGCCCGATATTTTTTTATACGATACGCTTTCCCACTCCTCAAATCCAGCATTTTGAACTTGATATTGCGCCCAAGCCCCCGAAGCCATGGCACCGAGTGCGAGGGTCATCAAAAACTTTTTCATTTTGCAATCTCTCTTGTTTACACAAAGGAGCGGACGGGATGCCCCACCCGCTCCTTTGCTTATGGTTTTGTAATTTATTTCACGATCTTCTTGCCGTTCACCACATACACGCCCTTGGGGAGTGCATTCGTCAAGGTGTCAGCCACACGCACGCCACCAAGCGTGTAAACGCCAGTGGCACGAACGGAGTCGGCATTCACTTGGTTGATGCCATCGGGAACCGGTTCGAAGCCCTTGTCCTGACCTACAGCCACATTGATCACCTGACCGAGCGGCGTTTCGCTCATGTCAATGTCGATGTTCACGAAGAGTTTGTCGGCCTTGAGCTTGCCGCTCATCACGATGGGCACATCGCCCAGCATCGGGCCCATCCACTCTTCTTCGCCCACATTGGGGTCGTCGCCGGCCTCAATCTGGATGGTCTGCGTGGTGGAAATGGCCTCATAGCCTTCCTTCTGCTCCACGGCCACCTTAGAGAGAGTGATGTTGCCCACGGGCATCTGGTCGTCGCCAAGGCCCATCGTGAAGTTCTTCAAGGAGAAGGTGATGGTGCCGTCGCTCATGTGGTCAACGGTAATCTTGGCAGGAATGGAGTCGGTGCTGTTGCCATTGATGGTCACCACGAGGTTTTCGGCATAAGAGGCAGTGCTGTCAATCGTCACTTCGGGAAGAACGGGGTCGAAGCCCTTGTCCTGACCTACGGCCACATTGATCACCTGTGCGAGCGGCGTTTCGCTCATGTCGATGTCAATGTTCACGAAGAGTTTGTCAGCCTTGAGCTTGCCGTTCATCACGATGGGCACATCGCCCAGCATCGGCCCCATCCACTCTTCTTCAACCACGTTGGGGTCGTCGCCGGCCTCAATCTGGATGGTCTGCGTGGTGGAAATGGCCTCATAGCCTTCCTTCTGCTCCACGGCCACCTTGCCCAAGGTGATGTTGCCCACGGGCATCTGGTCATCGCCAAGGCCCATCGTGAAATTCTTCAAAGAGAAGGTGATGGTGCCGTCGGCTTCGTGGCTGACGGTGATGTTGGCGGGAATGGAGTCCGTACTGTTTCCGTTGATTGTCACCACGAGTTTTTCCTGATAGTCATCGGCCACTGCGGGGAGGAAGCCCAGCGTGCAGACGGCCAAGAGCGAGAGTAAAAATTTCTTCATATGCTTGTGTTGTATTTTTTCAGAACAGATAGTTGAAGCCCAGCGAGCCGTAGATGGGATAGAGCGAGAAGGTCACGCCCGAGAAGTCGGAGGGGAAGATGCCGTTGAGTCCCCACTGGAGGTTGGCACTGACGGAGAGGTGCTTGTAGGCCTTGAATTCGCCGCCCACCTGCAGGCCCCAGTGGAAGCGGCGCAAGTCGGAGGAGAAGTCGTAGGTGGCAGTCTGTCCGGGAGCGAACTCCGTTTTGTTGCCCGTGGGATCCTGGTCGCGGATGTAGCCGTCGTAGACGGATCCGGTGAAGGAGCCGCTCATCATCCAGGAGAGGTAGGGTCCGGCCTTGAGCATCCAGCGGTCGTTGATGTTGTAGGTGGCCAGGATGGGGAAGGTGAGGTAGCGGTTGTCCACCTCCGTCTTCACATTGCCCGTCCAGGCACCGATCATGCGTCCCGAGCCATCGGAGGCCACCACATCGGCGTGGTAGTTCTTCACACGGGCATCGGTTTTCATGCCCCGGTTTTCGAAGCGCATGCCGAGCATGAGTCCCCAGGGAGTCTGCGCAAAGCGTTTCTCCACATCGCCCTCGATGTAGATGCAGAGTGTGGGGTTGTAACTGTTGATTTCGCGTATCTCGGCCGGCAGGGGCATGGGCGATGTGCCGCCGAGCGCCATGCCGGCTCCCACACGCACGTGCCATCCCTTGATGGCGGCCTTGATGAGGTTTTCTTTGGTTTCCTGCGCTTCCTGCACTTTCTGCGCCTGTGCCTTCAGTCCGAAGGCTGCCAGCAGCACGAGGAGGAAGAGCAAAAGGGTATGGAATCGTTTCATTGGATGTTGTTCTATATATAAAATGGGTGATGCGACATCAAAACAGGTCTGCATGTGTTCCTGTATTGGTAAGAATCAATACCAGTGCATCGGCTTCTTCTTTCCAAATCAAGAGCCAATCCGCCAGAACGTGGCACTCCTAACAATTTTGATAATTGCCTTTCAACTTGTGAGGTTTATATTTGGCAGGAACGGTGCCCGTATTCTGCAGGAATTGCATAACGGTTTTCATTTCAGACATGGGGAGCCCTCTTTTGATACACCGTTTCATATCCTTATCGAAGCTCTTAGTTCGTTTTAATGTGAACTTCATTCTGCGCCCATTTTTTTGAAATACGCATCAATATCGTCTATTTTGTAAACACGTCCTTTGTTTACGTCTTCCATAGCCTTCTCTATGGGTGCCTTTTTACGTTCAACTTTCCAGCCAAACTTTCGGGCCAAATCCTTCACCAGTTTGAGATCCTCTGGGGGAAAACTGATGGACAAAGAATCCAACGTTACTGTATTCATTGCTTTCCTATATGATCGGTTTACATTCTTGAGCAAGTCACTCTTCCCAATTGACCTTGAGTTCGTCCACCCAAAGTTCGGAACCGATGGCGCCGGAGAAATAGGCACCCTGTCGGCTGGAAGTGGCCACCACGGCAATGGCATATCCATCGTGGCGGAGGCGTTCCTCGCTCCATTCCTTGCCGGGCATGAGGCGGAAGGGCTCGCTGAAGTGCGTCCATTCGGCGGGTTCGCCGGGATTGGCGATGCGTGCCATCATCACGATGCGGGGGGAAGAGAGCACGTCGTTGCCGTTGAGCGGCTCGAAGGCTGTGGTGTCGGGTTCCACTTCGTAGACCACGGCATAGATGTCGGCCGTGTCGTGGAGTTCGGGATGCACCTTCTTGTTGACGTCGGTGAAGGTTTCGCCGGCCTTGTATTTGTAGTAGCCATCGAGCGACACGGGCTTTCCGCCCACCAGCTTGAGGCCGAAATGGGTGGCCTCACGGGGCGCGCCGAGTGCCTTCTTCGTGTCGAAAGTGCCGATGAAGATGTTGCCTGCGGCAATGGGCATGTGCACCAGGTCGCCGAAGGAGCCTGTGGAACGGGTGATGAGGCGCACGCAGTTGCCCTGATAGCCCAAGGGATCGCTCATGGTGGGATAGGCATCGAAGGTTTTGCCTCGTCCGGTCATGGCAAATCCGGGATTTCCGCTCGACCAGTAGTCGCGCTTCGGGTTCTCGGGATCGGTGGCGTCCACTTCATGCCATTCGTGGTAGCGTCCCGTCTTGTCGAGTTCGAAATGCTCGAATCCCATGAGCGAGATGGGCTGAGGGAAACTGAAGCTGACGGTGTAGTTCTTGCTCCAACAGCCGTCCTGCGAATGCACGATGTAGGTTTGCGGTGAGCTGAAGTCGCGCACGGCACCGTTGGCCTGCATTTCCGCCCCATCCTTGAGCATCGTGATGCTTGCCCCTTCTGTGAGGTTGAAGCGCGGATCGAGTGCCGAGCGGTCGGCGCCCTTGTTGATGAAGAACGACACGTGCTCGTTGGTCACGATGGGCTGCGACTTGAGGATGTCCTGGTGGGTGGCCAGCCAGGCTTGCTCCACACTCTCGATGTCGCATTCCGCATTGAGCGCCTCGTCCTGAATGCAGGAGGTGAGGCTGGTGAGGAGGAATGCCGACTGGAGGAGCAGTAGAATTTTTTTCATATTTTTCGGTTGGGAGAATATGTGTGTTCGTGTTGGGTTAACAGAAAGCGCAGAAGCGGTGGGCGGCCTTTCAGAACAAAAAACCTTGCACACCAAACGTTTCAGCGTGCAAAGTTACGAAAAATTATGCGAGTGCGCCACAAAGCGGGGTTTTGGGAGCGGATTTTACCGTCAAATTCGGTATTTACCGAAATTTCGGGCCTCTGCCAGAGGCATATGCATCAGAAATCGCGGCGTTTGCGCATGCGTTCGGTGATGTCGGTGAGTGCGCCTGTGGCAGCATCCACGCGGTAGATGCGCTGGTTGGTGGTAGGACTGCTCAAGGGGCCGAGGCGGGGAATGTAGGGGCCGAGCTTGAGGTAGTCGAGAGTGGCTGCCAGCACGTCGGGGGCGGGCTGCCAGGTGCGGCCGGAATACCATCCGGTGCGGATGCGCCCCTGGTAGTGAGCCTTGACATAGCGGCAGATGTCGAGCACGGCCTGCGGGTCGTTGTCACCGCCCTGCAGCCCGATGCAGGTGATGGTATCGCCGTAGTTGCCGATGAGTGCCGACAGGCGTTCGGGGGTGAGCTCGTCGCCGATGTCCTGGCGGAGGAAGGCACTGTGGCAGCCCTCGCAGCGGTTGGGACACCGGGTGAGATTGATGGCGAGGGTGACTTCGTCGGGATATTCCTGGAATACGATGTCGTGGTTGTAGTATTTGAGCATTTTCGATTCTTTGTTTTTTTGGAAAAAGGGGAAACCGATGCCATTTCGGCCCGAATGCCCTCAAGGCCCCCTCTCGCTGGAGAGGAGGCCTTGAGCGTGGGGTCATTCTTTGCGCGGAGCGGTGTTCACCTTATATATAGTGGCTGTTCCCCTTATATATAATTAATGGAGTGAACTTACTGCTCGGCATCGATGCGCTGGTAGTAGCGGCGGGCAGCCTCGTGCTGACGGTCGAGCGAGAAGTTGGACACCCGCTTGAGGTAGCCGATGATGCGGGTGAGATAGTCGAGGTTAGTCGATCCGCACTTGGGGCACTGGTGCAGGTGGTGCTTCGTGATGTGTCCGCAGTCGTTGCAGAGGGTGTTGGGGATGTTGAACGTGAAATAGTTGCATCCCTCCTTGGCAGCCACGCGGAGGAGCTGCCGGTACTGCGGCTGCGAGAGGTGCTCGTCGAGGTTCATGTGGAGCGCCGAACCGCCCGTGAGGTGGGAGATGAAGCGGCGTCCGTGCAGGCGGAACTTCTCGATGATGTCGGTGTTGGGGTCCTCCACCACATAGAAGTAGGAGTTGTAGCAGTCGCGCGGCACGTAGTAGCCGTCCTCGCGGTCCCAGCGGGCATGCTTCACGCCCACATTTTCGGCGGGAATCATCTCGCAGTTGAACATCACGTCCTTCGACTTGTACTGGTGGTTGTAGCTCTCGATCAGGCCGAGGATGTCGCCCACGAATTTCTCGTACTCGGGATTGTCGCTGATGGTGATGCCGAGGCTTTCGGCAGCCTCCACCATGCCGTTCACGCCGATGGTGAGGTACTGGCGCTTGATGTTGATGTAGCCGGCATCGAACAAGGGGAGCATGCCCTTCGAGAGGAGATCCTTGAGGTTTTCGTTGTAGGCCAGCTGCACCTTGTGGGCGAGGTCGACCACGTCGGCGAGGAATTCCACGTAGGAACGTCCCTCGCGGGTGGCCTGCTGCACGCAGCGGTTGAGGTTGATGGTGAGCACCGACTTCGATCCCGTGCTCACGCCTCCTGCACCGAGGGTGTAGCTGAAGCCGTTGTCCTGGATCTCGTTGCGCAGGCGGCAGCAGGAAGCCAGCGAGTCGGCATTGTCGCTCATGTAGGTGAAGAAGCTGTGGCCTTCGGCATACATTTGTGCGGTGAAGTCGCCGTATTCCTTGTCCTTCACGTCGCCGTTCTCGGAGAGCAGGGCCATCGTTTCCACCGGGAAGGTGAGCACGGCCTTGGTGCGCTCGGCGTTGAACCAGCGCATGAAGCGGCGCTGCAGCCAATCGAGGGCGGGCCAATAGGGCTGCTCGCCGTCGGGGAAGTAGAATTCGCCGAAGATGCTGTCGAAGTAGTACTTGTCGTAGTAGGAAATGTTCCAGAACACGCTCTGGAAGTTGCGTGCGCCGGTGGGCTGGTTGATGGAGTAGACAATCTGCTCGAAGCAGTCGGTGATGACCTTGTCGATGGTGCGCTGGCGGGTGGAGAGGTCGACCACCTTGTCGGCATGGAGGTAGTAGTCCTTGCCGTACTCCAGCTCGATGAAGTGGCTCATGTACATGAGGAACTCGGGCGTGGCGCAGGCTCCCGAAAGCATGGACGACACGATGAACACCATGTTGACGAATCCTCCGCAGAACGACTTGAGGTTGGAGGGCGCCGTGGAGTTGCCTCCGATGCTCTTGGTGCCGTTGAGCAGCCAGGGATACATGGTGATGGAGGCGCAGTAGTTGGCAAGTGACGTCTCGTCGTTCTTGTAGATGAAGTGGTGCTTGAGCAGGTAGACGTAGCGGTCGGCCAGTTCCTTGCCATACATCTCCTTGATCTTGTCGCACAGGAGGCGGCGGTTGAGGCGGATGAATCCCTGCTTGGGCAGTTCGCCGATGAGGGTGGCGATGTTCTTGTTCTCCACGTTGGCGTTGGCGTCATACTTTGAGCCGGTGGCGGGGTTGGTGGAGTTGCAGTAGTTGATGAGGAAGCGCAGCTTGTCGGCAGTTTCGCGGTCAGCCTCGTGGCGCTTGCGGTAGAGCATGAAGGCCTTGGCCACCTGGTAGTGCTGTTCGGCCATGAGTGCCACCTCCACCTGATTCTGGATGTCCTCCACGCTCATGCCGTTGCAGAAACGCAGACGCTGCATGATGCGGTTGATGCCGTCGGCATTGATGTCCTTGCCCTGCGAAGCGAAGGACTTGATCAACGCGCTCTTGATCTTTTCAGCAGAGAAGCGCTCGGTGGTGCCGTCGCGCTTGGTAATCATGAAATTGTCGGTGCACATAGGTCGGTTATTGGGGGGAAAAAGTGTTCACTCACCGCTTTCACCAGAGGGGCCGGAGGGGCCTTCCGAAAGGCACAATAGGTGTGCTTCCCCTGCATGCCGTGCAGTGGTCGTTGTGCCTTCCTTCCGCTGCCCTCGCAACGGGATGAAACGATGATGTTTTGATTGTTAATTTTTGTCATTTCGGAAAACTTTTGGAATTTCTCTCTTTCAAAAGTTGTCCGTTTCGGAGAACTTTGTGTTCTTCCCGCTTGCCCTTGGCCGTTTAGTCGACAGCCTGCGGCAAGACGTTGCAAGCGGATGCCTTGTGACAGATGGTGGACGTGCGTTTTGGCTTCGGAAACATTTCATTGCCAACTGATTTTCAAGCACTTAAGCCATTATTCGAATCATTGGAGCAATGCCTTCGGAAGTCAGGAAACTGAGGTTTCGCCTATGGGCGATGGGGGCATCCTTCGCTTAGCGAGAGCAAAGATACGGCATTAAAATGGAAAACTCAAAGTTTTCAGATGGAAACTTTCCATCTTTTTTTCGGGAAACTTTTGGAGCATGCAGCAAAGGCCGTGCTTAAGTCTTTGAATATGGGCAAGTTAGCTTTTTGGGGTCAAAGTGGAGGTGAAGGTAAGGGAAAATTCGGGCCGATTTTCCGACGCGTGAAAGCGGTGGCGGAAGAGCCGGCGAAGGCATACGAAAAAGGCGCGGGCAAGCCGCACGATGCGTGCGGGCTTGCCTGCGCCCATTTGCTGTTTTTCCGAGGAGAAACCTGTCAAGAGAATCACTTCTTGGAGGCGGGAGCGGTGGGAGCGGGAGTTGCAGCCGTCTTCACCTTGATCACCTCCACCTTGAAGATCAGCGTGGAATTTCCGGGAATGTTCTGGCCAGAGCCGCGCTCGCCGTAGCCCAGCTTGGCAGGGATGTAGAGGTTCCACACGGAGCCTTCGGGCATCATGGTGAGGGCTTCCTTCCATCCGGCAATCACCTGGTTCGGACGGAAGGTGGCAGGAGCATTGCGCTTGTAGGAGGAGTCGAACACGGTGCCGTCGATGAGCGAGCCTTCGTAGTGCACTTCCACTTCGGTGCTGTCGGAAGCCACGGGGCCGTGGCCCTCGGTGAGCACGCGATACTGCAGGCCGCTGGGCAGTGTCTTCACACCCTTGAGTTTCTTGTTGGCCTCAAGCCAGGCAAGGTTGGCCTGCTTGTAGGTTTCCTGCTGGTAGTTGAACTGCTGCTCCACCACCTTCATGGCGCTGTCGGGCGTGAGCGTAGTGGGCTTTCCGAGTGCGGCAGCGGTGAGTCCGCGCTGGAACTCGTCGAGCGACACGTAGCTGCTGTCCTGCTTGCCGCAGGCCTGCTTGTTGAACATGGGGAGGTTGCGACGGTTCATGTCGCCGATGCGCAGACCGGCAGCGTAGGCCTCGCGCTGCTTGCGCTCGTTCTCGCTCAGTGCGGCGTTCATGCCTTCGATGGCATACTGCACATAGGCAGAGTCAACGCCTTCGCGCTGGATGAGATACATCTTGAGGCTGTTGCCCTGAGCCACGCCGAGAGCGTAGCTGAAGGTGTTGCCCTCCACGGGTTTGAGTGCGGGCGTCAGCGTGGCAGCAGCCACGGCCTTCTTGCCCTTGGCGGCCTTCTTGGCCTTCTTCTGTGCCATGGCAGGAGCGCAAAGGAGTGCAGCCAGTGCCACGACCAGGACGGATTTGATTTGCATGAAATGAATGTGTTGTATGTAATTATTTGTTTCACTAAGAAAGAGGGGCATCAGTGCGAAGTTATGAGGCCGCGAAGCATCGTCCGCAACGTGACGGACGAAGGACTTCACAACCTCATAACTCTTGGCACGCCGTGTGCCCTGTGTGGTTCACGCGAAGCCGCGGCTTTACTTCACAGCCACGAGCGTGATCTTGAACACGAGAGCCGAATAGGGAGGAATCGGTCCCGCATTGCGTTCGCCGTAGCCCATCTCATAGGGAATGTACAACTCCCAAGTGGCGCCCACGGGCATCTGGGGAATGGCCACCTGCCAGCCCTTGATCACGTTCTTGAGGTCGAGCGTCACCAAGCCGTCCTTCTGCGAAGCGGAGGAGTCGAACACCTGGCCGTTGGCCAGTCGGCCCTCATACTTCACCACCACACTGTCGGTAGCGGTGCAGTGTTCGGTGCTGGTGCTGGGAGTGATCACCTTGTAGTAAACGCCGCCAGCGAGCTTCTGCACGCCAGACTTCTTGGCCACTTCGGCCATGAACTTCTCGCTGTCGGTCTTCGACTTCTTGAACATGTAGTCCATGATGTCCTGGTTGGCAGCCTCGCGGTCAACGAGTTTGCCGTTGCGCTTGAGGGCGGTCTTGTTCTTCACGAGGTCGGTGTATCCGGCCACGAAGTTCTTGATGCTCACCTTCTTGGTGGTGTCGCCGGCAAACACTGACTGCTCCACCTGCGACATCTGCATCTTCGACTGCAAGCCCTGCATCACGCCCATGTAGTAGGCCATCTTCTTCTTGTCGTCGCCGGCCTTCACGCCGTCGCTGAATCCTTTGAGATACTCGTCCACGTAGGCCGTGTCGCTTCCGGCCTGGGCCAGATAGCCGCTCAGCTGGTCGCCCGGCGACATTACCATACCCATTTCGTAGCTCAAGGTGTCGACATCGGTCTTCATGCTTGCCTTGGGCGAGCCATTGTTGCACGAGCTCAGGAGAGCCGTGAAGGCAACTGCCGTTGCCAAAAGAATCTTTTTCATATCTGTCGTTGTATGCTTTATTTTTCGTTGTTACGTAGTGCTTACGCAAAGGCCGGTCAGCCTTCGATGGAGATCAACTCCACATCGAACACGAGTGCGGCATAGGGCGGGATGGCCTGTCCGGCACCGCGCTCGCCATAGGCCAGGTGGTAGGGGATGAAGAAGCGGTACTTCGAACCCTCAGCCATGAGCTGCACGCCTTCAGTCCATCCGGCAATCACGCCGTTGAGGGGGAACACGGCGGGTTCGCCGCGGCGGTAGGAGGAGTCGAACACCTGACCGTTGGTCAGGGTGCCTTCGTAGTGGCACTTCACCTTGTCGGTGGCTTTGGGCTTACGGCCGTTGCCTTCGGTGATCACGGTGTACTGCAGTCCGCTGGGGAGCACGGTCACGCCTTCCTTCTTGGCATTCTCGGCCAGGAATTTCTCGCCTTCCTCCCGGATGGCCTTGCCGGCCTCTTCCTGCTGCTTCTGCAGGAAGCGGCTCACTGTCTGCTGTGCCTCCTCATCGGTCATCTTGGGCGTGTTGCCGGCAATCACATCGTTCACAGCCTGAGCGAAGTCAGCGCCAAGTTCGTTCACACCCATTCCCTTCAGGTTGTGGCCAATGACCATGCCGAGGGCGTAGCTAAGTTTTTCCATAAATGCAATTTAAAAAAATCTGATTGTGAGTCTTGTTTCGTTTCGTGCCGCACGGCGGAAGCCCGTCGGGCACGGTCAGCCGTGCCCTACAATATGGCGACAAATGCGACGGGGACTCCTTGCCCCTTCGCACCGCCCGCCGCGGAGCGTTTTCTATCAAGCCGCAAAGTTAGTGCAAATCGCTTGAAAGGCAAAGGAAATGCTTGCAAGACTTTTGCCCTGCTCTGCCGAAAAGGAGTTGCTTCGGGGCCTTTCGGGGGATTTGTGGGAATCGATTCTGTTTTTTTGCCGGATTCTTATGATTTTGCCGAAAACTTACTATGTAATGTTCAAAAAAACAGCTTCCGCAATTTCTTCCGATGAGCTATCGGGAAACAAAGACTTTGCCACGCAAACGTTGCACAAGCGTATACACACGATTCGTGACAGATCCAAGAATCGAGAGAAGGTGGGCCGCATCACAAAGGCCCCCACCGCCTTTCCGTCAAGCGGAAAGCCACGGCGAGGGCCTTGTCAGTCAAGATGGACGTTGGGGAGGAT
Organism: Alloprevotella sp.; assembly: GCA_036802405.1. Taxonomy (GTDB): domain Bacteria; phylum Bacteroidota; class Bacteroidia; order Bacteroidales; family Bacteroidaceae; genus Alloprevotella. The sequence continues at coordinate 13,252 of DAIRWG010000055.1, forward strand.
CAATCCTCGTCGTCATCGTCATCAGCCTTCTTCCAGCTGCTGTTGTCCCACGGATTGCTGCCCGTGCTGAGGGCAGAACCCGTGGTAGCGTTGTCGTCATACTGGATCGTAGTGGACACGCAGAGAGGCTGCAGATGGTCGCCCATCTCCACCACGAGGAGTTGGGGGGCAATATATGTCTTCTTCATAAGGGTATGGAGGATAAAGTAAAAATTGAATGAGATGAGATTGTAAGAAACAAGCGAGGTGCCGCGAATCACTTCACGATCAGTTTGCGTCCGGCCTGGATGTAGATGCCGCCTTTGGTCGGGTTGGCCACGCGGCGTCCGCTGAGGTCGTACAGCGGTTTGCTCCAATCGATGGCAGTGGGAGCATTTCCCGTCAGGGCATCGCTGATGCCGCTCAAATTGCCGAAGTTCACGCTGAGCAGGCTCGTCGTTTGGAGGCCGGAGGCATCAATGTAAGCACGGTTGGCACCAATGGTGGTGAGTGAGGTGCTGGGCTTGAAGAAGCCGATTTCGCCGGTGGCGCCATCCTTCACACCGAGCACACGCAGGTTCGTGCGGTCATCGTCGCTGACGTTCTTGGCCAGATGGGTGCCGGTAAACACGTTACCATCGTTTTTCACGGCCGTTCCGCCGAAGGTGAGGGTGGCCGTAGTCTGTCCGCTCTCGCCCACAAGCACCACGCCTTCATTGGCAGCATAGTTGTCCACAGAGGTCATGTTGACGGTCGTATGTTCTGCATTGAGCACACCCGTATAAGCCGTTGCACCGCTCACGCTCTGCACGGCAAAGGGCAGGTAGCTGGTGGCATAGGTGTGGTCGCCCACTTGAGTGAGGGCCACTTCGATGTCGGTGGCTTGGTTGATGGTCCAAAGCACGGCCAAGTCGTTGTTGGCGTTGTTCCAGTGGTTGATCTTGCCGTCTCCGCCTCCAATTTCACAACACATTTTATTGCCATTCGATTTCACATAGAATCCGCCATTGCTGCCAGTGTTCTCCTCAAAAGTGATGGGTGAAGCCGCTGTTTCATCAGCGGTGGGAGCAGTAGTTTGGCCAGCTTGCGTATTCCCCATATACTTTCCAGCATTGGGATTGTAGAGATTGATGTCAAAGCCACTGGTTCCATTCTCTTTATAGCGCATTTCCCACACTTGTGAAGCATCGCTCGACGAGGCCGAGTAGTGGCGAACATTCGCCCCGTCAGCCTGAACGGAAAGCTGATCAGAAGTGCTCTTGCTCACGATGCGCACATAGCGGTTCTGCTCAATGGCTTGCTTCAAAGCTTCAAGGGTGGATTCAGAAGGAGTGTTCTGGAAAGTGGTTTTGGCAGTTATCAGGGCTTCCGAGGGTACGGATGCCAACGGATGGGCACAGAAATTCACTGCCTGAGCAGTCAAGGCCTCGGTTTCCGAGAGTGCAGCGATGTCGTCAAGCGACACTTCCTTCATGCTCCATTGGGAGGCAGGAGCAGATTCGCCCCAGCAAACAAGGCCTTTGTTGTTTGTGTTTGTGTTATTATCACCAGAATTAGGCAAATGCACACTGCCATCTGCAGTGCTGCTTCCCATGATGGCCACACGATTGTTGTCTTTGCTCTTGATGGTGTAGTCAAAAGGCACAGCACTGACATTATAAGGTTTTCCTGCATAACCGTTTACATACCCGGGATAACCATAAAGATAGCATCCTGTGGCGGCATTCTTCAAACGGTAGGTGCCGTCGGTGGCTCCCGCCTCCAGGGTCCAGCACATGTTGCGTGTCAGGTTGCTCTCGTCCGTGCACAACAATCCCCAATACTGGGTGACCGTCACGTCAAGCTTCTGACCTAAATAAAAATTGGTGTTGGCTCCGTTTTGGAAAACATAGGTGTGACCCACTTCTGGCGTCTGCGTCACCGTCAAGTTCTGTGCGTCACATTTTACCCCCCCCACAAACACATGAGGAGGAGCATGAGAAGAGTAGATAACTTCTTCATGCAAAAATGGATTAAAGTGTTGATAATAAAATGTTTGTCTCGATTCTGCGATGAGGAAGCAGTGGCAGAAACGCATCAGCCCTGCCACTGCTGTATTTGGCTGCAAAGTTACGGTATTTTTTCGAATTTTGCACAAAATCGGGGGAGCAATTCTTTGACGCTGCTACGGATCGTGTGGGCTATCCTGCCATAGCAGCCCAATGCCACATTCGGGCAGCAGGCCCACGAATGTCACACGATGGGGCGCTGACAGTAAGCATCGATCCCCTTACGCGCGCGCGTTACAGCGTAATTGCACTTTTTGCTTTCATCTGTC
>DAIRWG010000056.1:0-15509 GCA_036802405.1 Alloprevotella sp.
ACTCACACGAATGCTCGTTGAATCAAAAATGCGAACATCAAACTGTACACCCTAGCAAATAGCTCCCGCCCAATTCCTGGGGGATGCACACTGTTTCCCATTTGTCGGAAATCACAATTGTTGTTTCCCATTCTGCCACAGTCCTTCGTTCGTCTGCAAATAATGCCACGTGCAGCAAGCCATGAAACATCAATCTTGAGGAAATCCTCAACGTATGACCACATATGAACACCATATCCTGGTACAACCGAGGCTGACGCTTCATGGATCCTAAATCCTTGCTTGTGTTGGAATCAGTAACCAAGGAAACATTCACTGGAGCGAATCCGATGCAGATAGAATCGGTGGGCATTTGCCATGGTCTTGCGGCCACAGACGGGTTGCTGCCAAAGCAGAGCATTAGAACAACAAGGATGCTTTTCAAAACGAATCTCTTCATAAAAGGATGAAGTGTAAGGAGTTTGTGACATCCCCATAAAAATGAGGAACATAGATCTCAAACTGTCAAGACATTTTTACATGTTACTAAAGAGCAGGTTCCATTCCAGACTGTTGCCCGATTTTTCATTGAACAGGGCTTGATTGGCCCTGGACTTGTTGACACTGATCGTTGACTGCGATTTGCACAGGATTTTGGCTATCTTCCCGACTTTTACCTGCGCTACAACCAGTAGGCAAGTGTAGAATGTGCTTTGCGAAATGGCTTTCTTAGCCAATGCCTGTCCGAGTGTGGCATGGATGCCGGGAACCATTTCACCAATCGTCTGATAGAGCCTTTCGAGATCTGCCTCCTCCACCTTCAGCCCCATTTCGGCTTTTCTGACAATGTTCACCGTGGCGGGTGCTTCGGCGATTTTTTGGACCAGACGTTCCGTTTCAGCTAATCGCGGCATTTTCCGATGAAGTTCTTTCACCTTTTTCTCCGATTCCTCGATGGCAGTTTCCAGGTCCTTCCCATTGGTCTCGGTGACAAAGCCCGTTTCCTCTTGAGCCTTTTTCAGCTGCTTCAAGGCTTTGATTTGTGCCTTGGCTTCGTTGTATTCTTTCTGCGTTTGCAGCATCAGTGCCTGGCGGCGCCGGTTGTGGATGAAATATGCAGCTGAAACCAACATGATGCCTACGAACAGAAGCGCTGAAATCGTAATGGACCATGCAGTACGTTTGTCAGCCTCTTCAATCTTCTTCTCGCTCTGCATGGCATTGAAGCGATGTTGCGACGCTTGCAATTCAACGGCTTTAATGTTTTCCTGCAGGGAGTCGTTGAATGCCACGAATCGCTTCAGATAGTGATAGGCCGAATCACTCTTCCCCATCTTGCTGAAGATGTTTGACAGTTCAAGCGAAGCCCATCCCGGGAAATTTCCCCCCAGCCGCAATTGTCTCCGAGTGTAAGCCAATGCCATGGGATAGTTCTGCTTGAGGACGCACAAGTCCGACTTGTGGGCCAAGTAGGAGAACAAACCATTCTTCATGCTGCATTCAAGGTGAAGGTGCCGCGGCCCGGTCGCTACATCCTGCGTTGCATGGCCGGCGGTTACCACACGGCGTTCTATCCGGTGGAAGCACAGTACACGGCATCGAAAACCACCTTTGATGCCGGCGATTTCTATCTGCAGGAAATGAGCACGCAGATTGCCGAGGCCGTGGTGACGGGCACGAAAATCCGCATGTTCTACAAGGGCGACACGCTCGTTTACAACGCCTCGGCCTTCCAGCTGCCCGAAGGCTCCATGCTCAACGATCTGGTGAAACAATTGCCTGGAGCGGAACTGCGCGACGGCAACATCTACATCAACGGGCGGCTGGTGGAAAACATGCTGATTGGCGGCAAGAACTTTTTCAACGGCGATCCGATGGCGGCCTTGGCCAATTTGCCGGCCTATGTGATCAACAGTGTGAAGGCTTACGAAAAACGCGGGGAAAAGAGCGAAACCACGGGCACCTCGATGGGCGACGAACAGTTTGTGATGGACGTTCACCTCAAGCGCAAGTACATCGGCACTTATTTGGGACAACTGGTGGGCGGCTACGGCACCGACGACCGCTACCAGGCTGGGCTTTTCCTCATGCGGTTTGACGATCGGCAGAGCTTCAACATCATGGGCGACTTCAACAACCGCAACCAGAACAACGTGTACAGCCGTCAGGGCGAGAACGGCCGCAACGACAACAGCGGCAAGCACCGGCGCAACTACCTCTCGCTCAACTACCAGTATGAACCGCACGGGCGGTTGCGCTTCACGGCGGGAGGTACCTATCACGACAATGCCGTGCACGAGCGGGGCGGTTCAAGCCGCGAGAATTATCTGGCCGGAGGCAACACATTCGGCCGGACGGCCACTTCATCGTATGCTGATGACCTCTCGCTTTCGGCCAACACATGCCTGACGCTTCGGCCGAAGGCGGGCCGATTCATGGAGTTGAAATATGGCGTGAACTATGTGAAAAGCAACGGGCACAGCAGCGAGCGTACGGCCAACTATGACGCCCTGCCGCCGTCGGCTTACTCCTTTGAGGCCTTGATCGACAGAACATTCAGTCAGGCCCTCACGGATCCGCTGCTGCATGCCTCTGTGCTGAGCCGCCTGCGCAACGAGGTGAGCACCGACGGCAAACGGCTGCAAATGAATGCTTCGGCCCGCTTGTCGCAAGCCTTCAACGGCAACCTGCTCAATGTGCATGCCGACTATACGGCCGACAACCGGCGCGACAACCGATACGACCTCTACCACCTCAACTACACACGCCCCGACGACCATACGGACTTCCGCCACCGCTACCAACGGGCGAAAACCGACAACGGCCAGTGGCTGGCCGAGGCATCGTATGACTGGAAATACCGCCAGACGGAACATTCGGAGGGACAGCTGACGCCCTCCTACAGCTTCAAGCACGAACGTAATGAGAACGATCGCCCGCTCTACCGCCTCGACCAGCTTGGTGGCGAATGGGCCAGTTACGATGCGGCCATGCTGCGGATGCTGCCTTCGGCACGCGAGGAAATGGTGCGGGTGATGAGCCAGGCCGACAGCTACTGGTCGGAGCTTCGCTCGACGCTCCACACGCTGGGCTTCAACTGGCGGCACGACCTGATGCTGGCCAACCGCCGCTGGCTGAGAATGAATGCCACAGCGCAGATGACGCTGCAGAGTGCCAGTCAGGACTATCTCCGTTACGGGGCGAACCATCCCGTGGAGCGCACCTCGTGGCTGCCCGCTCCTTCATTCACCATTTACTATCACCCTTTGGCCGACGACCGGCGCGGCATGCGTTCGCGCTGGATGCTCCGCTTCTCAAGCCGTGAGGAACAGGTGGCGCTGCTCCATCTGGTTGACTTGACCGATGCGGCCGACCCGCTGAATGTGCATCAGGGCAACCCTGATCTGCACAATCCCTGGGTGCATCGGGGCGAGCTGAGCTATGTGCGTTCGTTCAAGAAGCGGGCCGGACAGGTGGTGAACACGCTCACATTCGAGCTGCGCGAACACGAAGTGGCCATGTCGTCGACCTACGACCGCTCGACGGGCGTGCGCACGACGCGGCCGGTGAACGTGGACGGCAACTGGGCACTTCGCTATATGTTCTACAGTTTTCTGCCGCTCGATGAGAAGCAACGCTGGATAATATCGCCCATGGCGTCAGTCGACTACCGCCGCAGTGCCGATCTCAGCTGGACTGCCGATGCAGCCGGTTCGATGGACAGCAGGGTAAACACGTTCACGCTGAGCGGGGGATGCAACTTCCAGTGCCGCCCCACGGCATGGCTCAACTTCGGGGGCATGCTGAAGGCAGAGTGGAACCGCCTGACGGGCAGCCGTGCAGCGTTTCAGACCATCAGCGCCACCAACCTGTTGGCCGCCTTGCAGGCCGAGCTGACCCTTCCGGCCAGCCTGCTGCTCCATGCCGACTGCAACCTCAACTCGCGGTTTGGCTACAACGATGCTTCGCTCAACGACACGCGCCTCATGCTCAATGCCTCGCTGGAACGCCCGATCCGCAGCTTCACCCTCAAGCTGCAAGCCTGCGACCTGCTGGCACGCAACCGCTACACCACCAGCGTGATCGACGCGCAGGGACGCACCGAAACGTTTGCCAACTGCCTGCCCCGCTATTTCCTCTTCTCCCTGTCGTGGAAATTCAACCGGGTGGCCAACCGCAGGTGAGACATTCCCTGGAATGCTGACCGTTCTCCCTCAAATACTATGCTTCATGACACGGGCTGCAAAGAACCTTTTCCCCTCCCTCCCCGCGAAAGGTTCTCTGCGGCCCGTGCTTGGCGTTGTGCCACCCATGGGGGTGGGGGACAGAGCAAGGCATCTGTGGCTTATTTCTGCACAAAGACGGGCCACATGTGCCGAGAAATGCGGTGCAACGCAAGTCGGAAAGGCCGCGGCGGCCCTATTTCACAAAAAAGATGTACATTTGTGGTCGAATACAAAAAACGATAAACACAAGCATAATCTCATGACTGCTGCAAGAAAAGTACGTGTGCGCTTCGCACCGAGTCCCACAGGACCGCTTCATATCGGTGGTGTGCGCACCGCCCTCTACAACTATCTCTTTGCCCGCCAGCACGGCGGCGACATGGTGTTCCGCATTGAGGACACCGACTCCAACCGCTTCGTGCCCGGCGCCGAGGACTACATCATTGAATCCTTCAAGTGGCTCGGCATCGAGTTCGACGAAGGGGTGAGCTTCGGCGGCGAGCACGGTCCCTACCGCCAGAGCGAGCGCCGCGACATCTACAAGAAGTATGTGCGCCAGCTGCTCGATGCCGGCAAGGCCTACATTGCCTTCGACACGCCCGAGGAACTCAACCGCAAGCGCGAGGAGGTGCAGAACTTCCAGTACGATGCCCACACCCGCCTGCAGATGCGCAACTCCCTCACCCTGGGCGAGGAGGAAACGCAGCGACTGATCGATGAGGGCCAGCAGTATGTGGTGCGCTTTAAGGTGGAGCCCGGCGAAGAGGTGCACGTGAAGGACATCATCCGCGGCGACGTGCGCATCATGAGCGACATTCTCGACGACAAGGTGCTCTACAAGAGTGCCGATGAGCTGCCCACCTACCATCTGGCCAACATCGTGGACGACCACCTGATGGAGATCACCCACGTGATCCGCGGTGAGGAATGGCTGCCTTCGGCGCCGCTGCACGTGCTGCTCTACCGTGCCTTCGGATGGGCCGACACGATGCCCGAATTCGCCCACCTGCCGCTGCTGCTCAAGCCCGACGGCAAGGGCAAGCTCTCGAAGCGCGACGGCGACCGCCTGGGCTTCCCCGTGTTCCCCCTCGAATGGCACGACCCGAAGACGGGCGACGTGAGCTCGGGCTACCGCGAGAGCGGCTATCTGCCCGAAGCCGTGATCAACTTCCTGGCCCTGCTGGGCTGGAATCCGGGCACCGACCAGGAGCTCCTCTCCATGCAGGAGCTGATCGAGCAGTTCGACCTCTCGAAGTGCTCGAAGAGCGGTGCCAAGTTTGACTACGTGAAGGGACAGTGGTTCAACCGCGAATACATCCAGCGTGCCGACAATGCGCTCCTGGCTCCCACCTTCGACAAGATACTGAAGGAAAACGGCATCGAGGCGCCCATCGAGCGCGTAGAGGCTGTGGTGGGCATGATGAAGATGAAGAAGATCAACTTCATCAAGGAGCTGTGGCCCCTGTGCGACTTCTTCTTCATCGCCCCCTCCTACGATGCCGAGGACAAGTTCACCCGCAAGAACTGGAAGGAAGGCGCTGCCGCCGACATGGAGGAACTCTCGGCCCTGCTCGAAGGGCTGACCGACTTCAGCGTGGAGAGCCAGAAGTGCGTGGTCGACAAGTGGGCAGCCGAAACCGGCAAGAAACCCTGGAACCCCTGGCGCGTGTGCCTCGTGGGCACGGGCAAAGGCCCCGACATGTATGAGCTGGCCGCCTTCCTCGGCAAGGAGGAAACGCTCCGCCGCATGAAGGCTGCCATTGCCGCACTGGGCTGAGGCACATCGCGCCCCAGCTCCCCCCTTTCGAAACAATCACTCCATTCTCATCCCACGGAGGCACTCGTTTCCCGTCCTGCCGGAAGCCCGATGGCGGCTGAGGCTGAGCGGCAGGCGGGTGCTTCCGCCGAAAGTTTCCGAAAAGTGTATTCCTTTGCAATCTATCTGATGATGCTCTTCTGCAACGTGGCATCGCTCTTCAACCGCAAGATGCGCACCATGATGCGCGGACACCGCGACACCTGGCGCATCCTGCGCCAGCACGTGAAGGAGGGTGAACGCTATGTGTGGTTTCATGCGGCATCGCTCGGCGAGTTCGAGCAGGGCCGTCCCCTCATGGAACGCCTGCGGCGCGAGCATCCCGAGAAGAAAATCCTGCTCACCTTCTTCTCGCCTTCGGGCTACGAGGTGCGCAAGGACTATCGCGGAGCCGACATCGTGTGCTACCTGCCGTTCGACACGCCGCTCAACGCCCGCAAGTTCGTGCGTCTGGCGCGGCCTGAGGCAGCCTATTTCATCAAATACGAATTCTGGCGCAACTACATCGAGGTGCTCCACCACCACGGCATCCCGTCGTACAGCGTGTCGAGCATTTTCCGCCCCGGGCAGGTGTTCTTCCGCTGGTACGGGCGCGGCTATGCCCGTGTGCTCCACCGCATGACGCACCTCTACGTGCAGAACGATGCATCGCGGCAGCTGCTCGAAGGCATCGGCGTCAGCCATGTGACGGTGGTGGGCGACACGCGTTTCGACCGTGTGATCGACATCCGCCAGGCGGCCAAGCCGCTGCCCCTTGTGGAACGGTTTGCCGGATGCCGGATGAATGTGCTGGTGGCAGGCAGTTCGTGGGCACCCGACGAGGACGTGATCATCGCCTACTTCAACACGCATCCCAATCTGGGCAAGCTCGTGCTGGCTCCCCACGTGGTGAGCGAGGAGCACCTGCGCCAGATCGAGCAGAAGCTGCAGCGCCCCGCCGTGCGCTACTCGGCTGCCACGCCCAAGAGTGTGGCTGAGGCCGACTGCCTGATCATCGACTGCTACGGACTCCTCTCGAGCATCTACCGCTATGCCACGGTGGCCTATGTGGGAGGCGGATTCGGCGTGGGCATACACAATGTGCCCGAAGCGGCCGTCTACGGTGTGCCCGTGGTGATCGGTCCGAACAACCAGAAGTTCCGCGAGGCGCAGGCCCTGCTCCGTCAGGGCGGCTGCTTCGAGATACACGGGGCCGACGACTTCAGCCAGCTGATGGACCGCTTCCTCACCGACAAGGAGGCCCTCCGCCGCGCCGGTGAGGCCGCCGGGGCCTACATCAGGCAGAATGCCGGTGCCACGGAACGCATCATGCAGGCCGCCGGCACCGACCAGCCGCACCGGGCCCTTCCCCAATCCCATTGACCATCCACACACACCACCTTCTACGAACTGCCCATGAAAGTATTGCTCGTCAACACCTCCGACCACACCGGCGGAGCCGCCATTGCCGCCCTGCGCCTGCTCAAGGCACTGCGGGGTTGCCAGGTGGACGCCACACTCCTGTGCCGCGACCGCTCGCTGCCGCCCGAACGCCGGGATGTGGTCAGCCTCCGCCCGTCGGCTTGGCTCAAATGGAAGTTTGTGGCCGAAAGGGCCGAAATCTTTGTTGCCAACGGCTGCTCGCGCAAGGGGCTCTTTGCCGTCGACACGGGCCGCTACGGCACCGACATCACGCGGTTGCCCGAATTTCGCGAAGCCGACGTGGTGCACCTGCACTGGACGAACCAGGCCATGCTCTCGCTGCCCCAGATTGGGCGCGTGCTGCAGAGCGGCAAGCGGGTGGTGTGGACCATGCATGACATGTGGCCCTTCACTGGCGTGTGCCACCACGCCACCGACTGCCCGCTCTGGCGCACGGGATGCCACGACTGCCCGCAGCTCGGCCGTCCCTCGCGCCACGACCTCGCTTGGCGCACCTTCCGCGCCAAGCAGCGTGCCTATGCCAAGGGGCACTTTGCCGCCGTGGGCTGCAGCCAGTGGCTGGCCTCGCTGGCGCAGGATGCCCCCCTGCTTGAGGGTCAGGAGGTGACGAGCATCCCCAACCCCATCGACACCGCCTTCTTCGCACCGGCCGACAACAAGCTGCAGGTGCGCCGCGCCCTGGGGCTGCCCACCGACAAGCTGCTGCTGCTCTTCACCGCCTACAAGGTGACGGAACCGAAGAAAGGCATCGACTACCTCATCGAGAGCATCACGCTGCTCTGCGAGGAGCATCCGCAGCTGCGCGAACGGCTGGCCATCGTGCTAGCCGGACGCGAATCGGACACTTTGGCCGACGCATTCTGCATCCCCACCTACACCTTGCCCTACGACCACTCTGAGGAGCGCCAGCGCGGCCTCTACCAGGCGGCCGACCTGCTGCTCATGCCCACGCTGATGGACAACCTGCCCAACACCATTGCCGAGGCCATGGCCTGCGGCGTGCCGTGCGTGGGATTCAACGTGGGCGGACTGCCGCAGATGATCGAAACGGGCGTGAACGGCTATCTGGCCGCCTACTGCGACAGCCTCGACTTTGCCCACGGCATTGCACGCACGCTCTCGTCGGGCAGCTATCAGGCGCTGGCACGCAACGCGCATGCCAAGGCCGTGCAGGCTTACTCGGAGAAGGCTGTGGCCGAACGCTACATCAGCCTCTACCGGGGCGAACACTGAACTTCCATTCACAAACATACTAAAGAACAAACTACATCCAACCCCCAAAATGCCTCCGCTAAAAATCACCGTCGCCACAGTCACCTACAATGCCGGCTCACTTGTGGGCCGCACCATCCACAGTGTGGAGGAACAGACCTATCCGCACGTGGAACACCTGATCATCGACGGAAATTCACAAGACGACACCCTCGAACATGTGCACCACTACCAGGAGCGCAACAGCATTGCCCCGGTGCGTCATGAAATACAGTGCATCAGCGAACCCGACGAGGGACTCTACGATGCCATGAACAAGGCCATCGACATGGCCACGGGCGACTACATCCTCTTCCTCAATGCCGGCGACCGCCTGCATGATGCCCACACGCTGGAGCACGTGGCGCAATGTGCGCTGCAGGGCGGCGGTGAACTGCCCGCCGTGGTCTACGGACACACCAACCTGGTGGATGCCGAAGGCCGCTTCCTGCGCACACGCCGCCTCGAGCCGCCCGAACACCTCACCTGGCGTTCGTTCAAAAATGGCATGCTGGTGTGCCACCAGGCCTTCTTTGCCCGCACCGACCTGGCACGCCGCCGCCACTACAACCTGCGCTACCGCTTCTCGGCCGATTTCGACTGGTGCATCCGCATCATGCGCGATGCGGCACGTCGCCGCCTCTCGTTGGTCAACGCGCACTGCGTGGTGGCCGACTACCTGTCGGAAGGACTCACCACCCAACACCACCAGGCCTCGCTGCGCGAGCGTTTCAGCATCATGGTGCGCCACTACGGGCTGATGTCGGCCCTCAGCCGCCATGCATGGTTTGTGGTGCGCAGCTTCACCAAGAAGTGAGCCTCTGTGCACCGCCTGCAGCCTGCCCCCAGCCACTCTGGGGGTGGGCTGTTGGCGCTTTCTTGCCTTTTTTCTGCTACCCCCGACAATCACTCATCCCTATTTGTTTTGCTTGCATCATGAATCTTGACAAAATCTATCTGTGGGCCACTTCACGCTGCGCCACCAAGGAATACTGCCGGTCCGAACTGGCCCCGAAAATGGCGGCCAAAGGGGCCGATGCCGAGGAGGTGGAGCAGCTGCTCGAACGCCTCGAACGTGAAAACTACCTCAACGAGTCGCGCTATGCGCATGCCTTCGTGGCCGACAAGTTCCGTTTCGACCATTGGGGACGCATCAAGATACGCCAGGCCCTCCGCCTGAAGGGCATCAGCGAAAGCTGCACGGAGGAAGCGTTGCGCGAGGCGGTGAACGAGGACGACTACCGTCTGGCATTGCTCGACTTCATCGCTGCCAAGCGCCGCTCCACCAAGGCCGACTCCGACTATGCCCTCAAGCAGAAGGTGGCCCGTTCGGCTCTGAGCCGTGGGTTCGAGCCGAACCTCGTGTTTGCCGCACTCAGCATGGAGGAGTGCTGACGAGCGGACGAGGCGGACTCGTTGCCCGATTCTGTTGCTTCTAAAGTAAAACCGATCGGCTCGCCAGCTCGTCCTTTTTCCCATTCCCGTCAACCGACAATGAATAATCAACCCCAAATTCATACCTATGAAGCTACCCTACTTCTTACTTCCCGCGGCCGCCCTGTTGCTGGCAGGCTGCACCAACGACCTCGACGATGCGTTGCTGCCCGATGGCACCACCGTATGTCCCGACCCCTCGGTGAAGACCGACGGCACCGCCGACTACAATCCTGAGCTTTTTCCCCAGCCAGACGGCTCCCCCCGAGCCAGCACCAGTTCGGAAGCGTTGGCCCTGTGCCAGATCATCAACAAGATCGACGTGAAACAGGCCATGACGCTCGGTTCGCTCAGCATCGCCGACGAACAGTATGCCGAAATCAAGGACTACGTGGACAAGAACCTCAAAGGAGCCACGCAGACGGAGACCTACCACAACATCTTCGCCTGGATCACCAAGAACGTGAGCTATGCCTGGAGCGGTGATGCCTATCTCGACCCTTACGACGTGTTCATCCACAAGCGCTGCGTGTGCCAAGGCTATGCCAACCTGCTCCGCACCATGTGCCACACCCAGCAGATTCCTGCCTTCAATGCCAACGGGTGGCTCGGCACGCTCGGCGGACATGCCTGGGACTACGTGTGCCCCGATGGCGAATGGATCGTGAGCGACCCCACCAACAACCAGGAGTTCAAGATGGCCAACTACTCCAGCTATGCCCAGAAACTCATCGTGAAAGGGGCTGACCTCACCCTCTTCGAGAACGACGAGATCCTCACCACCTTCAAGGAGGGACACTACAACCTGCAGCAGGTGAAACGCTCGCCCAACTGCTACTTCGTGGTGCCCTTCTCGCTCGGCGGATTCCGCATCACATCGTTCAATCTGGGCCGTGCCCTGCCCGACAACGTGACGCAAGTCTATCTGGGCAAGAACATCGAGACGCTTGGCGAATATCCCGAGGACATGGCCCGCTACATGCCCAATGTGCAGGAAATCTTTGTCGACCCCTCCAACCGCAAGATCACGTCCTACGGCGGTGCGCTCTACAAAGGCACCGGCACCACCCCCATTCTCGTGCCGCCCGCCTGCCGCCGCATCCAGCTCAAGAAGATGAAGGTGATGGAGAAGAACACCCTCATCAATCTGGACCAACTGGAGGAAATCGTGCTGGCCGAAGGCACCCAGACCATCGAAGCTTATGCCGTGGAGTCGTGTCCCAAGCTCCGCCGCGTGTATGTGCCCTCCACCGTCACCTCCATCGACGAGAAAGCCTTCTACCGCTGCCCTGCCGATGTCGAGATCATCCGCATGCCGACGGGCATCCACGAAGTGACGCGCTGAAGCGCTGAAGCCCCTCTCCCCATCTGAAAGTCATCAGCCGAGCTTATTGGCCTGGCAGAGTCATAGGCTCGGCTGAGCTTTCACATTTTAATCATTCCCAACAAAGTCCTCACAAAGAGATGAAATCATCCTTCTTCTGTACCTTCCTTTTCATCCTTCTGACCTCCCTGCTCACGCTCTGCTGCCAAGGACGGCATCAGGCCAACGTCCGTTCCATAGAGCAAACCATGGAACTGGCGCAAACCGATGCCGACAGTGCACTGCAACTGTTGCAAGGCATGGACCGCACCACATTTTCCAACGAGGAAACCGCCCTGTTCTCCTTGGCTTATGCTCTGGCACAAAACAAGAGCGGACTTGACGTAAACAGCGATTCGATGATTCGCGTGGCTTACAACTATTACTGCTCACGCCCCCACGACAAGCACTATGGCCGGTGCATGTACTTCATGGGCAAATACTATCTGCTGGTTGACAGTACGGAAAAAGCCATAGATTGCTGCAAGGAAGCTGAACATGCATCACGAGAGTTGCAAGACACAGCTTACCAATGCTTTTCCATGGAAATACTTTGCAGAGCAAATGAGATGCATCCGCATCTTGCCTTGCAATATGCACAAAAAGCTGCCCGATTATACCGTTCCTACAGCAAAGCCACTCAAGCGAGTATTATCGCCTCCATGCTGAATGAGTCGAAATGCTATTCGGCCTGTGGAAATAACCGCAAGGCTATCGAACATACGCAAACGGCCCTGCGAATGTCGCTCGATAGCGGCGATTCTGCCCTAATCTGTGCGTCTTATCAGATTCTGTCTTCCCTATACAATGACGAGGGAAGGTCGAAAGAAGCATTATCCTATGCCTTATTGGCTTGTAAGTACGCTTCTCCCACCAAAAAAAGGGTTTTTTTAAATCTGGCAGACTGTTACATGACGAACAAAAAATATGAGGAATGCTACCAATTGCTTGACACTCTGAAGCTCGATCATAAAGAGCAATGGTTCCTTTCTTATAGTTGGCGCATGGACATCGCTTTTAAACAAGAAAAGTATCCCCTAATGTTGGATTTAGCTTATTCTGCCATAGGGAACCTAAATTCAATGTATGTGGAGGCGGCCAAAGACAAGGAAGCTTATTATGCCTCCTCAATGTCGCAGGTGCGCCAAACGGCTTATGCGCAAGGTCAAGCTGCAGAGTATCAGAATATACTTCTGCTTCAGCTTTTGGTATCTATTCTTGTTGTTTCGTTCTTCATTTTGATTTGTCGCAGCAGAGCAAAAAGCATAAAGCAACGGGTACTTAGTGTAAAAGATGCAGCCAACCGCGAATGTGAATTTAAGTTGAAAGACAAGGATGCCGAAGTGAAGCTACATGAATCCGCAGCGAAGAAGTATGAGGCGGAAGCAAAAAAGCAGGAGGAAGAAGCAAAAAAGCAGGAGGCCGAGGCGAAAAAATATGAGGCTGAGGCGAAAAGACATGAGCAGGAGATCCAAGAATATCGAAAAGCCTACGAACAACTGAAAAATATTTTTTTACAGAAGAACAAAGCGCTGGAGAAATTAAATAAAGCAGATACTACTCCCCATCTGCAATTGAGTGATGAGGAATGGAAGGACGTTGAAGATTATTTGAATATCACTTGCAGTAATTTCGTGGTTAGAATTCGGGAAAGCTTTGTTGGCCTCAAAGAGAAGGACTTCCGTTTCTTGATGCTTCTGAAACTCCAAATGTCGGCGAAAGTGATAGCCAGCATCTATGGCATTAGTGAAAAATCCATCAGACAGAAGTGCTATGTCTATAAAGAAAAAATTGGACTTAATGTCAAGACTGAGTCGCTGCGCGACTATATTTTCAAGTTCTAAAATGACTCTAATAGACATCGTAGATATCAAATAACGCATGTTTTGCGCCAGTAGAGTCTTGATATACAGTACGTAGCGAATTGTATAAGGCAAATAAAAATATAGACATCCAATTTTTGCTTAAGGCGCATTTTCCCCCTACCTTTGCACTCGAGTTTTGGCATGTCCATATTTGCGCCAAAGGAAATAGCCCGACTTACGCCCTTAACAACTTTAATAAGATGATTCCAATCAAGCCTATCTTCCTCACATTGCTCGGCTGGCTTCTGCCTTTTGCACTGTCCCACGCGATGACAGTCGCAGCCGATTCCACAAAAGTTCCTATAACTACTAATCGTGGTTGGCGATGCGATGGTCCCTACATGCGTTCTGGAGATATTCGCCTTTCTGCCTACCTTAGCCAAGAAAAGCTCTTACTGAAAGTATCAAACTATTCTGGCGAAATAACCGTTCAAATATTCGACGATTACGAAAAACAGGTTTTTGCAGAAAGCCATTGGCTGAATGACTGCGGAACCATTTCACTCCTTATGCCATTAGAATGCGGTAAAATTTACCATCTTCGAGTCCTTACCGAAAGGGAATGCTTCCTGGGACAGTTTTTCTGGTGACTCCAAGTTCGCAAGTTTCCTCTCATTATAAATATCGTGCAATGAACATTCTGACAAAGACTTTGAAAATGCTTGGGGTGCCATATACTTCTTCCTATGCAAACAAGATCTATGAAGAACATCCTTACCGCGAAAGCATGTTCGGTCTCTCACAGATTTTCAGGCACTACAGAATTCAGAATTATGGCTTGCGCCTAAAGGATAAATCGGAAATGGTGCACCTTCCAATGCCTTGTATCATGCATTTTCCTAACGATTTTGTTCTGGTCACAAAAGCAACAGAAAATGAAGTGAACTTTTGGTGGAATGGCAACCAAATGAATCTGGAAATGCAGGCATTCTGCCGCCAATGGACGGGCGAAACCTTGTTGTTTGACCAAACAGAGAATGCGTTAGAACCCGATTATATGAAGCACCAAAGAAAGCAATGGTTGCGAGTTCTAACATATATGCTCCCGTTCCTCTGCTTTATTGTACTGCTTTTCATCCATTTGCTCTCCATGGCTACAATGCACTTATGCTGGTTGGCATTGCCCCTTGCCATCACCATTCTGATGAGCGGAACCACTGTGCTACTTGTGCGCGAGCAAATGCATCTAAGAAGCTCTGTTTCAGAAGCCCTGTGCAGCAGTTTTAGTCAAGGCAGTTGCAACAATGTGCTTGAATCCAACGCATCCAAACTTTGGGGATACCTCAGTTGGAGCGAAATCGGATTGGGCTTTGCCATAGGCAGTGCGTTAAGCATGCTGATTTATCCAGAATGCCTATGGGGATTGCTCATCATCACAGCTTGTGCCACTCCCTACACCTTATGGAGCATATGGTATCAGTGGAAGGTGGCTCACACCTGGTGCATCCTTTGCCTCATCATGCAAATGCTCCTATGGATTCAGCTCTCTGCGCTATGGTTCGTCTCTGTACGGCTGAACTTACGGCATGTCACAGATTTGATGCCACTGCTGCAGGTCGGCCTACTTCTTTTGGGATGCATTCTTGCCGTGCATTGGTGTGTGGGTATCGTGACCGATGCCCTGCAGCTGCCCGAATGGAAGCATTCCTACCGTCGGCTCAAGGCCAATGCCAAGGTGTTTGCGGCCCTGCAAGAATCGCAGCAGCAACTGCCTACAGGGCCTTCGAAAGCTACGGCCATTTCCTTCGGACAAGCCGATGCCCCACATGTGCTTACCGTGCTCACCAACCCCTATTGCAATCCGTGCGCCCAGATGCATCAACGCCTCAAAAGGCTGAACACCGGCAAGGTGCGCATTGACTACATCCTTTCATCCTTCAATGCCGACAAGGAAACGACCAGCAAGTTGCTGATTGCTGCCTACCAGCAACTGGGCCCCGACCGGGCATTAGCTGTGTTTGACGCCTGGTTCGCCGGAGGACGAGAGCAAGGCAACGATTTCTTCACCTCCTATCGTCTTGATCCCGAAACGCCAGATGTGCTTGCGCAGCACCGCCTGCATCAACAGTGGCGTGAAAAAACAGGCATACACGCCACACCCACCTTGCTTTTCGACGGGAAACGCTTCCCCGATGAATACAAACTTGAAGATC
>DAIRWG010000057.1:0-15260 GCA_036802405.1 Alloprevotella sp.
ACATGCGGAGGTAGGCATCGACAAAGCGCACGAAGTCGGCATCGTAGGCATGCAGTTCGTAGTCGTCGCGCGTGAACGTGTCGGCACCCGGGCAGAGGGCAAAGCCCGTGAGGGGCGACGAGATGGCCAGCAGCACGCGGGGCGACTGCCGGAGGCTCACCTCGTAGACGATGTCGGCCTCGAGCATCTGCCGTCCGGCCTCGGTGAGGGGCAGCAGGTGCCTGAGCGCCGTGAATGCGTTCACCGCGCTCGACAGCCGCACCTCCTTCACCAGCAGCTGGCGCGGGGCGTTGTCCACCTCCTCGTGGAAGAATTCGTGCCACAACGCCAGCACCATCTGGCGCGTGCGCTCGGCCTCGGCATCGTCGGCCGCGTGGCCGTGGCGCGCGAAGGCATGGTCGGCGCGTTCCACCCAGGCCGTGGGCGAATGGAAGGGCACCTGCTCGAAGCCAACGGCCGCCGTGGCATAGCGCACGGGCTGCGCGCTGCCCTCGGGGGCGGCAAAGTGCTTTTCGCCCTCAGGCAGGGCTTGGGTGAGTGCCTGCAGCAGGGCCTCGTGGCGCTGGGCATCGTTGGCCGTGGCATCGAGCTGACGGATGTGGCTGAGGCTGTCGGTCACGGCCTTGATGGCCTGCGGCGAGGGTGAGGCGGCAAAGCTGTTGGCCGTGGCCTCGGCCATCCACTGCTGCTGGCACGCCCTTGCCTCGGCCATGGCGCGCAGCACGGGCGAACGCTGCACGAAGGCATGCACGCCGCCCGTGGCATGCACGCGCTGCATGGCCTGCACGAGGTGCGGATTGCCCACCACCTGCCAGAGCGCCACGCGCTGCATGGCGCGGGCGGCAGCCTCGAAGGGCAGGTGCTGCGCGCCATAGGTCTGCAGCCCGCCGCGCCGGGCCATGCAGGCCAGCGGCGCAGCCTGTGAGTCAAGCGGCGCAGCCTGCGGATCGGGCGGCGCAGCCTGTGCCTCAGGGGCATGGAGCAGGGCAGCGGCCGACTCCACCAGGGTGAATCCGCCGTGGGTGGCGGCATCGGTGCGCAGCCCTGTGCACACCACGGGCATGAGCTGCTGCAGGGCCGTGAGCTGCGGCTCGTAGGCGGCCGACACGTAGCCCTCGGCGGCCAGCGCCTGCGGCGGCATTTGCCACACGCAGTGCACGCGCGGCGTGAAGGCACCGAAACAGGCCCGTGCGGCATAGGCCCAGGACAGCTGCGCATCGTCCTCCACGAGCACGGCCATGGCATCGTCGGCACCGATGGCTTGGGGAAGCTGGTGGGCGATGGCCTCGTAGGCCATCACGTGGGGCAGGCACCAGCGCGGCACGGAGTCGCTCACGGCCTGGGCCTGGTGGGTGGTGATGCCCACGGCAGGGAGCAGCACGGGCAGCGCGGGCTGCACGCTGCGCAGGCCGTCGAGCCAGGCGGGCCACTCGTGGGTGAGGCGTGCCAGATGCTCGGGGGCCATCGGTTGGCTGCCGTAGACGACGGGCTGCACCTGCTCGGCCTGCACGGGTTGGCCTCCGGCCACCAGTGTGCCGATCATGTCGGTGAAGTGCTGCAGGTGGGTGGATTGGGGAAGAAGGATGTAGAGTGTGGACACGGGTGAATGCGATTGTTTTTTTAGAAAAGAGAAAAAGTGAGGCTACGCCGCACGGCTATGCACGGCCTTAGCCCTGGCAGCAGAGCACCAGCAGGAATGCGGCCACGAGGCTCACGCCCACGAGTGCCCCGACGAGCACGCGCACCCGCGAGCGGAGACGCTTAGCTTCGCTTTCCAGCCGCTTGTGGCGCGACTTCAGGTCCGACACTTCCTGGCGGAGGCGGTTCAGCTCCTTCTCGTCGGCGGTGAGGATGCAGCCGGGCAGGATGTAGCCGGAGGCATCGGTGGAGGTGGGCAGTCCCTTCTCCTGCGAGAAATGGCTGAGCAGGGCCTGCAGGGCCATCGACGAGATGCCTTGCTGCTTGAGCTGCTCGTGCCAGCGGGGCAGTTGCTGCCTGACTTCGTCGGCCGGGTGGGTGAGGATGTATTCCTTGATCGATACGAGTGGAGATGGCATGGGGAAGAAGTTTTTTTGGGGGGGAGGGAGAGTTGCTTGTGGCGGGATTCGACGGGCCGTCGCGCGTGGGCGCGCTTCTGGGTTTGCTGCCCGCAGGTCAGTGTGGCAGGAATCCCAGTTTGTGGTCGGCTTC
This sequence comes from Alloprevotella sp., assembly GCA_036802405.1. Lineage (GTDB taxonomy): Bacteria > Bacteroidota > Bacteroidia > Bacteroidales > Bacteroidaceae > Alloprevotella. The sequence goes on from DAIRWG010000057.1 coordinate 2,191, forward strand.
GACATAGCGGAAGGAGCCTTTCGGCTGGGCCGCGGCTTGTCCGGCGGGTTGCTTGAAGAGCAGCCTGTGCTGCTCGGTGGTGAGTGCCGCGGCGTTGCCGCAGGCATAGGCCGCCGAGGTGGTGACCCGCTCGACGGGTTCGTCGGTGAAGTCGGCATAGACGGGCATGAGCTGCGAATGGCTGTGGAGCAGGAGCGACATGGGGTTGCGCCCGAGGGAGTAGGCCCGGCGCTGCTCGCTCACCGCGTGCTCGTCGTGGGTGAAGGTGCGGTTGCCGTCGGCCACTTCGCACAGGGGCGAAGGCATCAGCTGCGTGAGGTCGGTGATGCGGTCGAGGTGCATCACGCGTTGCCCGTCGGGCCAGCGCCGTCCCTGGCGGTAGACGCGCAGCAGCAGGGCATGGCCCACCGAGAAGTAGGCATCGGCATGCGGTTCCACCTCGTCGCCGGGCAGGAGCGTGGTGCGCGTGCTGCCGAGCACGAGCAGGCGCGGCGTGGCGGCACCGTCGTGGCGGCCCAGGTGGAGCAGCTGCAGCACCACCTCGGTGTCGAGCCGGCTGTCGTGGGCCGTGATGTTCACCTGCGTGCCCTCGGGCAGAGCGTTGAGGTCGAAGGCACCGCATCCGGCTTGCCGCTCCTGGGCGTTGCTCCACTGGGTGAAGTTCTGCTGCACGCGGTCGATGGTTTCCTTCACCTGCTGGGGGGCGAGTTTCCATTTTTCGCCCTCGCGGTGGATGGCCTCGCGCTTGTCCTGGCTGAGGGGCTGCATCTGTGCGGTGATCACGGCCGACCGTTCGTTGTAGGTGATCGGCCCCATGAGTTGCTTGAGGATGTATTTTTCGAAAATGGTCATGATGGCGGGTTGTTTCTGGTGCTATTTGCAAAAGTATGAAAAAGTTCTTTGCCGACATCGCTTTCGCGCCGAAAACTGTGCGTGCGGCCTCGCGGCCTTGCGGCCTTGCGGTTGAGGGAGGGAGGGGCATTTACCGCTAAGGTTGCGGTCATGCGGCTGAGGCTTTATCCACGAAGGGCCACGAAGAGGCACAAAGCCATGCGGCTGAGGTTTTGTCCGCGAAGGGCCGCTAAGGGCCGCGAAGCCTTGCGGCGGAGTTTTGGCGCGAAGGGCCATAAATGGCCGCTAAGGGCCGCAAAGCCTTGCGGACAAACACCCACATCCGCATGGCTTCGTGCTTCTTTGTGGCCCTTTGTGGTTAAACCTGCAGCCGCAAGGCTTCGCGTTCCTTAGCGGCCCTTCGCGGACAAAATCTCCTAATCCCCACATCCGCATGGCTTCGTGCTCCTTCGTGGCCCTTCGTGGTTAAACCTGCAGCCGCAAGGCTTCGCGTTCCTTAGCGGCCCTTCGCGGACAAAATCTCCTAATCCCCACATCCGCATGGCTTCGTGCTCCTTCGTGGCCCTTCGTGGTTAAACCTCATCCCCGGAGTGCGCATGCCAGGAGAGTGTGCAAAATTCGTGTCGAACCACCGCGGTGAAAAGGTTCCAGACTTTTTCAAATTCTACCACGGTACCGTAAAAATTCTACCACGGTGCCGTAAAAATTCTACCGCGGTACTGTAAAAATTCTACCGCGGTGCCGTAAAAACGCTACCGTAAAACCTTGGCAGAAGAGCCAAAAAAGAGGAGCCGGACAAGCAAATGCTTCGGCTCCTCTTCGGTGTGAAACCTCTTTGGTGTGAAACCTCTTAGGCGAGAAATTCTCTTAGACGAGAAAATATCTTTTTCCCCGGGGGGGGGGAATGTGCTTGGGCTTAGAACTTGCTCTTGAACTCGTTCCACCACGACTCGTCCTTCTGCATGCCCTGCTCGGTGGCCTTGCCTTCGAACGAATCGTCGGTGGTGGCGCCGGTGGCCTCAGGCTCCTTGCCTTCCGACTCGTCGGTGGCACCGCCGGAGAGGTCGACCTCCGTGATCGTGTCGGCCGCGATGCCGGCACCCTCGGGGACAGAAGCAGCAGCATCGGCAGCCTGCTGCTCCTCGATGGCGTGGAGGAAGTTCTTCAGCTGCACGTGGGTGGGACAAATGGCCAGACCCTCGCGTGCGGTGGCGATGGCCTTGTCGGTGTCGTTCATCTTCTGGTAGGCCATGGCGCGCTGCCAGATGTAGAACACGCGCTTGGCGGTGGGCAGGTCGGGCTGCTCGAGAATGCGCTCGGTGAGCGTGAGGTAGTGCTCGTAGTCCTGCAGGGGAAGGTAGAAGTTGGCGGCCAGGAACTGCAGCGTGGTGAGGTCGTCGGGCAGGAGGTCGCGGTAGTGCTCATAGGCCTTGACAGCCTCGTCGTACCACATTTCGCGCTCGGCATCGGTTTCGACGCTCTTGTAGCGCATGACGAACACCTGGAGCAGGTCCTTCACGGCGCTGGGGGTGCGTTCCTCCTCGTCGATGGCGCGCTTGAAGTAGTCCTCGGCGCGGTCGAAGTCCTTGTCGATGATGGCCTTCTTGGCAATGGCGTAGTTGGTGGTGAGGGAGGTGTCGGCCGTGGTGGGCTGCTTGTGCTCCTTCGTTTCTTTGGCTTCCTTGGCGGGCTTCTTGGGCAGGAGGTTCTTCACCTCGATGCTCATGTCGCGTGCGTCGGCATTGTCGGGGTCGACGGCGAGCACGTGCTCAAGGAGTCCGTCGGCCAGGTTGTAGTAGCCCTTCTCGATGTTCTCGTCGGCCATGTCGAGCAGGTCGTCGACATTGTGGGGCAGGTGCACACACAGGGCCACGTTGCCGTGGTCGTTGGTGGTCATGGTGTAGGCCACCTTGGTGCCCTTGCCGAGACGGTCGAAGAGTTTGCGGTCGGCCACCTGCGAGTTGTGGAAGTAGAGGTCGGAGTCCGACTGGAAGTCGCGGATGAATCCGTAGCGCTTCTCGCGGTTGTAGTAGGTGATGCGTCCCATGGCCGCCACGAAGGGGGCGTTGCTCAGGGATGCGCGTGCATCGTCGGTGGAGGCGTATTCCTTGAAGCGCGGGCGGTTGGCCGAGCGCGGGTCCATGCGCTTGAGCTGGTCGAGCGAGATGCGTCCGACCACCTTCACCTGGCTTTCCTCCTTGGGCAGGGTGGTGTGGAACGTTTCGGGCTCCTTCTGCGGGCCGATGGCTTCGCCCACCGACTGGCACTGTCCGTCGGCCTTGGCCTTCGTTTCGGCTTCGGGCTGCTCGGCGGATTCGGGTGCTTCGGTGTGGAAGGGCGACTCGAGCGGCTGCTCCTCGGCGGGAATCTGGTAGTCGTGGCCTTCGGCCGGCTGCATGGGGATGGGCGATGCTGCGGTGAACGAACGGATGTCCGACGCGGCAATGCCGCACACCAGCCCGTTGGGGAGCTGGAGGATGATGGACTGGCTGCTTACGCTGATGATGCTTCCTTCCACGCTTCCTTCAGAGCAGTGGATGAGGATGTTGTCGCCTTTGCGGTAGTTTGCGTTGATGAATGCAAGCATGGCTTGGGAGATGGTTAAGGGTTGGGGTTAATAAAGAAAAATAAAAACGGGGCAGCGGCGCGTGGGGCTTTAGAAATAGCCTTCGCGCTTTTTCTGCTCCATGGATGCCTCCTGGTCGAAGTCGATGACTCGGGTGGTGCGCTCGCTCTTGGTGGTGGTCATCATTTCCTCCACAATCTTTTCGATGGTGTCGGCTTCGCTCTCGATGGCTCCGGTGAGGGGCCAGCATCCGAGCGTGCGGAAACGTATGCGGCGCATCTCGATCTGGTCGCGGTACTGCTCGGGCAGGCGGTCGTCGTCGGGCATGATGATCTGTCCGTCAATCATGACGGTGGGGCGCTCCTTGGCGAAGTAGAGGGGCACAATGGGGATGTTCTCCAGGCGGATGTACTGCCAGATGTCGAGTTCGGTCCAGTTGGAGAGGGGGAACACGCGTATGCTCTCGCCTTTGTGCACGCGGGCATTGTAGATGTCCCACAGCTCGGGGCGCTGGTTCTTGGGGTCCCACTGGTGGAACTGGTCGCGGAAGGAGAAGATGCGCTCCTTGGCGCGCGACTTTTCCTCGTCGCGTCGTGCTCCGCCGAATGCGGCGTCGAAGTGGTGCTTGTCGAGTGCGTGGAGGAGGGCCTGCGTCTTCATGAGGTCGGTGTGTACCTTCGATCCGTGGGTGAAGGGGCCGACTCCGGCCTTGAATGCCTCCATGTTGCTCTCGACGATGAGCTGCCATCCGTGCTCGCGGGCATACCAGTCGCGGAACTGGAGCATTTCCTTGAATTTCCACTTCGAGTCGATGTGCATGAGCGGGAAGGGCGGACGGCCGGGGGCGAAGGCCTTCTCGGCCAGGCGCACCATCACTGAGGAGTCCTTGCCGATGCTGTAGAGCATGACGGGGTTTTCGAACTCGGCGGCTACTTCGCGGATGATGTGTATGGATTCGGCCTCAAGCTCCTTGAGGTGGCTCAGAGAATAGTTTTCTGACATGTTCTTTGTGGTTTAGGGGGCTGGCGGGTTGACGGGAGTGAGATGTTGACGGGGCTTGACGGGTCATGCAGTGCGGCGGGCAGCATGTTAGTTTGGGGTAACATGGGGGCCGCTTGTCAACTCGCGGTGGTGGCTCATTGGCCAGCGTGGCGCAAAGTTATGTTTTTTTTCCGAAACGGATGCGATGGTTCGGATTTTTTTACAGGAGGGGTGTGCGTGGCGCGCTCATCGCACCATGCTGAGCATGGAGGCAAGTCCGTCGGCGGCCTGCTGGAGGGGTTTCTTCACCATGCCTTTCATGAAGAAGTTGACTTCGGCGCCCACGGTGACGCGCATGAGGCTCTGCATCTCGCCGTGGGGGAGGAGCTGGATCCAGAGGTAGAGCTGGATGGGGGCGCCTTCGGAGGCGAACTTCACGCATTTGGGTTCTTCGCGCTCGACGATGCGGAGCGTGACGGGGCCCATGGGCGACTGGAGGTGGAGGGCGTCGGCCTCGAAGCTCATCTGCTGGGCATACTCCTGGAGCTGGCCGAGCTTGTCGGCGGGCACCTGCTGGGCGAGGCGTTCCTGCACGGCGGGGTCGGACAGGGCGGCCTTGAGCTGCTCGAGGTTGCGGAGGTCGGAGAATCGGGCGTAGGCCTGGGCTTGCGGCACGCTGAGTGCCTTCACTTCACTTTCGAATTTTGAGAGGGACATGTGTGTGCGTTATTTTTGTTTTCGGGGTGCAAAGTTAGTGCTTTTTTTGGTTGGGCGTGCAGTTTGCTGTTTGCATTTACCGCGAAGGGCCGCAAAGCCTTGCGGCGGAGGTTTTTGCCATTGAGGTTTTTACCACAAAGAGGCACGAAGAGGCACGAAGCCTTGCGGCGGTAGTTTTTACCATTGAGGTTTTTACCACGAAGGGGCACGAAGCCTTGCGGCGGGTTTTGGGCGCGAAGGGCCATAAATGGCCACGAAGGGGCACGAAGCCGTGCGTTGTTTCGAAAAAAAAGAACGTGACAGCTTTGTGGTGTCGAAATGTGTTTGTAAATTTGCGGCAGCTACAAAGTTATTCATTTTTTTCTATTCACACAGAACTGACCTGAAACATGACCAGAAAGAAGAAATGCAGCATCGGCCGCGTGCTCAAGCGCGACTATGCGACGAAAGTATTCCCCTTCGTGTGCCCGGCGCGGGCGAAACGTAAACTCCACGACTTGATCAAGGACGACCTGCAGCTGCTGCAGTGCATGGCGGCGGCAGGATGGAGCGACAGTTCGCTGTGGCTCACGCTACGCGAACAGGAGATCCTGCGCCAGCATGGGGTGCGATAGCAGGGGACGCGATGACTCACCCCCCTTCCCGGCCGGCGGCAACGGCGGGGACGAATGAACGATGCCGAATGAAAAGGAAACAAAACCGTGATGACCATGAACCCGAATCCGACAATGAAACTGAAGAATGCGGCCTACCGACTCTATGCCTTGCTGCAGGAGCTTCCGCAGATGGCTTCGCTCAAAGGGGCACGCCTTTGCCTGCAGCTGGGGGCCACGGGGCAGCGTGCCTTGGCGCGGCTGCTGGAGGGGGCGTTCGTGCGCTGCCCGGGGCTGATGGCCCTGGGGGCCGACGAACTGCCCGAACGCCTGTTTCTGCTGGGCCTTGACCTGGCGGAGGCCGACGGCGACGCTGCTGATGCACCGCAGGCGGAGGCGGAAGCTGACACGACTGCAGGACATGATGATGATAGAGAGAAAGAAATACAGAAAGTAGAGAATAGATTCTCTCCTTTCTGTGATGATGATGATGATAATGCGGGCGCGCGTACGCACACGTGTGAGGAGGATTCTGCTCTTGGTTCTGTTACGGCTTCGCCGGACGGCCCGGAGGCTGCTTCGCAAGGCGGCCCGGAGGCTGCTTCGCAAGGCGGGCCGCTGCCGGTGGACTACCGCCGCTGGACGGCCGCGCAGCTGCGGCAGCAGGCGGAGCGCTGCCGGGGCGAGATGGGCGACGAGGAGCTGGAACGCTTCGTGCAGTACTGGACGGCGGCCGACCCCAAGGGACGGATGCGTTTCCAGCGGCAGCGCACCTTCTCGTGTGTGGAACGGCTGCGCACGTGGGTGCGCAAGTCGCGGGCCTATGCGCAGGAGCACGAGCTGGCGCTGAAGAGCCGCTACGGTGCGCCGATGGTGCCGCCCACTGTGGAGGAAGTGGCGGAGGAATGCCGCAGGCGGGGAGTGGACGAGGAGAACGGGCGTGCCTTCCACCACTACTATGCGGCCGTGGGATGGCGGCAGGGGCAGCACTACATCGAGGACTGGCGCAGCGCCCTGCTGCGCTGGGAAGCGGTGGGCCGACGGCGCGAGGAGGCGAAGCGGCGCCGCCAGGCGCTGGCGGTGAACGGTCCGCTGGCCGAGGGAGCGGCCGAGGAAGCTAACGAGGGAGGGGATGGAAAGCAGTCATGTACGAACGAAACGAAACAGCAAAGCTATGGAAAGACTATCCGACATTCTGAATTCGGCTGGGGCCTGCAGCAGCAGGTCGACAGCCTCTACCGTGACAAGATCGACGAACTCCGCCAGCTCGGAAGCGAGGAGGGCAACGGGCGCGGCCTGCTTGATGCCTTGGACCTCGATCCTGAGTACGTACTGTCCGAAGTGGTGGACGGAGGCGTCGCGAAGGCCGTTTGACGTGGTGAGGCGCAAGGCGCCGACGGTGGGCGGACTCGACCGTGCCTATGGCTCGGGCCATGCGGCGGAGTGGCTGCTGGTGCAGCTGCGCGCGCTCTTCAGGGTGACCACCGAACGCAATGCGGCCATGCAGGCCGAGCTGATCGACTTTGCGCCCGACTTCGTGACGGACTGCGCGGGCATGAAGCTGACGGAGATGATGGTGTTCTTCAGCGGATTCCGCAGCGGCCGCTTCGGCGAATCGTTTGCCATGCCTTCGGCGCGCACGCTGGGCATGGCTTTCCGCCATGACTTCCTGCCTTACATCCGGCGGCTGCGGGCGGAGGTGGCGCGCGAGGTGGAGGAGCGGCGGCAGGAGCAGCAGCGCGAGCTGTGGGCCAAGCGGGCGGTCACGCGCGAGGAGTACGAACGGATGATGGGGCTGACGGGCACGAAGGATTCGTGGGCCGTGCAAAGTGCGGCCAAAGGGACTGCCGAGCGGACTTCCTGACGGCCTTTTCCGGCCGGAAAAGGGCCGATGGAGGGCATTTTCGTGCTTTTTTTGAAAAAAATCGGGAAAATGTTTGGCAGTTACGGAAGAAGTGCGTACCTTTGCATCGCTTTCGGAGAGAAACACACTGCTTCTCCTCTCGGAGGTTCACCGTTTAGATTACATGGTGCCTATAGTTCAGTTGGTTAGAGCGTCAGATTGTGGTTCTGAATGTCGTGGGTTCGAGTCCCACTAGGCACCCTTGATTGAGCAAGTGCTTCTTCGGAAGTGCTTGCTTTTTTTTTGAAATAAAAGACCCCTAAAGACCCCCTAAAGACCCCCTAAAGACCCCCTCGGTCCCCCTAAAAGGGGGAAGGGCCTTGCGGATGAAGGGGATGAAGGGTTGGTGCGGGGTGTCGAGGATTCGGCAAAAGATACTTGCCCGTTAACCCGTCAGCCATCAACCAAGTCAGCCATCAACCAAGTCAACCATCAACCCGTCAACCAGTCAACTAAGTCAACCAATGTATATCGTAGTTCTCATTGCCCTTTCGGGCGTGGCCGTGGGCTATGTGCTTCGGCGCTTCCGTTTCCTTCAGCGTGTGAGCGTGACCATCACGCTGACCATTGCCTTCATGCTCTTTGTGCTGGGGGTGAGTGTGGGTGAAAACCCCGTGATCGTGCGCGGCGCGTGGCGTCTGGGCGGCGTGGCGCTGGCTGTGGCGCTGGCCGCGATGCTGGGCAGCGCACTGGCCGGATGGGCCGTGTGGCGCTATGTGTTTTCGGACCACGACGGAAAGGAGGTGGAGCCATGAAGCAGAGCCTCGTGGTGGTGATGATGTTTGTGGCGGGCTGCGTGGTGGGCCACCTCTGTGGCGGCACGCACGACTTCAGCCGCGTGTCGATGTGGATTCTCTATGCGCTGATGTTCCAGGTCGGGCTGAGCGTGGGGTGCAGCGACAATCTGAAACTCATTCTCGCCAATTTCCGTCCCAAGATGCTGCTGCTGCCTCTGGCCACGGTGGGCGGCACGCTGGTGATGTCGGCCGTGGTGAGCCTGGCCATTGCGCGCTGGAGCACGATGGACTGTGTGGCGGTGGGGGCCGGCATGGGCTACTACAGCCTCTCGTCGATCCTGGTGACGCAGCTGAAGCTGCCTTCGCTCGGGGCGCAGATGGCGGCCGAACTGGGCACGATCGCGCTGCTGGCCAACATCTTCCGCGAACTGCTGGCCTTGGTGCTCTGTCCCTTGGTGAGGCGGTGGTTCGGCCCCTATGCGCCGGTGACGGTGGCGGGGGTGACATCGGTTGATGTGTGCCTGCATGCCATCGGGCGCGTGTCGGGCGAGGGGATGATGGCCGTGGCACTGTTTCACGGCATGGTGCTCGACATGACCATCCCCCTGCTGGTGCCGATGCTCTGCCAGTAGTGCGGGGGGGATTTGGAAATAAGGAATTTTCGGAAATAAGGAAACTCGTTTGCTTCCTGCAACGAGAAAGGCCACGGGCCTTGTGCTGACTAATGGGATTGTCGGCGCAAGGCCCGTGGCTTTTGTGTTGATGTGCGGATGAACGTGTCAAGCCGTCAGCTTGCCGTCCATCACTTGAAGGCTACGCCGAAGGGGTGGATGCCGGCGTTGAGGGTGTGCTGCCAGGTGCCCTGTGCGTTGTACACGAGCACGAAGCCGAGGGATGCGTAGCCGTTGGGGCCGTCGTCGGAGCACACGTAGAGGTCGCCGTTGGCGGGGTTGACATCGATGGCCTGGGGCATGGCGGGCAGGTGGGCCGCGTCAAGCTGCCAGGAGGCTACGGGCTGGAGCGTGGCGGTGGCGTAGGCCGCGGAGCTGACGGTGGAGGTGTTGCTGGCGTAGTCGGCCGTGTAGTCGATGACGTAGAGCCGGTCGGCCTTCGGGCTGAGGGCGATGAGCTGTCCGGGGCAGAGGTCGCGTGCGGCGGCATCGTTGGCCGAGAAGGTCTGGATGCGTGCGGCTTCGTCGGCATAGTTGCCTCGGGCCACGAGGAAGAGGGTGCCCTTGGGGGTGGCTACGATCTGTCCGGGATTGGTGCCTGTGGTGACGTTGCGCAGGAGGGTGGCTTGCGAAGCCGACACGACGGCCACCTTCTTGCCGTTGGCATAGCCGTTGGCGTAGTTGTAGCCGTCGCTGATGCTGACGAACACCTGTCCGTCGGCATAGGCGAGCGAGGCGGGGTTGGGACCTACGGCCACGCGCGTCTGGGCGTAGGTGGCGGTGTCGATGCGGGTGACGTAGCCGTCGTTGTTGGCCACGAACACGTAGCCTTCGCCTGAGCACACGGCTTCGGGTTCGTTGGTGTCGATGGCCTTGATGATGCGGAGGGTCTGTGCATCGAGCACCCAGAGGCGGTTGGAACCGTACACGGGGATGTAGATGCGTGAACCGTAGCGGTGGGGTGCCTGGGGCGTGTCGCCGAGGCTCTGCGAGTTGGCTGCGGCGAAGGCGTCGGCGGTGCCGGCTTGCCAGGGGTTGAAGCTGACGGCGGTGACGGTGCCGGCTACGCCGCCGTACTGGTTGCCTTGGTTGATGACGTAGGCTCCCTGCTCTCCGGCCTGCGGGGTGGGGAGGGGTTTCGGATCGTCGTCGGAGCAGGCGGTGAATGCGGCGCCTGCCAGCAGCGCGATGGCTGCGAACTTGAGGTGTTTGAACATGTGGGTTGAAGTTTTTAAAAATGAGTTCTTTTTGGGGGTGATTAGGGTGATTAGGGTGAATTAGGGTGATTAGGGTGAATTAGGGTTTTTAGGGTGATTAGGGGGGATTAGGGTGATTAGGGTGAATTAGGGTGATTAGGGTGATTAGGGTGATTAGGGGTGATTAGGGGGGATTAGGGCTTTCAGAACTCTGCCTTGACTGAGAGGGAATAGGCTCGTCCGGGCATGGGGTAGCGGCGGATGAGCTCGTAGCGGCAGTTGAAGGCGTTGATGAGGTCGGCGCGGGCCTGCAGCGTGGCGGTGCGGGTGAGGCGGAAAGTGCGGTGGGCCGATAGTCCCCATTCGCTGAAGGCGGGCAGGAGGGTGGTGGGCATGTGCTCGAGTGTGCTCCACCGGCGTGAGGCCCAGGTGGTGTGCGCCGTGAGCGTGAGCCACGGGCTCTGCCAGGCCAGCGATGCCGAACCGCTGTGGCGCGGGGTGTAGGCCAGCTGGGCGCCGCGCTTGAAGTTTGACTCGGAGCGGCCCACCACGGCGCGCTGCCAGGAGTAGGCTGCCGTGAGGAGCAGGGCGTGGCGCGGGGCGGCGCGGAAACGCGACTCGAGGGTGAGGTCGGTGCCTGTGGCCGAGGTGCGTCCGAGATTGACCGTGCGCCACACCTGCAGATTGTAGGGCACACTCACGATACGGTCGGTCACGCCGTTGCAGTAGGCATCGGCCGTGAGGGCCAGCAGGGGCCACCATGCGGGCTGCGGCGTGGACTGGAGGGTGAGGCCGAGGCTCAGCTGGCGCGTGCGTTCGGGCCGCAGGGTGGTGGATCCGAGGTGGTAGTAGTAGCTCTCGGTGAAGGTGGGCATGCGGCTGGTGAGTTTGGCTCCTGCGCGGGCCATGAGGCGCAGCGGGGCGCGCTGCACGAGCAGGAGCGAGGCGGTGAGCGAGGGCGTGATGCGGTGCAGGGTGCGCGCGGTGCCTTGCGAGGCTGCATCGGCCGGGGCCGAGGCCGTGGGGCCGCTGGTGTGGTCGGCTGCGTGCTGGGCCAGGGCGCGTGCGGTGAGCTGCCATCGGGGCAGTTGCCAGCGCAGGGAGAGGGCCTCGAGCAGCGTGAGGCGGCCGACGCGGCGGTCGGTGGCGAGGTTGGAGGCGAGGTGGGCCCAGGCCACGTCGGTGGCTGAGGCCACGGCCCAGTGGGGGGCCAGGCGGCGCTCGATTGCGAAGGTGGCATAGGCCTCGCGCTGCGTGTAGCGTTGGAGGAGGCGTCCGCCGGGATACTGCCCGTCGCGGTCCTCGTAGCGCAGCTGCTGCCAGTTGTAGCGGGCGGCGGTGCTCACTCTCCAGGGGCCGCGCTGCTGCTGCCACCGGAGCTGGGCGAAGGCGTTGCGGTCGTCCTGCCGCTCGTCGTTGGAGTTGACGTAGAGCACCACCTGTCCGGGCAGCCTGCGGTGGCTGAAGTGGGCGAAGGCCTTGCCCTCGAGGGTGGCTCCGAGCGAGGGGAGGCGGTGGCGCCAGGAGGCTTCGGTGGTGAAGCTCTGCATGCGCGAGTTGGTGCGGCGGAGCGTTTGGCTGGCCGCGCCGTTGCTCACGTGGAAGGGGTAGTCGTTGAGTGCGAAGAAGTGGTCGGCCGAGAGGCTGAGGGCGGAATGCCTGCCGAGGCGGCCGGAGGTGGCGAGCGAGGGGGCATAGGTGTGCCAGGATGCCTGGCGCAGTGCGGCCTGGGTGTGCCATCGGGCGAGGGTGTCGGCGGGGGCGGCAGTGAGGAGGTCGACCACGGCTGCCGCCACGCAGCGTGCGGGGCAGAGGAGCTGGGCGTGGTCGAGGGTGTGGAGCTGGATGCCGTCGAGGCGGTCGGTGTGGAACCGCTGGAGGTCGATCTGTCCCTGCTGGGTGTCGGTGAGGGGGAGTCCGTCGTAGGTGACGACGGTGTGCGAGGGGCCGAGCGAGCGCACGCTCACCGTTTTGAGTCCGCCGGCCCCGCCGTAGTCGCGCACGTTCACTCCGGCCAGTCGGCGGAGGGCGTCGCCCATGTCGGTGATGCCCTGGGTGAGGATGGCGCGGCGGTCGATGCGCTGGAGGAGGGTGGCGAGCGTGGCCTGCGGCCGCAGGGCGGGTGCGCTGACCTGGGCGGCGCGGAGCGTGTCGGCCGTCAGGGCGTCGGTGCTGCGGGCGCTGTCGGCGCGGGTGGCGTGCGGCCTTTGGGCTTGTGCGCCCAGTGAGGCCGCGGCCAGCAGCACGGCGGCGAGCAAGAGCCGGTGTAGAGTCGTGATGATGGGTTGGTGGGACATAAGCTTGCAGGGCCGCACTCTTGGCGCTCGGGGGCGTGGGGGAGTGCAGCTGGTTTCTTTCGCCCCTCGCGCGGTGTGGCGGGAGGGCTTGGGGGGTGTGGCGTGTGGACGAAGTGTGGGCGGGAGGTGCGGCCTCTCCTCGGAGGCTTTCGTGGGGCATTCCCTTCAGTGGCGGCAGGTCTTCTGGCTTGTTCCCGCCCGTGCCGGACCTTCCCGGCCTTCCCTGTGTGTGCCTTGGGCGGGCAAGCGCTCTGGTGGGGGCTTGCCGTGGCGTGGGAGGGCCAGTGGCTGTCGTGTGTGCCGGCTGGCGAAAAACGGAACTTACAGCAGCGGGACTGCACGGGATTCTCACCCGTTTCCCTTTTGATCGCAATGCCCTGCGTGGCCCCGTCGGGGGCTGCCTGTGGGCGGTGCGAACCGCTATGCGGGGGCAAAAGTACGAATTTATTGTGTGCTGCGGAAGGCTTCGCGGGCTTTTTCTGCAGCTGGGGGAGGGTGGGGTAGGGTGATTAGGGTGATTAGGGTGGGTTAGGGTGATTAGGGTGGGTTAGGGTGGT
>DAIRWG010000058.1:0-15254 GCA_036802405.1 Alloprevotella sp.
ATCGGGTCGTAAGAGGGCCTATGAGGAGAACGGAGCCACGCAGCTTGGAACACTGCTCCACGAATTGCGGGCTATATATATAGTCAAGATTGATGTCGGATGCGCAGAAGGTGCAATCGCCTGGAGCGTTCCATTTGGTAGTCACGCCCATGCGCTCAAGAAGGTCGATCAAGTTGTTGACATCAAGAATGTCGGGGATATTCTTGATTCGCACTTCCTCTGTGGTGAGAAGGGTGGCGCAAATCACCTGCAAAGCTTCGTTCTTTGCTCCTTGTGGCGTGATTTCGCCTTTTAGGCGGTGGCCGCCTTCGATGATGAAAGATGCCATGTCAGATTGAAAGTTGTTGGGTTGTGGGTGAACAGAGGCTACTGCTGACTTTTATTCTTGCGCGTACGGAATTTGTTCTCTGTTATTCGGATGAGCGGATGCTGGGTGAATTCTGGCTGCACATTTCCTTCGGTGTAGTAGCTGATGTCGCGTGCCACTTTCGAATCCTCCACTCCATCACCCTTCCAGTCGGCCAGGTTGCGCTTCATGCGGTTTGCCACTAAGCGAGTCAGTCTGTCGCGCTCTTCGCTTTCCGGAGCATCATGCAATTCGGCCAAGGCTTTTTCGATGAGCCGCCCATAGTGGCGGAAACGAATGTACCCCTTGGGGTAGCTGAGTGTGCGGGGGCGGATGTGCTCCTTGGGCTTTTCCACGGGGTAGGGGTAGTCGATGTCAAGTTTGTAGTCGGCAATTTGCGCCAAGTGATCCCATATCTTGTGCTGGAAGTCGGGCACGTCTTTCATTTTTGGACTGAGTCCCATCATGACCGAAACGATGGCTTCAGCATAGGCTTGCCGCTCTGACCTGTCTTCGACTTGAAGGGCATAGTTCACCATGTCCTGCACGAGCCTTCCGTACTCCGGCATCTTTAGTGGGGATTGGGTGGAATTGTAGGTAGAGGTGGCATCTTGCAGAGGGTGTGGCATCCATGCCATGCCGTTATAGCTGGTGTCATTATGGAAGCCCTGGCTTCTTTTGTCGTAATTGCTTGTCATATTAGTCTTGGGGAAGTATGGCTGCTTCTAAGTGCAGGATCCAACTTTGGTTGTTTGTTAAAGCAGTTTCTTCGATTGGGTGGCCACGAATTCTTTCAGGTAGAATGGTTCGAAATAGGCAACGTCTTCAAATTCAGCATGAGCTATGGCCATTTCTGCCAAAGGCACCATGTTCTTGGCCAAAGGTACTGCATTTGCGATGAAGTGGGCATTGGGGTGCTGAATGACTGAAGCGCATTTGTCAGCACCGTTCCCCATGAAGAATACGGGACGCTCGTCGAGGATTTCATCGAAAGTGTGCGGTTCGACAATCATTGCTTGTGTGGGCTTCACTTCTTTCAGCGCACGATCGTAAACTGCGCAATACACCTCCATCCTGCGGGCATCAATCATCGGGCAAAGCAATGCATTTTCAGGCAATTCCGAATGAAGCAGGGTGGGGACGGTGAGCAACTTCAAGGTGGACACGCTGAGCAGATGCGCATTGCGTCCGTAGGCCACTCCTTTCGCCGTACTCACTCCAATGCGGAGGCCGGTGTAGGAACCAGGCCCTTTGCTTACAGCTACGGCATCAATGGGAATGGCATGACTGTCGGCAAAAGAGAGCGCATTCTCAACAAATGGGGCCAATACCTTGGCGTGGGAGGGGCCTTCCTGGTCGACTTCGCTATGAAGTACGACCCCGTCTTGTGAAAGTGCTACAGAGCAAACGGATGTGGATGTTTCTATATGAAGTATGCAGGACATGTTTCGTATTACAGTTGGTGGTTGAACATGGGGTGGGCATGCATGGAGAGCTTGAACGGTTCAACCGGGTGCTTGCCCTTTTCTAAATCTGTGCAAACTTACGCAAAATCTGTGAGATAGGGGCATCTTGAAAGTATAAAATGATTCCGAACACCTACTTATTTGCCGGATCTGTCGTAGTTTGCTTTGGCGGATTGTTTGCCTGGTCGCTGTCTTTGATTGCAGCTTTGGGGCCGATGATTAGGGATGAACCAGAAAAAAGTGGAACATCCAAGATAACGGATGTCCCACTAGTGTTTCTACGATATTAGCTCTTAAGGTAAAAAAGATTGCTTTTCGGATAACGAGCGCAAATTTACATATTATTTTCTAATCGGCAAATTTTTGCAGAGTTTTTTTGCGGCTACTTGCGTTTTTGTAAGGCAAGATTATAGATGAGTCACGTTTCTGATGATTAAATTGTTGAGCTAACATGCTTACTCTTACTGCTTTGGGGGTGCGATGTCGTAAGTTGATGAGGCTTCTCTTTGTACAAAGTCTTAACCCTGTGGTGGCTATGGTATCGGCTGCTATTACTCGTCTTTCTCTGTGGGTGATGCCCGTGGCTATTGGGCGCTTTCTAAGCGTGACTCGGTGGATTGGTGTCGTATAGCCGATGGTAGGTGGTTTGCGGGGGATGCCTTTGGGGAATGTGATGGGGTTTTGAGGTATGTGCCTGACGGGCAAGGTCGTGGGTAATACGGCTCGTATGAAAATATGGCAAGTCATTCCTGTCGTTTTGCGTGACCACCGTTTGAAGACGTTATGGGAGTCTTCAGTGTGGAGACGAACGATTGCGAATGGCTTGCCATATAGTCAGCAATAGGCTAAGGTGTTTAGGATTTACAGTCTGTCGAGAACCGTCTTGATTAGTCCGTCAATGGAGTTCTTGTAGTTGGTGTTTGCTTTTCCGGCTCTGCGGTTTGCAATGACCATGCATACGGTAGTGGCATGATGCCCCATCAGGCGTGAGAGTCCGGCTACGGCACTGCTTTCCATCTCAAAGTTGGTGATCTGGTGTCCATGATACTCGAATGCCTCAATTTTTGAGTTGGCTTCGGGGTCGGCCAAAGGCAAGCGCAGCTGGCGTCCCTGTGGGCCAAAGAATCCGCCGCAGGCAATGGTTACACCGCGTACCATGTCGTTTCCGGCAATACGGTCGAGCAATTGTGCGTCGCTCTGGATGACATAGGGATGGGCAATGCATTGGTTGCCATGCCAATGCATGTGTTTCAGGAAAGCTTCCTCGAAGTCAAGGTCGCACACCTCGTTGCGTCCGGCGTAAAAATTGAGGAGGCCGTCGAACCCGATGCTGTATTCACTGGCCACGTAAGTTCCTTCGGGGGTGTTGAGCTGAAGTCCGCCGCAGGTGCCGATGCGTACTATTTCAAGTTGCCGGAGTGTGGGCTTGACAGTTCTTGTCTGAAAATCGATGTTGGCCAAGGCATCCACTTCGTTGAGCACGATGTCGATATTGTCGCAGCCGATACCTGTGGAAATGACGCTGATGCGTTTTCCCTGATACCGACCAGTGATGGTGTGGAATTCTCGGCTTTGCACGTCGCATTCCTTGCTTTCGAAGTGCGAGGCTACGAGGGGTACCCTACCGGGATCGCCGACCAGGATGATCTTGTCGGCCAACTGTTCTGGGAGCACGTGCAGATGGAAGATGCTGCCATCGGCATTGATGATGAGCTCCGAAGAGGGAATGGGGTTTTGCATAGTTGTAGGTTTTGTTAAACGTTTGTACGGGGCGAAAAGCGAAGGGGCTGAGATTATCCGACTTGGCTTAGAACAAGCCGTTTCCTTCCCGTGTAAACGTGGTGTTAGTGATGATGTGTTTATGCAGTGGAATGCTGCATGATTCTGTTCAAGCTTAATGGGGTGAGGTTACGCTCAGTTCGGCTTTTCGCATATTTCGTTCGAGCGTTTGGATGCTTTTGCGCAGTTCGGGTATGCGTAGTGTCATTTGCTTGGCTTCTTCATTTGTTGATGCAGAGCGCCTGCCCTTGTTGAGCGACACCTGCAATTGCAGCTTACGGTATGCCTGAAGGAGTTTCTCTAACTCATCCTTCACTTCGTTAGCCTGTTGGGCGATTCTTCTAGCTGCATCGCTGCGGAATTCCTGAAGCGAAGTGTAAACCGTATGATCGCTGATTACGTATCTGCTCTTGTTGCTTTGCTTGCCTGACACATCTGCTCGCTGCATGCGTAAGCGTGCTTCCTTGAGCGCTTCAGCGTCCGTTTGCGATTGGGCTATGCTCAGAATTTGTGCCGCGCTTTTCACCTCTTCTTCATTGTCGGCCGTGAGTTCGTATGTTTCGCGTGTGGATGAAGGTTGGAAAATGTAAACGCAGACACTGTCGGCGGGTTGCCGACGGTCGGTGACGAAGAACCCGAGCCCGGTCGTCTCGTCGATGCCCATTAGATAGTCGTTGGCTGGTGAGTTGAACGGCATGCCCACGTTTTCGGGCTTAAGAAAACGATGGCTGGTGGCGTCATAGCGTGTGACGAAAATGTCGTATCCACCAAGGCTTTCTTCACTTTGAGCTGCAAAGTATAGCGTGTTTCCATCGGCCATCATAAAGGGATAGTCGCGGTCGGCTTCGTCTGTGTCAAGTCCTGGCAATGGGGCCGGTGCACCCCAATCGGCTCCCGTCCGATAGGAAGTCCAAAGCCTTTTGGCTTGTCCTAAAGTGTCGGTAGCTGAAAATATGAGTCGGTCGTTCAGCTCATTGATGTAGCCCGCATTGCCCAACTCTGTCGGAGTGTTGGACAGCTGATTCCTGATGTCTGTGAGGTTGACCAAGGTACCTGCTTCTCTGCTCAATTTGATCGTTTGCACCAGATGGTTGCGTGCCACAGTGAAACTGTCGACAAACAGCACCTTTTCAGTGCCCCTGAGCATGTCCTGGCCTAAATTGGCGCGTTGAAGTTCCGCTTCCAGCCTTTCCGTGTTTTTGTTACCGCGTTTAGCTGCAGCAAGTTCGCGTTGCAACCACTGTGCCGCTTGTTCGAAGCGATAGTCTTGTATAAGCTTTTCAGCACTGGTCTGTGAAGGCTGGGATGATGGCGATGAGGATGTGGCATTGGCCTTCTTTCCTCTTTGCGCAAGGGCTGTTTGAGGTGAGGCTGCTGCCAATAATAGGGCAGACAGAAAGAGGAGAAGACGTATGTTGTTCGATTTCATCTAAAAGTTGGATTATTGGTTTGAGCTTCAAAAGTACGTTTTTTCTTCCAATAAAGAACAAAACTCTGATGGATTTTGTGTATTTTTGCGTGACAAATCGTGTTATGCACCGCTTATCCAATCGCCTGCTGGATTGCAAGGCTGCTTTTGAGCGGTGTTGGGGCACTGGCTGCTTAGCACATGTTATATGAATCACAAATGCAAATGATGAAACATTTTAGTCGTACGTTTGTGCGTATAGTCCTGTCGGGACTGCTCATGCTGTTTGGAACCTCGTTACCTCTTATGGCGCAAATTTCGGTAACGAAGCATAAGGTTGAGAGTGGGGAAACGCTCTTCAAAATAGCCCAAAACTATGGTGTCAGCGTGCAGCGAATACTGGAATACAATCGGGGATTGGATGCTGACCACATTCAAAGTGGTCAGATAATCGTGATACCATCGGGCATAATCCCTGAAGCGCAGCCTGTGAAACCGTTGCCTGCCAAACCCGTGGTGCAGTACAAGGACTACAAGGTGAAACGTAAGGATACCCCCTATGCGTTGGCCAAGGCTAACGGCATAACGGTGGATGAATTGATGGAGGCAAATCCACAATTGAAGGAAGATGGCTATAAGTTGAAAAAGGGAATGGTCATCAAGATTCCGGTGAAGGTCTACCCCAAGTCCCCCCGTTATGTGGGAATCAGCACGGTTCGTTTGGCTGTAGTGCTCCCGTTGGTGGGTAACAAGATGGAGAACTTGAGGAGCGTTGAGTTCTATCGCGGCATGCTGATGGGTGTTGAGGCATTGAGGGAACGTGGCGTGAATGTCGAGGTGCATGCTTTTCAAGAGCCTTCGTCCGCTCGTTCTGTGGCTCAGCTCATGGATACGGTTCGGGCGATGCATCCTGACGTGATTGTCGGCCCTGTGTATCCTTCGCATTTTTCGGATGTCAGTGCTTGTGCTAATGCAAAAACCCGCGTGGTCGTGCCTTTCTCTTCAAAGGTACCTCAGGTGGAATTTCAGTCGAACTTGTTCGTGGTGAACACACCTGCTGACTTTGAGCAAACGCTGGCTATGGACTTGGTGCTTTCGGTGTTTAAGAAGAGTGACCGATTTGTGTTTGTTCAATCCTCGAAAGGTGGAAAGTCTGCTTTTTGCCAAAGCATGATGGCCCGTTTGAATAGTGCCGGGTATGAAGTGGTGGGAGTGCCCGCCCATTCGTCTGCAGCAGCTGTAGCAGAATTGCTCAGGCCGAAAGGCAAGGGGCACTTCATTCTGCTGCCAGATGATGCTGGTGAAGAACAAATGGCCTCGTCATTAGCAATGGTGAAGGAAATGCAGAAGTTGCTTCCGGAAAGTTCCTTCTCTTTGCTCGGATATGACCATTGGATTCAGTTTGCTGACGGAAACTATCGGAAGGATTTCCATGTTGCTGACACGTACGTGCTGTCAACCAGTTACTTTTATCCCTATACGGCGGATGCCATTCGCTTTGGAAATGATTATGAGAGGTGGTTCAAAACGAAGCTGCTGAGTTGTATGCCACGAATGGCCCCTTTGGGCTACGATGTCGCAATCAGCATGTTGGGGGGATTGGCTACTTACGGATATGACTTCAATACGCAAACTCCGGCAGAAGGAACCGTGGCATCAATTCCTCGTTTGCAGTCGGATCTGCGCTTCATGAAGGCTACAAGCAATGGTGGCTATGTGAGTCGAAGCATGTGGTTGGTACACTTTATGCCAAATAACAGTATCGTAAAACTTTCTGCCAAATAACAGGTGGCACAGACGGTAAGTTCAAATATGTCGAAATCATTCGTTTACAGAAAATTTAGGACGTGGGTGCTTCTTCCGCTCTTGGCTGCTGCTTCAGGACTGCATGCACAGGTGGGAGAAGCACGCCATAGCATAGCTTTGGGCGTGTCAGGAGGTGTGAGTATGAACAGCGTCGGTTTTGACCCGACTATCAAGCAATATTTGCATTTGGGGCCTACCGTTGGAGTAGTGGCACGCTTCACCAGTGAGAAGTATTTCAAGGCTCTATGCGCGCTTCAGGTAGAGTTGAATTATTCTGAGCTGGGCTGGAAAGAGCATGTGCTGAATGCAAACAGCCAACCTTTGCCCGACACCTATCAGCGCAACATGCATTATCTGCAGGTGCCATTTTTGGCTCGACTGGCATGGGGACGGGAAACGCGCGGAGCTATGGGCTATTTTTTGGCTGGCCCGCAGTTGGGTTACTGCTTGGGGGAGTCTTCGAGCCAATCTGATTTCACCCTGAACGGAGAAGGAAATCCTGACCGTCCGAATGGGATGTTTGCTCAATATGCCATGAGTGTGGATAACCGCTTTGACTATGGGATAACGGCGGGCCTCGGACTGGAAATCTCAACAGGAGTGGGACATTTCTTGGTGGAGGGGCGTTACTATTATGGACTGTCGGATTTATTTAAAAACTCGAAAAAGGATGTATTCAGTCGGTCCAACAATTCAACGATAGTGGCTAAGGTCACTTATTTGTTGGATATAAAAAAGTAGGGTAACCTCTTGGAATACTTGAAACGAGACGACATATCGATGGGTATGCCGTCTCGTTTTATGTTGTATCTGTGCTTTGATATTTTATACGATAGGGCGTAGTGGCTTCAAATGGTGCAACTCACAGTAAGTGCGCAGAGCTCCGAGCAGCCGTGAATTGTCAATGGGAAGTGAAATGGTAATTCTGATGCAATCAGTAAGGGCTGAATCAGTACATTCAGCAACAGCAATGTGTTGCTGGTTGAGATAGCTGACCACTTCGCGGCATTGAAGCATTTTGACTAACAGAAAGTTCGTTTCTGACGGGTAAACGCGCTGGCATATGGGCAATTCCTTCAGTGCCGTGATTACTTTGCCTCGTTCATCTATCAGTTGGCGTACCCATTTGTCTACATCCAAACGGTGCTTCACAAGCCGTTCGGCATAGTCGGCGCAAAGCGTGCTGATGGGGTGTGTGAGTCCGACTTGCTCAAAGTGCCGGATTACTTTGGGGTGGGCGATAACAGCTGCCATGCGTATGGCTGCAGATGCCCATGCGTGTGAGAACGACCGGATGATGATGAGGTTCGGGTGATGATTAAGAAGCATGACAGAAGTATGCTTGGAACAAAACTCAATGTAGCTTTCGTCAATCACAATCATTCCTGGAAACAAATCTGCTAAAGTGGCAATATCGGTTGCTGACAGGAGATTGCCGGTTGGACTGTTTGGATTGCATAGCAGAAGCATCTTTGTGTTGGGGTGCATCATGTCTGCAATGTGGTCCATGTCCAGTTGAAAGTTTGGAGCGTGTAGTTCTGTGTGCTGAATTCCGATGCCGTTGATTTTGGCGCGTTTGGTATAGATACTTCGTGAGGGATGCGGGACAATCACTTCGTCTTGTCCTGGGGTGCAGAAAATGCGCATAGCCAGATCGATGGCCTCTTCTGTTCCCTGACATAGGTAACAGCATCTTGAAGGGATTCCTTCATGACACCCCCATTGCGATTTGAGCCGGATGAGTGATGTTTCAGGATACCTGTTCTCTGGGGAGTTGAAAGGGCTTTCGTTGGCGTGCAGTCTCAGATAATCGGTAGCCAAGGCTCGTGGCGCATGGCTGTTTACATAGTCCACAATGTCTTTGCGAATAAGTTGTTCGATGGAGTGGATGTCGTAGGCTGGTTCTTGATTCATCTTTGCTCTATGCTGAGAATTCGTTCTTAATTAGCAAACGACCCACTTGGATAAAGCGTTTTGATGCTTAAGTTCCATGTGGGTCGTTGCCGTGTCTGGCGTTCACTAAAGCGCATTGCTTTGCTATTGCGTTTGGAAACGCTTGCTGGCTCTTAGCAGATGACGTGCTATGCTGATTAGTTCTTGGCTTTCTTGAAGTGTTGACAAGTAGAGCAATGATGCTCTGATGTTGCTGTTCTCTTGCTGGATGCGATCTTGCTGCTGGTGGCGTATTTGGGAAATGCGGCTCTTGATGGCATTTCCTTCTACCAACAGTTCTTCTGCTTGCGAGAAATCCCCAGCTTTAATCATGATGTCTGCCCGCTCGAGGAAGCTGTCAATTTCGTTGCAGATGGGGATGAACTCATCAACATAAGCCTTGGGTATGGGGTTGAAGTTGTTGTCGACGTGTTCAACGCAAGGCTCAAGCATACGTTTCAAACCGTAGATCATTTGGGTGATGCTGTTGCAGCCCAAGTGGAACCATGTGTTCTTTTCAACTGCCAAGAGGTAGTCGATTTTGCGCATGCCGACAATCTCCTTGCGACGATAACGCTTCCAGATGGATTTTTCATCCTCGATGGCGTGTGATGCCGTTCGCAGGTCCTTTATGTTTTCGTGCATCAGACCTTGAGTGATGTTTCTGAAAGTGCTCCGTGCAAAGCAAATGGCATCACTTTGGGACAGGCGTACGTGCTGGCAGAGCAGCTGCCAGGTTTCGGCCTTGTCGTGGCATCTGACAATCTGTCGGAACAACGTGTCGACTGTTTCTGATTCGGCTTTTTTCTTGAATTTCCTGTTATTGTTGATGACCACCGCTGCCACAGTACACATTACCAGAATCATGGCAATGAATCCACCCAGATGGTTGATCGTTGCTATGAGGAAACTCAAGATAAATGCTGCACCTGCCGTGATGAACCAACCGCCGATGACTGTGATGACACCCGTGATGCGGTAGACGGCTGTTTCTCTTCCCCAAGCACGGTCGGCTAATGAAGTACCCATGGCCACCATGAATGCTACATAAGTGGTGGAAAGCGGCAGTTGCAGGGCAGTTCCGACCACAATCAGCAAGCCTGAAAGTACAAGATTGACTGCCGAACGTACAAGGTCGAAGGCGGCACCGTCTTCTAACGCGACATCCTCGTTGTCAAAGCGTTTGTTAATCCATGCTTTTGTACTTGCGGGCACATACTTTGAAATGGTGTTTGTCGTGTTGAGTACCGTACGGACCGTACGGCGAGCAATCTTTGAGGACGAGAACACTTCTTCTCCATCGTCTTGGCGCGAGAGGTTGACCGTTGTTTCAACCACCTTTTGGGCTTTCTTCGAAGTGCAGATGGCGATAGTCATGACCATGCCTGCTCCAATGAGGAATAGTTGCTTGCACGGCAAATGGCTTTCGCCCGCCAGAACGCTCACCATGTACTTTGTGGCATCGGCGCCCGGGTGTTGCGAGAAGTCAAGATAGGATTCAAGTCCGGCCAACGGCGTTCCAATAAAGTTGACCAAGTCGTTTCCGGCAAAGGCCATGGCCAATGAGAATGTACCGAACAATACGACTATCTTGAAGATGTTCACATGAAGCAGGTGCAAAATTTCCATCAACAGGGTAAAAGCGATAAGGCTAACTCCCATGATTTGGAAATAGTGCGTATCAATCCATTCTGGAGTCCAGCCGATGGAAGCAAGGATAGAGGAGTTTCTGAGGCCGCTGACCAATAGGAAAAAGAAGATGGAAGTGACTGAGATTCCACCAAAGATGGCGATGCTGTAG
The DNA here is from genome assembly GCA_036802405.1 of Alloprevotella sp. Classification (GTDB taxonomy): domain Bacteria; phylum Bacteroidota; class Bacteroidia; order Bacteroidales; family Bacteroidaceae; genus Alloprevotella. The sequence continues at coordinate 10,539 of DAIRWG010000058.1, forward strand.
CGAAGGTGCTTTTTGTAGTGGAAAGTAAAAACCACGCGAGTGATCCACATGACCAGCAAACCGACTACGAAGGCGATGGCCACCGACAGGAATATACCGATGATGACCGTTAAGGCTTTGTCGGTGTTGATGAGTTGTGCATAGGTGACACCAGAACCCAAAATCTTCGACATGGCTAAAGCCGAACTGCCTCCCATTAGCCCGAACACCATCGATACGGTGGTGGAGGTAGGCATTCCAAGTGTATTGAAAATATCGAGCAATATGACATCGGTAGCTGCTACGCCAAGGAAAATGCACATCACATCGTCTAAAGTGTAGTAAAGAGGATTGAGAATGCCGTGCCTGGCGATGTCCATCATGCCGCTGCTTGTGCTGGCACCGACAAAGATGCCAATGGCCGCTACAAGCAAAATTGTTTTGAACTTGGCTGCCTTTGCACCTACTGCGGGGCTGAGAAAGTTGACAGCATCATTGGCTACACCAACGGAAAGGTCGAATGTGGCCAGAAGAATCAGGAATATGAGAATTCCGAGATAGAAGAAATCCATATCGCGTGGGTTTTGATTGTTGCGAGCGCTTTAAAACTCGTGTGCAAAGTTAAGAGAAGTTGAACAAAAGCCAAAGCTTTTTATCCATTTCTTAATATGCTTGCAGCAACTTTTTAGCAATCGGGCTTTCGGTTCTTGAGAGGAGGGGTTATGCTGTGGTGACATCGGAACGAAGAAACAGTCAAGCCCCCTTGCCGTTCATAACGGTCAAGAGGGCTTGATGGGGAATGGTCGTTGCTCGTGTACTGACACAGACACAAGCCTTGATGATTATGTGTTAACCCTTGATGATGTCCAAATCACGGAATACTTTGGCTAACGCGTCTACGGCACGATCCACTTGCTCTTTGGTGTGGGTGGCCATAAGTGCTACGCGCACGAGGGTGTCGTGGGGGGCGCAAGCAGGGGGGATGACAGGGTTGATGAACACGCCTGCATCAAAAGCACGGGCGGTGGCCACGAAGGTCTTTTCCACATCGCGCACATAGAGCGGAATGATAGGAGATTGGGTGTCGCCGATTTCGAAACCAGCTTCTTTGAATTTCTTCAGTGCGTAGTGAGTTACTTCCCAAAGGGCTTCTATGCGTTCGGGTTCTTCCTGAATGATGTGCAAGGCTTCCATGGCGCAAGCTGTTGCAGCGGGCGTGTTGGAAGCAGAGAAAATGTATGTGCGTGAATTGTGGCGCAGCCAATTGATAATGCTCTCGTCAGCAGCAATAAAACCGCCGATAGATGCCAACGACTTGCTGAATGTGCCCATAATGAGATCCACCTCATCGGTCAATCCGAAATAATCGCAAACGCCCCGGCCTTGGCGTCCGAACACTCCGATGCCGTGAGCTTCATCCACCATGATTGTGGCATTGTACTTGTGCTTCAGCTTCACGATTTCGGGCAGGTTTGCCAAATCGCCTTCCATGGAAAACACGCCGTCAACGACAATCAGCTTTACGGCCTCCGGTGCGCATTTCTGCAACTGACGTTCAAGGTCGGCCATGTCGTTGTGCTTGTATTTCAAGCAGGTGGAGAACGACAGACGGCGTCCGTCTACGATTGATGCATGGTCGCGATCATCGCAGATGATGTAGTCTTCACGTCCGGTGAGGCATGAAATGACCCCCGAATTTACGGTGAATCCAGTGGAATAGCAGAGTGCATCTTCCTTTCCTACAAATTGGGCTAACTCCTTTTCCAATTTGACATGGAGGTCAAGTGTCCCGTTGAGAAAGCGGGATCCGGCGCAGCCAGAACCATATTTCTTCATGGCTGCGATTCCTGCATTGATGATTCGTTCGTTGCCGGTGAGTCCCGTGTAGGCGTTGGAGCCAAACATCAGCACGTGATGTCCTCCCATTTCCACCTCCGTGCCCTGCTTTCCTTCAATCTCACGGAAATAGGGGTAAACGCCCTTTGCCATGTACTCTTGCGGCAAGGTGTACTTTGCTAATCTGTCTTGTAAAATTCCCATATAATATCGCGTTGAAGAAGAGCTCGTGCCGCATTTTCCGTATGCACAAATCTTGCGGGCATTGCACTTCATCTTTTTCTTTGTTGGATGAACTCTTGTTGGATTTCCTGCAATTTGGTTCCCCGTTTCAGGAAATGTATCACTGCTTCAGAAACAGTCATGTTATAATTTCCGTGCAAAGATACAGATTTTATCTAAAGTTCCCTTCATCTGCTCGGAAAAATGCACGTTCGAAGGGCAGAATGTGCCAAATTTGGAGCATATGGAGGCTTTGTTTGGTTCAGAGCCTTTTGAATTTGGCGAATTTGGCTAAAAGGTTTTTGCAGCCAGATGTGTCAAACTGGACTCTGAGTTTCATGTTGTCGCCCGTTCCTTCAATTCCTATGATTTTTCCCCTTCCGAACCGTTCATGTTCGATCGATTGCCCGATTTGCAGGTCGGTTGTCACGTAACGAGATGTATCCATTTTGCCTGTAGTCATGGTGCTTACTCTCTTCATGCCGCTGGGGACTTGGGGCGGTGCCACTTTCTTGGGTGTCATGACTGGCAGGTCGTCGTAATTCCTGCTGTGGCCGTAAGGCGTGGACTGCAATTCGTCAGTGCGCATGGTGTCGCTGACGGATTTTTTCCAGGATGGAGTTCGGTCGTTCCTGTTCCAGCGTTTGTCGGATGAATCGTCTGCACCATAGTCCTTCCATTTGGCCATCTTGTTTTGTCTGGCAAAAATGTGCGGAGACGTGTGCTGCGCTTCAGTTTCGATGAAGTCTTCATCAATTTCGTCAATGAACGGGCTGGGTTCGCAGAAGTCCAAACTTCCCCAACGGTAACGGGTTTGTGAATAGCTCAAGAAACAGTGGTTTTTGGCTCTCGTCACAGCCACATAGAACAACCTTCTTTCTTCCTCCATTTCTTTGGGGTAAAGCCTTGCATTGGCATTGGGGAAGAGGTCTTCTTCAAGTCCGGTCACAAAGACCGTGTCGAATTCAAGGCCTTTCGAAGCGTGAACTGTCATGAGCGTTACGCGCGGAGTCTCATCAGACTTTTGGTCTCCGTCTGTGAGCAGTGCCACGGTCGGCAGAAAATCAGCCAAAAGTGTATGGGCGTCTCCTTGTTCGGCACGCTCTTTTTCAAAGGCTTTGATGGAGCCGAGAAATTCATCCACGTTTTCTTGTCTGGCAATGTTTTCTGCAGATTTTTCGGTCAGAAAATCCGCAGCAATGCCACTGTCACGTATGATGCTGAATGCCACGGAATAGGCACTTTGCGTTTTTGCATTTTCTCTGAACGACTTGATCATCGTGCAGAATGTCGATATTTTCTTGAGCGTGCCTGCATTGAAGTTGATGCCATAGGCTACGGGGTCGTTGGCCACGCGCCACATGCTGGTGTCATTATGGGCGGCAGCCAGCTGCAGCTTGTTGATTGTAGTGCTGCCGATTCCGCGTGTGGGGTAGTTGATGATGCGGCGAAATGCTTCTTCGTCGTCGGGATTGCATGCCAAGCGGAGATAGGCCATCACGTCTTTGATTTCCTTTCGCTGGTAGAAAGACAACCCTCCGTAGATGCGATAGGGAATGGACGCTCCTTGCAATGCCTCTTCGAATGAGCGGCTTTGGGCGTTCGTGCGGTAGAGAAGCGCAAATTCGTCGTATCCGATGCCCTGTCGGTGCAGTTTGATGATTCTCGCTACCACTTTAAGCGCTTCCTCCTTGTCGGTCTTGGCTGAGAAAAGCTGCAGTTTGTCACCTTCATCACCGGCGGCGTACACTTTCTTCTTGATTTGTCCCTTGTTGTGGCTGATGATGCAGTTGGCGGCTTCGACGATGTTGCGGGTCGAACGGTAGTTGCATTCCAGTTTGATGATGCGGGCATTGGGATAATCCTCTTTGAATCCGAGAATGTTTTTGATGTCGGCACCTCTGAATCCGTAGATGCTTTGTGCATCATCGCCCACCACGCAAATGCGTGATTGAGGATTCGTGAGCAGTGTGAGGATGCGGTGCTGAGCCATGTTGGTGTCCTGGTACTCATCAACAAGGATGTATTGGAACCGCTTCATGTATCGTTCCCTGATTTCTGGATTGTCGCGCAAGAGCAGGAACATGTTGAGCAGCAGGTCATCGAAATCCATGGCTCCAGCCTGCCGCAGGCGTTGCTGATAGGTTGTGTATATTTTTGCGACGTAGGCCAGTCCGTCCACTCTGTCGCGCTTGGCTATGCTTCCGTCTGCAGCATAGGCCGATGGAACAATCAGGTGGTTCTTTGCTTCAGAAATACGCCCAGCCACTACGTTGGGCTTGTATACCTTGTCGTCGAGTTGGAATTCTTTGACTATGGTCTTAATGAGTGATTTAGAGTCAGTTGCATCGTAGATGGTGAAATCGTTGGGATAGTTTATGGCTTGGGATTCCTGTCTGAGAATGCGTGCAAAAAGACTGTGAAAGGTTCCGCTCCACAGGTAGCGTGTGAAATCATTGCCGCATAATTGGGCAATTCGCTCATTCATTTCCTTCGCTGCCTTGTTTGTGAACGTGAGAGCAAGGATTTGCCAAGGTTCAAGGCCGTGTTGCAGCAGGTAAGCAATTTTGTAGGTCAACACGCGGGTCTTGCCAGAGCCAGCTCCTGCAATGACGAGAGAGGGGCCGTCGCAGTAGGTGACGGCTTCCAGCTGGGTTGCATTGAGGTCGGCTTCTATTT